>JBJEVY010000104.1:31221-49349 GCA_051884775.1 Candidatus Spyradenecus sp. | reverse complement strand
TCCCTGTGGCCGTGTTTTCTATCGCCTTACACCGGGAGCCTCGATCGAAACCTATCGTGCCTTTGTTGACATCTTCATTGTTGACCCTGTTCCCTCCGGGCGTTTGGCGCAGCTCTGTACACGCTTTATGCTTGTTGCCCTCCGTCGTCTTATTACGCGCAAGCAGCATCAGAAACCGCTCTATCATCCATATGCTCTATCGAGTATTTTGCTCTATCTCGCTGCGCTTCCTTTTTCTGGATTTAGCCATCAAACCCTTGTCCGCTTGCATGATTTGCTCTCATCATTTCCTCGACGAGCGAGATGGGTGCGTTGTGACCGTGATGTCTTCCCTAGCGATTGGTTTGTCACTTCTTCAACGCTCACCTTCGGTGGGCACGAACTGCCTGTGCCAAGTGAAACGGAAGCGATGTTGCAGCAACTCTATGGTGATTGGCAGACACCTCCGCCAGAGGATAATCGTGTAGGGCACGCCTATGTCACACACTCCAACGGAAGTGAAAGTGACCATGTTCTGCGGCCTGCGGATAATTTACGGAAATGTGTTAATTGATAACAAAAGATTGTCTATGCTTCTCCTCCTTAGTAACCCTATCGAGGGCGCGTGGGCCTCAGTGCCCTGGCCGCCGGGGACGGCGGCCGTCAGAACGGGCGACATGGGGGAAGTTCGCTAACACTCGCAGATGACGGATAACAGAGAGCCGGCGTGCCCGAAGGGCGCACCGGCCGGGGTGGAGCGCTCTGCGCTCCCGAGGGGTGCGGGGGCGAGCAGCCCCCGGAAGCTTAGCGGCTAGCGGCTAGCTGTTAGCTATCAGCGTGGTGAGGTCGGGGGGGAGGGGTGCCGAGAGGGTGAGAGGGGCGCCGGAGGTGGGGTGGGTGAAGGAGGCGGAGGCGGCGTGGAGGAAGTGGCGGGGGAAGTTGGGGAGTTGGAGGCCGCCATAGCGTCGGTCGCCGAGGAGGGGGTGGCCGGCGAGGGAGAGTTGGGCGCGGATTTGGTGGGTGACGCCGGTGTAGATGGTGACGTCGAGGAGGGTGAAGGGGAGGCCTTGGAGGTTGAGGGTGCGGCGGGGGCGATAGTCGGTGACGGCGCGCATCGGGCGTTTGGCGTCGTGCCAGCGGGAGGCGTCGATCATGCGGCCGGGGCAGCGGGGGTTGTGGGCGAGGAGGTGTTCGAGGTGGCCGGGGGCGGAGAGGGTGCCTTGGGCGAGGGCGAGGTAGTGCTTCTCGACGGTGTGGGCGGCGAACTGGGCGCGGAGGGCGGTGTAGGCGGCTTGGGTGCGGGCAACGAGGACGAGTCCGGAGGTGTCGCGGTCGATGCGATGGAGGATGCCGCAGGTGAGGGGGCCATCGCCGATACCGGCGAGGTCTGGGAAGCGGGCGAGGAGGGCGTTGGCGAGGGTGTCGGTTTCGCCGGGGGCGTTGGGTTGGCAGTCGAGGCCGGCGGGTTTATCGACGGCGAGGAGGGTTTCATCCTCGTGGAGGAGGGCGAGGGGAAGCGCGGGGTTGGGCGCGAGGGTAGGGGGCGCGGCGGGTTCGCGCAGGAGGGTGTAGGAGGTGCCGGGGCGGACGCGTTCGCCTTTGGGGCAGGGGTGACCCGAGCGCAGGAGCGCGCCCGAGGCGATGAGCTGGCGGAGGGTGGCCATAGGGAAGGCCGGGTAGCGGCGTGCGAGCCAGGCATCGGCGCGCAGACCGCTCTCGGCCTCGGTCACCGGCGGGAGGGGGAAGGGCATTTACTTCCGCTTCCGGAAGGCTTTGGGGGTGAGGTTGTTGCGGCCGCGGCCGAGGGAGGGCTTGCCGGTGGGGCGGGGGCGACGCGGGAGGGGACGGCGCGGCGGGGCGGAGGTTTCGCCGGGCTCGGCGTTCGTCTCTTCGCCATCGGGGGCGGTCTTGTCGCGCCCTTCACCGGGTTTGACGCGGGAGCGGAATTGGAGGATGATGGCTGCGCCCTCGAGGTCGAAGGCCTCGCGGATGTTGCGGATGAGGAAGTCCTGAAAGGGCTTGGTGGCGAGGCGGGCGTCGTTGACGAAGAGGCGCAGGATCATCGGGTTGCTGCCGGTCTGCGTGGCGTAGTGGAAGCGGAGGTGGCGGCCGTTCTTGCCGGGCATTTGGATTTGCGCGAGGGCGTTGGAGAGGGTGCGATTGAGGACGCCGGTGGGCAGGACGCGGCGTTGGTGCTCGGCCACGCGGTCGATGGCTTCAATGCTGTTGCGGACGTTGTAACCCTCTTGCGCGCTCATAAAGACCACCGGGACGTGGCGGAGGTAGGGGAGCATCTCGCGCATGTGGGCGATGGCGGCGGTTTCGGTAAACCCTTTGGCGCGCGCAAGGTCCCACTTGTTGATGAGGATGACGCAGGCTTTGGCCTCGCGCTGGATCATCGAGGCGATGTACTTATCTTGCGTGGTGGGGCCGATTTCGGCATCCATCACTAGGACGGCCACATCGCACTCGCGCACGGCCTCCTCGCTGCGGAAGAGGGAGAAGCGCTCGACGGAGGTGTCGATCTTGTGGACGTGGCGCATGCCGGCGGTGTCGACGAGGGTGTAGCGGCGGGCGGTGGGGCCGGTGCCGATGGTGAAGGGAACGTCGACGCAATCGCGCGTGGTGCCGGCAACATTGCTGACGATGACGCGGTCGCTGCGCAGGAGGCGGTTGATGTAGGAGGACTTGCCGGCGTTGGGGCGGCCGACGATGGCCACGCGCAGGGGCTTGGCGTCGGCCGCCTTTTCGGCTTCGCTCTTGGGGGGGAGGGCCTTGGTGACGGCGGCCATCAGCTCCTCCATCCCGCGGTTGTGCTGGGCGGAGACCTTGAAGGCGGGGAAGGCGAGCTTGGCAAAGTCGCCGGCGCCGCTCTCGTGTTGGGGCAGGTCGCACTTATTAATGGCCAGGAAGCAGGGGCGGCCGCTCTTGTGGACGAGGCGGGCGACCTCTTCATCGGCCGGTTGGAGGCCAGAGAGGACGTCGACCACCAGGATGATGCAGGCGGCGTCGGCCATCGCCACATCCACCTGGTCGCGCACGGCCATCTCGATGACATTCTTCTCGCGGGTGCCATCGAAGAGTCGGATGCCGCCGGTGTCGACAAGGTGGAAGGCTTCGTCATTCCAGGCCACCTCGCGGACAATGCGGTCGCGCGTCACGCCACTTTGGTCGTGGACGATGGCAATGCGGCGGTTGGCGATGCGGTTAAAGAGGGCGGACTTTCCGACATTGGGCCGGCCGACAATGACGACCGTGCGCTTGGGGGTGACTTGATCGCTCATAGGGAAACTAAAGGTGGCCCGCGCCGGAGATGGCGCTAGGCGGCAGGAAGGATTAGCGGAAGGCTCGGCGGAAGAGCCAGAACATAGCTCCCCAGCCGGAGAGGAGAAGCGGCAGGGCGATGGAGAAGAAGCGCCCGGTCTCAAAGGTGTAGCAGAGGCCTACGCCCAGGGCCATCCCGCAGAAGACCCCGCCCAAGCGGCGGGTGAGCTGCATCGCGGCGGCCAGGCGGCGTTGGCGCTCGGCCTCGGTGGCGGCAGCGCGGCAGTGGGCGCTCAAGCGGCCAATGGCGAAGGCGCCCCCCACCAGCGTGGCCACGAGCGCCAGCAGGCAGAGGGCAAACTTCCAGTTGGCCGAGGCCACCGCCTGCCAGGCCAGATAGCCGAAGACAACGGCCGGGCAGGTGATACGCAGGAGCCAGGCGGCGAGACTGCCGCCCGGGCGGTTGGACAAAGGCGTGGGGCCGCCGGGCATTGCAGGGAAAACTTAGACCACGCCGTGCTTGGAGGCGTTGGCGTAGAAGTCGAGCAGGTGGCGGATTTCCGCGCACTGCGGCAGTTCGTTGGCGATGCGCTCGAGGGCGATGGCGCGGGGCTGACCCTCGGAGTAAAGGAACTGGTAGGCATCCTTGAGGGCGCTGAAGGCCTCGGGGGAGAAGGCCTCGGGGTGACGGCGAATGGCCACCGAGTTGAGGCCGCGCACCGTGAGGTTCTCAACGCCCATCGTGAGCATGTAAGGGGGGGCGTCCTTGCGCAGCTGCGTGCCGCCGCCGACCATTGCGAAGGTGCCCACGTGGGTGAACTGGAGAATGCCCGAGGTGCCGCCGATGATGGCGTTATCCTCAATGACGCACTCGCCGGCGACCTGCACGCTGTTGGACATAATGATGTGGTTGCCCAGCACGCAGCCGTGGGCGATGT
This sequence comes from Candidatus Spyradenecus sp., assembly GCA_051884775.1. Classification (GTDB taxonomy): domain Bacteria; phylum Verrucomicrobiota; class Kiritimatiellia; order RFP12; family DVOR01; genus Spyradenecus. The sequence goes on along the minus strand of JBJEVY010000104.1, from coordinate 45,168 downwards.
GGCAGTAGGCCATAATCAGGCAGTCGCTGCCGATGACGGTCTTGGTGCCGTCCATCGTGCCCAAGTGAATGGTGGCGCACTCGCGGATGACCGTGCGATCGCCGATTTCTACGTAGGTGATGTTCCCGGGGCGCCACTTGAGATCCTGCGTCTTCATCCCCACGCAGGCCTGCGGGAAGACTTCGCAATCTTCGCCCAGGGTGGTGTGGCCCTCAACCGTGGCGTGGTGGTGAATCTTGGTGCCGCGACCGATGGTGACATTCGGGCCGATGTAGGCAAAGGGGCCGACCTCGGCCTCAGGGTGGACCTTGGCGCCTTCGCACACGTAAGCAAGAGGATGGATGGCCATAGCAGCTCCTTTACTGATGTTTGGGGATAAGGAAGGCGGCCGCGCCGAGCGAGAGGGCCACCGGGGTCCAGACGAGCACCCAAGGATAAGCCGCCGGCTTATCGGAGAGCGCCTCCGAGAGGAGGATAAAGAGGAAGAAGGCAATGCCCACACCCACGCCTAGCGCCATCCCCTTGGCTGAGTCCTTGCGCTGGGTTTGGCAACCAAGGGGGATGCCCACGAGCACAAAGCAGAGCGAGGAGAGCGCCCAGACGGTGCGATGATTGAGCAGGAAGAGAAGCTTAGAGCGCCACTTGGCTTCGCTCTTGGTGGAAAGGGAGGTCTTACGCGCCTCGCGTTCAGCCGCGAGCAACTCGCCGAAGTCGTAATCCTTGGGCTTCTTGAGATACTTCTTGGTCCGCGAGATGACGTCTTTGCAGACGTAGGAGAATTCGTTGAAGGCAACCACGCCTTCAATGCCCTTCTCGGGCGGGGAGATGGTGGCCCGGTGGAGCGTAAAGACCAAGTCGCTCCCTTGCGAGCGCATCTGAGCCTGGTCGGCATGGATTTCGCGCAGGAAGCCGTCACGCCGGTCAATGGCCAGCAGATTGTAGAGCTGCGTGTAGCCCTTACCGTCGGCGTCCTTCATATCGACCTTGCGGTCGCAGAAGACGGCGACATTGTCAATTTCGTCGATGAAGCGCCCGGGCTCGATAAGCTGCACGCCGGCATCCAGGGCTAGACGATTGGCAATGGAGCGGCGGACGTAATGGCCGCGGGGCATTGCGTAGTTCTGCAGGTAGAAGCCGAGGGCCGAGCAGAGGATGGCAATCATCACCGGCGTGCGCATAATGGCCAGGAAGCTGATGCCGCACGCCTTCATCGCGGCGATTTCACTGTCGGTGGAGAGGCGGCCAAAGACCAGGAGCGAGGCCACCATCAGCGCCAGCGGGATGGTAAAGCCCAGCACCTCAGGCAGCGAGGCGGCCAAATATTGCGCCACCAAGCCGGCCGAAGCGCCGCGCATGACAAACTGGAAAACTTGGAAGAGGAACCCCACCGACAGCACGAAGGTCAGCACCAACCCCGTCAACCCGGCCGCAACCAGGAAGGAACGCAGAATATAGCGTTGGAGTGTGCCCATCTCTTCGTGCTCTCGGAAGGGGGTACTTTACTTCAGGGACTGGCGGATCTGCTCGCGCGTGGCCTCATCCACGCCGCGGATGACGATCTCGGTGCGGCGGTTGGAGGGGGTGCCGTCCTGCAGATTCACGGGGTCCTTGGGCTGATCGAAGGAGTGGCCGGCCACCTTCATCTTGCCCTCGGCGATGCCGTTGGCGGCGAGATAGGTGCACACGCTCTTGGCGCGGTCCTCGGAGAGGCGCTGATTGTAGGCGTGGTCCGAGCCGTACTGCTGATCGGCGTGGCCATCGATGGTCACATAGACCTCAGGGTTGGCGGCGATGGCGGCCTTGATGATGCGCACGAGTTCATCGAGCGCCGGATACTCGGTCGGCTCAATGATGGCAGTGTCCTTGGCATACTGCAAGCGCAGCTCCAGGTGCATCGTGCTCTCGGCCCCCACAGGGGTGACATCGATGAGCTTATCGCTGTGGGCGGAGGCATCGTCATAGGCCTGCGCGCCGGGCTCGATGGTGGCGGGCTCGGCCAGGGGCTGAACCGCGTCGGCCGAGGAATCGCCGACATCACCGAAGAAGTAGGTCAAGCTGACATCGGCGGTGGTGAAGGAGAGGAAGTCGTTGGTCAGGCCCACGTGATAGCGCAGGTCGCCGCGCAGGGAGAAGCGCTCGGAGAAGTGCCAGAAGGCACCCACGCCGGCCTGCGCGAAGAGGTGAGAGCGATCGCCATCCTGCCAGAAGGGGGCGCCATTAGCGCCATAGTAGCTCACACCGGCGGCCAGGAAGGGATCGAACTTCGCATAGCGATCGAAGTGGAAGAGGCCCTCAACGCCCGCGCCGAGGATCGTCCGCCGATCTGCGCCGGCGGCCTGCTTTGCGCGCCCAATCGAGCCGAAGCCCTCGAGCGACCACGGGCTGTCGGCGAAGTCGTAGCCCAGGCGGAGGATCACGTAGGGCTGCACGCCACGCAGGGCGCTGCCCGGCTTGGGGCTTGCCGTCCGATGGACGCGCATCGCGCCCACACCGGGGCTGAGATAGAAGCGCCCGCCATTCTCGTCTTCGTCCGACCGCGCCACCTGGCGGTCATCGCGCTCGACCACCACCGGGCCGCGCGTCTGGGTTTCCTGTGCAATGGTCACGCCGGCAACAGCCAGCACACCAAATGCCATTACGCTAAACTTCATACGTCTGTCCTTTTTCGTCTACTAAACGGCCCACACTGGGCCAAAACGCGCGCAGTATAGCACAAACTGCGCGCGCGTGTTGCACTTACTGCTGGTCGGCCTTCACAGCGTCCCACACCGCATCGAGTTCGGTCAGGCTCATCGCCTTCATCTCCTTGCCTGCGGCTTTGACGCGCGCTTCCACGGCGCGGAAGCGTTTGGCGAACTTGGCCGTGGCCGCGCGCAGGGCGCTCTCGGCATCCACGCCGATGTGCCGAGCCAAGTTCACCATTGAAAAGAGCACATCGCCATACTCATCGGCCACCGCCTCGGAATCTCCCGCGGCCACAGCGGCCTTGAGCTCGGCCAACTCTTCCACAAGCTTTGCCTCCGGCCCTTGGGCATCCTGCCAATCAAAGCCGACCTTGGCGGCCTTGTGTTGGGTGCGCTGGGCCTTAAGCAACGCGGGCAGCGCCTCGGGCACGCCATCAAGGGCGGAGGCCTTGGGGGCCTTGTGCTCGCCTTGCTTGATGCGCTCCCAGTTGCGCAGCACCGTCTCGGTGTCCTTGGCATCCACTTCGCCAAAGACGTGCGGATGGCGGCGGATGAGCTTATCGGTGAGCTCGCCGACCACCTCGTCAAAGGTAAAGGCCCCCTGGTCCTCGCGAATGTCGCACTGGAAGAGCACCTGTAGCAGCACATCGCCCAGCTCCTCGCGGTGGTTGGCCAAATCCTCGCCCACCATCGCCGAGAGCAACTCGTAACACTCCTCCTGCAAACACGGCTGAATGCTCTGCAAGGTCTGTTCGCGATCCCACGGGCACCCATCGGGCGCACGCAACGCCTTGAGCACCCAACGCAGCTTCGCCATCGGCGAAGGGAAGTCTGCCGGCACCTGCTTCATCGCCTTACAGGCCCTCCCGCATCCGGCGCGAGGTACGCACCGCGCAGAAGGCCTTGCCGCACATCGAGCAATGGTCGTCATCGTGCTTGGCGCCGCTCTCCGCGCGCGTCCGCAGCCACCGCTCGCGCGCGGCACACGGGTCGAGCGCCACGGCGAACTGCGCATTCCAGTCGAAGTTGTAGCGCGCCTCGGCCATCTTGTCATCGCGTTCGCGCGCCCCGGGCAGCCCGCGCGCCACGTCGCCGGCGTGCGCTGCAATCAAGTAGGCAATGCAGCCCTGATGGACCTCGGTGGCATCGGGCAGACCCAAGTGCTCGGCGGGGGTGACATAGCAGAGCAGGCTCGCGCCATAGGTGGCCGCGGCCGTCGCGCCAATGGCCGAGACAATGTGGTCGTAAGCCGGGGCAATATCCGTGACCACCGGGCCGAGCACATAGAAGGGCGCGCCGTCGCACTCGGCTTGCTCGCGCTCCATATTCATCTGAATCTGGTTGAAGGGCACATGCCCCGGCCCCTCGACCATCACCTGCACGCCGCGCGCGCGGCAGCGGCGCACCAGCTCGCCCAACACCGAGAGCTCGGCAAACTGCGCCGCGTCGCTCGCGTCGGCCAAGCACCCCGGGCGCAAACCATCGCCCAGTGAGACCGTGACATCGTGCTCGGCGAGGATTTCCATCACCTCGTCCCAGTGCGTGTAGAGGGGGTTCTCGGCATCGTGCTGCTTCATCCACTCGGCCATAATCGCCCCGCCGCGCGAGACAATCCCCATCTTCCGCTTCATCGCCAGCGGCAGATGCGCGCGCAGCAGCCCGGCGTGCAACGTCATAAAGTCCACCCCCTGCTCGGCCTGCTCGCGGATGACCTGCAGCAAATACTTCGGGTCCATCACGGGAATCTCGCCATCCAGGCGCGAAATCGTCTCGTAAATCGGCACCGTGCCCAGCGGCGCGGTCGAGGCATCGAGCATTCCCTGCCGAATATCCCGCAACTCCTGGCGGATTTCCTCGGCCCCGCGCCCGGTTCCCACCGAAAGATCCATCACGAACTGCGCCCCGGCGTCCAACGCCACCTGCAGTTTCTCGAGTTCATCGCCCTTCCCCGAGCGCGAGGGCGAGCGCCCCAAGTTGGCGTTGATCTTGGTGGTGAAGGCCCGCCCAACGCCCGTCGGCTTAACCCCCTTGTGCGCCGGATTCAGCGGAATCACTGCCCGCCCGCTCGCCACCTCGGCCAAGACCTTTTCCACCAGGCAACCCTCTTCGGCCGCCACCGCGCGCATCGCCTCGGTCACAATTCCCTGCTTCGCCGCTTCCAACTGCGTCATAAAAGCCCTTCCTTTACTAAGTACAAGAGATTGCTTGAAACCTTCAACGCGCCTAGTATAGCACATTCGGCGTGCCCCGACAGATAGTTGCCTGGTGCGCGGTTGCAAACCTATGCCTGGGCGGCGGGAAGCACCTCGTAGGCCACGCCTTGGAGTTCGCGCTGGCCCTTGTGGAAAGAGAGGCCCACGAGAGCAATCGGGCGGCCATCGTGGAGGTAGGGCGTGGCATAGCCGCGGTCCTTGATCTGCTGGAGAGCCTCCTCGGCGGTGGTGCCGTCGGTCTTGAACTCAAAGACGTAGATGAGGCCGGGGATTTTGGCCACGAGGTCGGCGCGCTTGCCGGAGGACTGGCTCGCCTCGGTAATGGTCTCGAAGCCCAGGGTCATAAAGAGCATCTGCAGCAGGCGCTGGTAGTTGTACTCTTGGACGCGCTTCTCGGTGGGGCCATAGACGCACTGGGCGTAGAGGTCGGGCAGCGCTTGGGAGATAAACTCCTTCAGACGGTAGGGGCGGATCTTGGAGAGGATGCCCCGGCGCGTGAAGCGGTCTGGGATGGCAAGTTCGGTGACCAGGGCGCTGAGGTCGCGCCGAACCTCCTCATCGGGGACCTTGAGGTAGAAGGTGTCGAAGTCCGGGTCGTAGCTGTCGATAGTCAGATAGCCGGTCTGATAGAGGACGGTGATGGGGTCGAGGTCGCGCAAAATGCAGGGGGTCTCCATCATCGCGCGGTCGGCCTCGATGGGGTGGACCAGGTCGATCTCCACCAGCTCGTCGCGGCGCAGGAAGTTGACCAGCGTCGAGGGCCGCCCAGTGGTCGTCCACTCGCCCTCAAAGTTATCGGCCGAAGAGGTCAGGGTCCGCGCGATGGCCACCGGATTGTAGACCGTGGCCGGCGCCTTGAGGGCGAAGCGGTAGCCATTGAACCACTTGGCAAGACCGGCCATAAAGTCGGCCTTGGAGAGCCCCATCTCGTTGGCGCGGCGGTCCAAGTGCTCGCCGAAGTTCGCCTCCAGCTCGGCCTGCGTGTAGCCGAGCATCGTGGCGTAGGCAGGGTCGTAGGTGAGGTCGACAATATTGTTCAGGCCCGAAAAAATCGCCAGCGAAGCGAACTTGGAGATGCCGGTAATCATCGCAAAGCGGATGGCTGCTTGGTGGCCCTTCATCACAGCATAGAAGTTCCCCACAAGCTGGCGGACCTTCTCGCACTTCTCCGGGTCGTTCAGCGTATGGCAGATAGGCGCGTCATACTCGTCAATGAGAATGACCACCCGCTTGCCGGCGGCCTCGTAGGCCTCCAGCACATTCGTCAAGTTGTCCTTCCCTGAAGCGCCCGCAAGAAAGCCTGAATGCGTCTTGAATGCGCTGTTCGCCATATTGTTGAACGAGGTCTCAATATCCTCATAGCTCACCCCCAGCGCCAGCGAGAGGTCGAAGTGCAGCACCGGCCACGGCTGCCAGTCGTAGTCCTCCTTGGCGATGGCCAGACCCTCAAAGAGTTCACGCCTCCCCTCAAAGATAGTCTTCAAGGTGGAGATCATCAGCGACTTGCCAAAGCGCCTCGGCCGCGCCAAGAAGAAGATGCGCGAGCCCGATGGCCTGGGCTTGACCAGACTGTAGAAGTAGTCGGTCTTATCCACATAAATACTCCCGCTCTCGCGAATCTGTGGAAAAACCCAATTCTGCACATTGATGTTGTCTACCATCGCTGACTCCTTTCCGCCGCCCAGTATAGCACAAACGGGAACCCTAAGCGACGAGCGCGGGAGGCTGGTCACCGTTTATCTTAAGGGCTCAGACGAGGGATGGTCGTTGCGCGGACAGTGGAGAGACGAAAAACCCACCGAAGAATCCTTCGGTGGGTAAATTGGTAGCGGGAGTAGGATTTGAACCTACGACCTTCAGGTTATGAGCCTGACGAGCTACCGGGCTGCTCAATCCCGCAATACTCGGAATGGCGCGCCTTGGAGGATTTGAACCTCCAACCTTCTGATCCGTAGTCAGATGCTCTATCCAATTGAGCTAAAGGCGCTGAAAACGGGACATATAATAGCAAGCCACAAAAGAGAATGCAAGCACTTTTTTTACTTTTCTCAATTTTTCTTGCTCTAGGGTCGGTTCGGTGGCCGAATTGGGGGCTTTGGGGCGTTGCGCGCCGGGTGAAAAAACGCGCTTGCGCCAGAGGCTTGACTGCTGGCGCAAGCGATGCGGCGTGCCGAGCCACGCACTTATCGGCCGAGGGCGAGGCGCGCGAGGGGGGTGAGGAGTTTGACGCCGATGGGCTCGACCACGAGGAGCGCGCGGGAGATGCGGAAGGTGATCCACTCGCCGCCTTGGCGGATGCGCATCAGCCCGGGCGGGCAGGCGGCGACCATCGGCTCGTGATTGGCCATCACGCCGAGGCGGCCGATTTCGGTGGTCACCTCCACGAGGGTGATGTCGTCACCCTCAACGAAGGTGCCCGAGGGGGTCTCAATCCTGAAGGAGAAGGGCGTTTCCATCGTTCTCTCGCACGCTAGGGTTAGGCGCGGGCGGAGGCGCGGGCCTTCTCGCGGACGTCATCGATGGAGCCGGCCATATAGAAGGCGGCCTCGGGGAGGTCATCGCACTTGCCATCGAGGACTTCGGCGAAGGAGCGGATGGTGTCTTCGAGCTTGACGAATTGCCCGGGGATGCCGGAGAACTTCTCGGCCACGTGGAAGGGCTGGGAGAGGAGGCGCTCGACCTTGCGGGCGCGGGCAACGGTCATCTTGTCGCTCTCAGAGAGTTCGTCCATGCCGAGGATGGCGATGATGTCCTTGAGTTCCTTGGCGCGCTGGAGGAGCTGTTGGACGCCGTTGGCCACGCGCATATGCTCTTCGCCGACGACTTCGGGGGTGAGCATTGAGGAGGTGGAGGTGAGGGGGTCGACGGCGGGGTAGATGCCCTTTTCAACGATGGCGCGCGAGAGTTCGGTGGTGGCGTCGAGGTGGGCAAAGGTGGTGGCGGGGGCGGGGTCGGTGTAGTCGTCGGCGGGGACATAGACGGCCTGGACGGAGGTGATCGAGCCGCTCTTGGTGGAGGTGATGCGCTCTTGGAGCTCGCCCATCTCGGTGGCGAGGGAGGGCTGGTAGCCGGCGGCGGAGGGGATGCGCCCGAGGAGGGCGGAGACTTCGGAGCCGGCCTGGGTGAAGCGGAAGATGTTGTCGATGAAGAGGAGGACGTCCTGGTTCATCTGGTCGCGGAAGTGCTCGGCCACGGTGAGGGCGGAGAGGGCAACGCGGGAGCGGGCGCCCGGCGGCTCGTTCATCTGGCCGAAGACCATCGCGGTCTTGTCGAGCACGCCGGCATCGGCCATCTCTTGGTAGAGGCTGGTGCCCTCGCGGGTGCGTTCGCCCACGCCGGCAAAGACGGAGTAGCCGCCGTGGCCCATCGCGATGTTGTGGATGAGCTCCTGAATCAAGACGGTCTTCCCGACGCCTGCGCCGCCGAAGAGGCCGATCTTGCCGCCGCGGCGATAGGGGGTGAGCAGGTCGATGACCTTGATGCCGGTGACAAGGATTTCGGCTTCGGGATTCTGGTCGATGAAGGCCGGCGGTTCGCGGTGGATGGGGTCGCGCTGCTCGCACTGGATTTCCCCCTGGCCGTCAATGCCTTCGCCCAAAAGGTTCATCACGCGGCCGAGGGTGCCCTTGCCCACGGGCATGGACATGGGCCGGCCGAGGTCGCGCACCTCCGCGCCGCGCACCAGACCAATGGTCGAGCCCATGGCGATGGCGCGGACTCGGCAGTCGCCGAGGTGCTGGGCCACTTCGAGGACAAGGTTGAAGGGGCGGTCGTCGAGGAGCGGGTTGGTGGCGCGCAGGGCGGTTTGCAGACGCGGGCGGATGCCGCCGCCGAACTCGATATCGACCACTGCGCCGAGGACCTGGATGACGTGGCCGATGTTCTCGCCCTGGGGCTGGGTAGGGGCCTTGGCTTGGGAAGAGGAGGTCTGTGACATGGTGCTATCCTTCGCAGGGAGGGGCCGCGGGCCTAATTGAGGGCCTCGGCGCCAGAGACGATTTCGGTCAGTTCATTGGTGATGGCGGCCTGGCGGGCGCGGTTGCGGCGGGTGCGCAGGTCCTTCTCCATCGCATTGAGATTCATCGTAGAGTTGTCCATCGCCAGGACGCGGGCGGCGAGCTCGCCGGTGGCGGAGTGGAGCATCGCGTAGTAGAGCGAGAGCTGGATCCACTGGTAGGTGATCGCTTCGAGGAGCCGCTCGTCGTTGGGCTCGATGATGCGCGGCAAGGGCATGGGGCGGGCGTGGACCTTCGGCGCGGGCGGCCGGGCGTCGGGCAAGAGACGCTCGGTGCGGCAATCGTTGGTCATCGAGTTGACGAAGTGGTTGGAGATGAGCCAGATTTCGTCGTAGAAGCGCCAGTGAAAGAGGCGCATAATGCGCTTGGCCACGCGGTCGGAATCCTTCACGGCCGGATGGGTGGAGGCGGGGAGGGGCGCGCCGCCAAGGGCCGGGAAGTGCTCCTTGAGCGTCTGGTAGGCCTTCTGGCCCACGTAAAGGTGGTCGATCTTCTTCGGTGCGCGCGCGGCCTGCGCCTCGTGGAAGGCCTTGACGGCGCGGACGATTGCCCCGTTGAAGCCGCCGCAGAGCCCGCGATCGGAGCTCATCACCACCAACAGGATGCGGCTCCCGCGCTCAGGCGGCGGCAACCGGAAGCGATGTTGGTCGAAGCGCGGCTGGCGGATGAGCCCCTCGAGGGCCGCGAGCGAGCGCGCAAAGCCCTCGGGCTTGGAGAGTTCGCTCTGCACGCGGTGGAGGTGCGAGGCGGCCACCAGCTTCATCGTGCCGGTGACCCGGCGCATCCCGGCCATCGACGCCAGGCGTTCGTTGAACTCGCGCAAACTGGGCATAGCGGCGACTCCGGCGACTACTTGCGCACCTTCTGGAAGGGCGAGAGGGCATCGTGCATCAGCCCTTCGAGCATCGCCTTGAGCTCGTCATCCAAGACCGGGCTCTTCGCGAAGCGCGAGGTGTAGGCCTGGCCGGCGGCGGAGTTCTCGATGGCGAGGTTGAGGGCCTTGATGGCCTCGGGGATGCGGTGAATGGCGATGTTGACGAGCCACTTGTTGGTGCCGGCGTAGAGGACGGCCACCTGGTTGGCCACGGGCATCGGCGAGCCGGGCATCTGGCGGATGGAGTGCATCAGCGCGCGGCCGGTGGCCAGTTGCTCGAGCGTTCCGGCATCGAGGTCGGAGGCGAAGGAGGTGAAGGCCTCGAGTTCGCGGTATTGAGCCAGGAGCACGCGCAGGGGGCCGGCGACCTTCTTCATCGCCTTGAGCTGCGCATCGCCACCGACGCGCGAGACGGAGATGCCCGGGTTGATGGCCGGGCGCTGACCCTCGTGGAAGAGGCCGGCCTCCAGGAAGATCTGCCCGTCGGTGATGGAGATAACGTTGGTGGGAATGTAGGCGGAGATGTCGTTGGCCTGCGTCTCGACGATGGGCAGGGCCGTGAGCGACCCGCCGCCCTTCGCATCGGAGAGCTGGGCCGCGCGCTCCAGGAGGCGGCTGTGGAGGTAGAAGACGTCGCCCGGGAAGGCTTCACGGCCCGGCGGACGGCGCAGGAGCAGCGACATCTGGCGGTAGGCCTGGGCGTGCTTGGTGAGGTCGTCATAAATCACCAATGCGTGCTCGCCGCGGTTCATCCAGAACTCGGCCATCGCACAGCCGGCGTAAGGGGCCAGGTATTGCAAGGGGGCGGGGTCGGAGGCGCCGGCCAGGACAATCGTGGTATAGGCCATTGCGCCGGCTTCTTCGAGCTGCTTGTGCAGGGCGGCGACGGTGGAGAGCTTCTGCCCCACGGCCACATAGAAGCAGTGCACGCCGCTCCCCTTCTGATTGAGGATGGCGTCAACGGCGATGGTGGTCTTGCCGGTCTGGCGGTCGCCAATAATCAGCTCGCGCTGGCCGCGGCCAATGGGCGTGAGCGCGTCGATGGCCACCAGCCCTGTCTGCATCGGCGTGTTGACATTCTTGCGCTCGATGATGGAGGCAGCGGGGGCCTCGACAGGCATCTGCGCTTCGGCGGCAATGGGGCCCTTGCCATCAAGCGGCCGGCCGAGGGCATCGACCACGCGCCCGGTGAGCCCTGGACCGGCGGGCACGGAAACCACGCGCCCGGTGCGATGGAAGCGATCGCCCTCGCGCACATTCACGTCGCTATCGAGCACGGCCACGCCCACCACATCCTCTTCGAGGTTGAGGGCCAGCCCGGCCACGCCGCTCTCGGTCTCCACGAGCTCGTTGTACATCACATTCGTCAGCCCATCAACGCGGGCAATGCCGTCGCCCACGCTGAGCACGGTCCCGAACTCGGTGATGTCGATCGCCTGATCTTCCGCGGCCATCCGTTCGCGCAGCAGCGCGGAGAGTTCATCGGGTTTCAACTGCGTTTTCATAACGTCCTTGCATTAGCGCCCAAAGGCGCGGGAGAGCCGGCGCAAGCGGCCGGAGAGCGTTCCATCAAACTGCGTGTGCCCGGCGCGAATCATCACCCCGGCGCCCAACTCCGGGCGGATTTCCACGGTGATGCGCGTCTGCTCGCCATAGGCGGCCTTGGCCTTGGCGGTGAGGGTGGCGAGGGTTTGCGCGGAGGGTTCGGCGGCGAAGCTCAGTACCACATCGCGCCGCCCTTCGGCCACATCGGCCAAGCGCCGGAAGCAGCGCACCACCTGCGGCACCACGGCCATCAGCCCGTGCTCGGAGAGCGCCTCGAGCAGCACGCGCACCGGCGGGCAGACGCTCTGCCCCCACAGCGCAGCCACCACCTCGCGATGCTTCGCGCGCGGCATGCTGTGAAAGCGCTTGGCCCATTCACGAAAGACCTCGCTGCCCACCCACTGCGCGCTCAACGCTTCCATATCCTCGCGCACGCGGGCCATGCAGTCCAGGTTTTGCGCGGCCTGGACCAGGGCTCGGGCGTAGGGGCGGGCGGCTTCCTCTTCGTTGTACATGGCTCGTGTCCTAGCGCAACTGCACCTGCGCGGCAATTTGGTCCTGATAGGCCTGGCGCTGCGCGTCGGTCAACATCCCCGGGAGCAGCCGCTCGAGGGCGCTGGCAATCTCGCCGCCGGCCTGCTCCGAGAGCGAGCGCAAGGTCGCCTCGCGCTCGGCCGCCAAGGTCGCCTCGGCCACGCGCCGGCGTTCGGCAATTGCTTCGCGCGCGGCATTTTCCAGCTCGGCCACGTGCGCTCGGGCGGCCTGCGCTTGCGCATCGGCGCTTGCGCGCGCCTCGCGTTCAGCCTTGGCAATGGTCTCGGCCGCCTTGGCATCGGCATGGGCGGCCGCCACGCGCGCCTTCTCGGCATCTTCAAGCGAAGCCTTGATCTCCGCCTCGCGCGTTTCGAGAAAGGCCAAGAGCGGCTTCCAGAGCACCTTGGTCAGCACCACGGCCGCCACGGCGAAAGCCACCCAGGTCAGCAGCACCATCTGCCCATCGAAGCCACGCAAGGAGACATCGCCCGGGGTCACGGGCTCTTCCACCGTTGCCTGCCCTTCACGGGTCGGCACGCCGGTGACGAGCACGGGCTCGGGGGCTCCGGCCATCGCCTCTGCGTTATCCATGGGCCGCGCCCTTTACTTCAACAGGCAGACCACCACGGCGAAGAGGGCCACACCCTCGATGAGCGCGCCGGCAATAATCATCGCCGTCTGCAGCTTGCCAGCCACCTCCGGCTGACGGGCCATGCCGTTCAGCGCCGCCGAGGCCAAAATGCTGATTCCAGCCGCCGCACCAATCACCGCAATACTCGCTCCAATCGGACCCATGTCAGACTCCTTACTTTCCGTTAGTGTTGGGGATGAACCATCATCCCGATAAAGATGGCCGAAAGCACCGTAAACACATACGCCTGCAAACAGGCCACAAAGACTTCAAAGAGGTAGATGCAAATCGCCACCGCCAGCGAAGGCAGCGCCGCCGCCCCCAGAATTGCCGTCAGCGAGATCATCGCGTAGAGCACCACATGCCCGCCAAGCATATTGGCAAAGAGACGCATCGTCAACGCAAAGGTGCGCGCCAGGAGCGAGACCACCTCCATCAAGAACATCATCGGCTTCATCGGCCCCGGGAGCCCTCCCGGCAAGAGCGCGTGCACGAGCGCCCGACCGCCCCCCTGCCGCAGGGTCGCAAAGATCGACATCCCCAGGAAGATGGTCGCCAGCCCCGCCGTCACGCTCACATTGCCTGTGGCCGTGGTAAAGAGCGGAATCAGCCCCAGTAGATTCGCTAGCAAAATAAAGAGGAAGATGGAGCAGAAGAAGGGCACATACCGCCGCCCATACGCCGCCCCGCCGAAGTTCGGGTAGACCATCTCATCGCGGATGAACATCACATACCGCTCCAACAGCAACCCAATCCCTGAAGGCACCCGTCCCAAATGCCGCCGCCCCCAAAAGGCCAACGCGCACAGCAACACAGCCACCAACACCAACATCGTGGCATCGAAGTGGAAAATCGCCAGCACATCGTGCCCCAAGGCCGACAGCCAATTCCGGTGCGTCAACGCATCCAATGAACCCCAGTGATGCAACACATGGTGGTTCACATACTCTAGAAACGCCTCAAGTTTCTCTTCCATCGGCCAGGAGCCCTTACTCAAAAAACGCCCCCAGTATACTCTCTCGCGCGCTCGCGGTCAAGCCACCTCTGTCGCGCTTCGACTACTGTGCGTGTGTGAGGCGCATCAAGCGTGAGGTGCATAGAGGGTGGGGGCGGTGGCCCTGCGGGCCGCGCAAGGTACGCGGCACGCCGCACATGGTCCCCAATAGGGCTCCCCCTTATCTAGGTTGCCCTTCACCTCTCACCGTTCACGGGCGCGCAGCGCCCTCGCACCTCGGGCGGGTTCATTTTGAGCTTGGGAGAGCCCGAGGTATGAGATGGTCCTAAAAGCACGTTAGCCTCTCCGTCGCGGCACGCGCGCTGTCAGCTGTCGGCTGTCCGCTGTCCGCTTGGGCGCGCAGCGCCCTCGGGCGGGTCGCCCTCGTACCTCGGGCGGGTCGCCCTCGCACCTCGGGCGGGTTCATTTTGAGCTTGGGAGAGCCCGAGGTATGAG
>JBJEVY010000104.1:30802-31121 GCA_051884775.1 Candidatus Spyradenecus sp. | reverse complement strand
ATGGTCCTAAAAGCACGTTAGCCTCTCCGTCGCGGCACGCGCGCTGTCAGCTGTCAGCTGTCGGCTGTCCGCTTGGGCGCGCAGCGCCCTCGGGTGGGTCTGCTCATCGCGTGCGCGTGCGCGCGACGCACGCGCGCTCTATATAAGGTAGGCGCGCTTGCGTTGCCCATTTTGACGGGTCGCGTCCTCGCGGTCCAGTGCCACGCTTAAGGTTTTGCTCCTGCGTACCCTCCACGCGAGCGTAGCGAGCACCTCTCGGCCCGGTAGGGCCACCTCGCGCGCCGTCAGGCGCACCTCACGCGAGCGTAGCGAGCACCTC
>JBJEVY010000104.1:0-30702 GCA_051884775.1 Candidatus Spyradenecus sp. | reverse complement strand
TAGGGCCACCTCGCGCGCCGTCAGGCGCACCTCACGCGAGCGTAGCGAGCACCTCTCGGCCCGGTAGGGCCACCTCGCGCGCCGTCAGGCGCACCTCACGCGAGCGTAGCGAGCACCTCGAATGTAGGCGCGCTTGCGTTGCCCATTTTGACGGGTCGCGTCCTCGCGGTCCAGTGCCACGCTTAAGGTTTTGCTCCTGCGTACCCTCCACGCGAGCGTAGCGAGCACCTCTCGGCCCGGTAGGGCCACCTCGCGCGCCATCAGGTGCACCTCACGCGAGCGTAGCGAGCACCTCGCCACACATTATGCTATACTCCCCGCACAACAACCCTTTAACCCAAGGAGAAAAGCGATGAAGCGTTTGATGAGTGTGTGTGCAGCGGCCGTGTGTGCGGCGCTTGCGTTTGCGGTGCCGAAGGCCGAGTGGCTGCCGGCGGATGTGGATTTTACCTTGGCGGCAATCTGCGTGCAGAAGGAGGACCCGGCCGTTAATGCGGCTTGGAAGGAGGCGCTGACGGGTCTTCACCCGATGCTGGATCAGGTGTTCGCCGAGCAGCAGGATTTGAAGAAACTGGCGGAGGAGGAGCCGGAGATTTATGCCACCGTCAAGGCTTTGACGGGATGCTCGGAGGATGGAAAGCAGATGGCGCTGAAGTCGATCGCGTTCGGCGCGAACTTCCCCAAGACGGATGCGGAAGCAGATCGGGAGAAGGTGCACCTAATGGCCATCTTCGAGAACCCGACCTTTCAGATTGAGGCCTTCGACCAGGCGGTCCAGGCGTTGCTAAAGGCGAAGGGTGATCAGGATAAGAAGGTTTCGGTGGTGAAGGTGGGCGAGTGGCGGCAGCTGAAGGCGGAGAGCGGTGAGGATGACTTCGCTTTCTGCTACAAGCCGTGCGCGCAGGGGCTAATGATGGTCCTGGCGAAGACGGTCGCCGAGGCGGAGCAGTGGCTGGCCGGGGCGAAGTTGGCGGCTGATGCGCCGGCGGCGGCCCCCTTCGCGGTGGTGAAGAAGCCCTCCGATTGCGCCTATGCCCTCAAGGATGTGGCCGAGCTCTTGAATCGGTACGTGACCGATGCGGAGACGCGCAAGCAGGTGGAACTGCAGGCGCCGTGGCTCTTCAAGACCCATCGCGTGATGGTCTCGGGCTCGCTTGAGGGCGTCAATGGTGTGGCCAAGCTCGCGGCCGCCACCGACTCTGCCGAGGTGGCCGGGCAGTTGAAGAGCACGCTGGAGATGTACCGGATGATGGCCGCGCAGATGATCCTGCCGGCAGCCTTCCAGAAGCCCGATGCGGCGCTCAGCACCTGGTTGTTGAAGTCGGTGACGCTGGAGGCGGTCGGTGCCGAGATGCAACTGAAGGCGGTCTTTGAGCCCAAGGCGGTCGCCACGATTGTCAAGGAGTGCCTGGAGCTGCAGGAGAAGCGCACGCAGGAGATGGGGGCGCTCTTTGATGACGATGACGAGGCGCTCTTTGACGATGAGGATGACGAGGCCGAGGAGATGAGCGCCGAGGAGGCCGCGAAGATCCTCGACGGCATTGAGGCGAAGTAAAGCACGAGGGCGCTGCGCGCCCAGCGGTTAGCGGCTAGCTGTTAGCGCGCGTGCCGCGACGGGCAAGCGTTGGGGGCTGGGCAAAGAGCCCGGGCTCCTAACGCCGCCGGGGACGGCGGCGGTCTGAACGGGCAACGCTTCCACGCGCCGCTAGGCGCACCTCACGGCCCGGCAGGGCCACCCCTCACGCGCCGTCAGGCGCACCTCACGCGAGCGAAGCGAGCCCCTCTCATCTCACATCTGTCATCTGTCATCTCATTTTGTGCTATACTACACCCACAGTTGGCCCCACAAGTGGATTTAGAGCAAAGGAATACGGTATGAAGCAAGCAGTGGTTGGCGCGTTGGCCCTGATGGCCGCAAGCGCATTCGCCTTGACTCCGGGCAAGGTGTTGAAGATGGTGCCGCAGAGCGGCGTCTCGAAGAGCTTTGATTTGGTGACGGAAAACGGCATTACCTTCCGCGTGCAGTTCTACACGCCGCAGGTCTTCCGGATTTTGGCCGCGCCGCAGAAGCTCGAACCGCAGTTGGACCGCGCCGGCAATCCGCTTAAGGATAAGGACGGCAACGTGATGACCTACGTCTCGGCCGACTTCTCCGATCCGCTCAACAACCCCGAGAAGGCGCAGATCCTTGTGGGCGTGCCCGAGGATAAGACCCAGGTGCGCTTTGCCGACAACCGTGCCGAAGGGACGATCACCTTCGCCACCTCGGCCCTGAAGCTCACGGTCAATAAGGCCGACACCACCTTCTCGCTGGCCTATAGCGATGGCACGCCGATTTGGTCCGAAGCCGCGCCGCTGGATGTCTCTGCCAATGGCACCACCCAGACGCTCAAGACCACGGCCGATGAGTTCTTCTATGGCGGCGGTCAGCAGAATGGCTACCTCTCGCACAAGGGCCGCAAGATTGACATCCGCGCCGATGGCAACTGGGGCGAGGGCGGTCACCCCAACCCCGCGCCGTGGTATATGACCAACACCGGCTACGGCGTGCTGCGCCACACCTTCTCGCAGGGCGTCTATGACTTCTCCGGCGAAGGCGCCGTCAAGACCACTCACTACGAGAACCGTTTCGATGCCTTCTACTTCGTGGGCACCAACTTCGCCGGCACCTTGAACCTCTACACCCAGTTCACCGGCCGGCCCAACCTCATCCCGCGCTGGGGGCTGCAGTTGGGCGACGCCGATGCCTACATCACGCGCGACGAGGTGAGCAAGGACCCCGCCCAGAACGAGGATGGCACCTTCAAGGAGGTGACCCCCGTCGACGCGGTCAAGGTGGCCAAGGCCTACCGCGAGAACGATATGCCCGGCGGCTGGCTGCTGGTGAACGATGGCTACGGCTGCGGCCACATGCAGCTGGGCTACACCGTCGACGCCCTCGCCAACCTCGGCTTCTACACCGGCCTTTGGACCGAAGGCGCGCTCGATCGCATCAAGTGGGAGGTCGGCACCGCCGGCACCCGCGTGCAGAAGATCGATGTGGCGTGGTCGGGTCCGGCCTACCAGCACGCCTTGGAGTGCAACAAGGTCGCCGCCGAGGGCATTGAGCAGAACGCCGACGCGCGCGCCTTCGTCTGGACCGTGCAGGGCTGGGCCGGCACGCAGCGCTATGGCATTTGCTGGACCGGCGACCAGTCCGGCTCCTGGGACCTCATCCGCTACCACATTCCCACGCTGACCTGCTCCTCGATGAGCGGTCAGGCCTACGCCACCACCGACGTGGACGGCATCTTCGGCGGCAGCAACGAGACCTTCTTGCGCGACTTGCAGTGGAAGTGCTGGACCACCGCCATCTATGTGATGAACGGCTGGAGCCACGTCAACAAGGGCCCCTGGAGCTATCCCGAGCCCTACAAGAGCCTCAACCGCCAGGCGCTCCTGCACAAGAACCGCATCGTCCCCTACGTCTACACCTACCTGGCCAAGGCCTACGACTCCGGCGCGCCGGTCGTCCGCCCGCTGGTCTACAACTACCCCGAAGACCGCACCACCTGGGGCGAGGAGACGAAGTATCAGTTCATCCTGGGCGATGACTTCCTAGTGGCCCCGGTCTACAACTCGATGAAGCTCAACAAGGGCTGGAAGAAGAACATCTACCTCCCCGAAGGGCTGTGGATTGACTACCGCGATGGCCGCCGCGTGCAGGGCCCGGTGATGCTCCCGGCCGTGCCGATCACCCTCGAAGATATCCCCGTCTTCGTCCGCGCCGGCGCGATTGTGCCGATGTATCCCGAGATGCTCGTCCTGGGCGACAAGCCCTTCGACCCGATCACCCTCGACCTCTATCCCAACCCCGCCGGCGCCACCGACACCTTCGTCCTCTACGAAGATGATGGCGAAACGCAGGCCCACCGCTACGGCCAATCCTCCACCCAAAAGTTCACCCTCTCCTCTCGCTCCGATGAGCGCGCCGGCTACATCCGTGTGGAGCTCGGCAAGATTGAGGGCTACTACAAGGGCATGCCCGAAGCGCGCGGCTACGAGCTGGTGATCCACACCCGCGCCAAGCCCACCGCGGTTGTCTTCCAGAACGACGATGGCACCCTGGGCCAGGAAATCCTCCCGCTCTGCGGCGAAAAGGCCGCCACCACCTATGCCAACAGCCGCCAGGCGTGGTATTACGACCCCGAGGAGAAGTTCGGCACCCTGCGCATCAAGCTCGCCAAGATGCCCGTCGAGGCCGCCGCCCGCGTCCTTGTCACCACCGCGCCCTTCGCCACCATCCAGGCCACCCCCGCCTATCCGGTGCCCGAAGTGACCGACGAAATTGACAAGGGTGACTTCACCTCCACCGTCAACTCCGCCGCCCTGGATTGCCCCTTCGCCCTCGCCCTCGATGGCACCGAAGAGACCATGTGGCACTCCTACTGGCAGGATGACGGCAAGCAGCCCACCAACTTCCCCTACACCGCCGAGATCGACATGAACGGCCTCTACGCCATCAACGCGGTCACCTACCTGCCGCGTGCCAACCTCGGCAACGGCGTCATCAAGGGCTACAAGGTGGAAGTGGCGCGTTTCCCGGGCAAGTTCAAACAGGTGGCCGAGGGCGAACTCGCGCCCTTCACCAAGGCCGAAACCCGCACCATCGCCTTCCCGACCACCTGGGCCCGCTATGTCCGCTTGGTCTTCACCTCCGCCCAGCGCGGCGAAAAGTATGGCTCGGCGGCCGAAATCGACATCAAGCAGGACCTCAAGGCCAAGCCCTTGCCCGACGAGACCCAGCCGATCGGCCACGAGACCGTCTCGGTCGACGGCACCGACTACCCCAACTGCCGCCGTGACCAGGTGGGCTCCGATTGGACGATCGACTTCGACGGCACCTGGGAGAAGATCAAGGGCCACGCCGGCATGGCCACCGCCAATGCCAATCGCGGCACCGTCACCTTCCGCATCACCGCCGATGGCAAGGAGATCTTCGCCCGCGTGGGGATGAAGCCTGGTGACGTCAAGCAGCTCATCGATGTCGACATCCCTGCCGGCACCAAGCAGCTGCGCTTCACCCTCAAGAACGAGTCGCCCGACGCCATCGGCTCGAACACCGGCGTCTGGACCGACCTCAAGTTCTTCCGCGCCGGCTCCGGCCGCGACTAAACGCGCGATCTCGCGCCCCTCACGCCCCCTTCCGGCCTGCCCGCCAGCCCGAAAGGGGGCTTTCCTTTCACCCTCGCACGAGCCCCATTATGAGTGATGCAGCCAGTCTCTACGCCCTCTTCCAGGCAAAGTATGCCCAAAACTTGGCCAAAGATGCCAAGAACCTCGCCGTCGACATTCACCAGGAGGCGAACCAAGCCCAACTGAATGTCTCCAATGTCCGCACCGACATCGAGCGCCTCTACCTCCTGGTCGAAGCCCTCTGGGCCATTCTCAAGACCTCCACCGGCCTGACAGACGAGGATCTCGTCAAGATTGTCGAGCAACTCGACCTCCAGGATGGCAAGCTCGACGGCCGCAATGCCACCCACACCGTCATCACCCAATGCCCGAACTGCGGCAAAACCCTCCTCAAAGGCCACCGCCGCTGCGCCTACTGCCAGGCCGACGTCTTCGCCGACGCTCCCTTCCGCCACATCGGCAAGTAAGGCGCACGCGGCGAGTTGCCATTTTGCCGCCATCTGTGTATAATGCGCGCCTCATTCGGTCGAAAGGCCTTTGCGCCCTGTAGCTCAGTGGATAGAGCAGCGGTTTCCTAAACCGCGTGCCGCAGGTTCGATTCCTGTCAGGGCGACCAGTAGAGAGGGCTTGATTTTGCTGGGGTTTGAGGGGGTGAGGGGAAAATTGACGAAGTGCGAGAATGTGCAGAAGTGTGCACCGGATTGGCACGCGGATTTTGGGGCTGGATGGCATGATGGTGGCAAGGCGCTTAGGTTGAGGCGGCTGGGGGCGATTTGGGGTGGCTGCGGGGGGTGAAGGTGCGGGTGTTGAGGGTGAGATCTCCGGCGCGAGAGGGCGCTCGTTGCGCGAGGTGCGCGGCAAGTATGCCGCGCCACAGGACCGACGAAAAGCGGCTGCGCCGCGGCCTCACGGGCGCGGAGGAAACACGCGCGCGGAGCGAGCCCCTCACGGGCGCGGAGCGCCCTTTCTCTCGCGGGCGGAGCCCGCATTCTCACGGGCCGAAGGCCCACCTCACGGCGGCGGAGCCGCACCTCACGGGCGAGCTATTCATCGAGGGCGCGGATGGCGGCGTTGATGGCTTTGAGTTGGGCGAGTTGCTCTTTTTGGGTGTCGGCTTTGTCGATGGCGGCGAGGCGTTGGGCTTGCTGGAGGGTGAAGGAGCCTGAGCCGATGAGGGAGCCGCCGGCGGAGGTGATGAAGTCGGGGCGGGAGAGGGGGCTTCGGTAGGCGGAGAGGGAGGCGTTTAGGGTGGTGGTGTCGAGGTTTTTTGCGGTGCGTTCGGTGGCCGAGGAGACGCGCAACTTGATTAAATACGGGCAGCGGAAGAGGCCTGGCTATGTGAAGCGGGATGATGGCGGGCTATCGTGGCCTATTTTGATTGCGCTTTTGGTGACGATGGCGATTTTAACTGGCATAGCGAATAGTTGCCTTGGCGTTCAGTATGTTTCGTGGTAGTTGCAGAAAATGCAACGGCCACTTTTGGTGAGGCCTGGCGGAGCAGGCCTTTGCACAACGCTTATAAGCAGGGGCACGCGGGGGAAGCCTTAAGCGTTTTGCTGTGGCCTGCTTCGCCAGGCCTCCAACGCACCGCGCCACCTCGCAATTGGGGGCTTGCTTTGGGCAGAGTGGGTTTGATACTATTGGATCTTGGAAAGACGTATGGTAAAGAATCCCGCGAACAGGGTGGCAATGTGTTCTTTCCGGCCACGACTCGCGGTTACGAAAGTGCAGACAATGCAGAACAGTCAAATCTTCTCTACGGAGATTGCCGGCCAGAAGTTCTCGATTGAAACGGGACTGCTGGCGAAGCAGGCCGCGGGTGCGGTCATTGTGTCGATGGGGAATACGTCGGTCTTTACGGCCGTGACGTGCACCGATAAGCCGCGCGAAGGGATTGACTTCTTCCCGCTGCAGTGCGAGTATCGCGAGAAGTATTACGCGGCCGGGCGCTTCCCCGGGGGCTTCTTCAAGCGCGAGGCGCGCCCCACGGAGAAGGAAATCCTCACCGCGCGTATGTGCGATCGTCCGATCCGCCCGCTCTTCCCCGATGGTTACTACAATGATGTGCAGGTCAACTCGATGCTCATCTCCTGCGATGGCGAGCACGAGGGCGATGTGCTGGCGGTGAATGCCGCTTCGGCCGCGCTGCACATCTCCGATGTTCCTTTTATGGGCCCGATCGGCTGCGTGCGCATTGGGCGCATCAAGGGCGAGTGGGTCATCAACCCCACGCACGAGCAGCGCGCCGAGTCGGATCTCGACCTGCTCTATGCCGGCTTGCGCGGCAAGTTCCTGATGATGGAAGGCTCGGCGGCGGAGATTTCCGAGGCGGACTTCCTGGCCGCGATGAAGCGCGCCCACGAGGAGGTCGAGAAGATTATCGACCTGCAGATCGAGATGCGCCGCGCCCTGGGCAAGCCCGACAAGGTGATCGAGGACAAGCCCGAGGATCCGGAGAAGATGGACTTCATCCGCGGCTTGGGCGGTGCCAAGCTGGCCGATGCGCTGGTCATCCCCGGCAAGCTCGAGCGCGAGGGCGCCGTCAAGGCCATTCGCGATGAGCTCCTCGCCGCCTGCCAGGAGAAGTATGGCAAGGACGAGGGTGGCCACTGGGTCATCGACGATGTGAAGTTCGTCCACCTCTTCGACGCGTTGGAGATTGAGACCGTTCGCGCGAACTTCCTCGAGCGCGGCAAGCGTATCGATGGGCGCGCCCAGCACGAGATTCGCCCGCTCACCGCGCAGGTTGGCGTGCTGCCGCGTCTGCACGGCTCGGCGGTCTTCAACCGGGGCGAGACGCAGAACCTGGCCACCGTCACCCTCGGCACCTCCAAGGATGCCCAGGAGCTCGACTCGGTGACCGGCGGGGCGAAGTCCAAGAGCTTCATCCTGCACTACAACTTCCCGCCCTACTGCACGGGCGAAGTGGGCCGCTTGGGCTCCACCGGGCGCCGCGAGATTGGCCACGGTGCGTTGGCCGAGCGTTCGCTGGCCGAAGTGCTGCCGAAGGATTATCCCTACTCGGTGCGCGTGGTGAGCGAGATTATGGGCTCGAATGGCTCCTCCTCGATGGCCTCCATCTGCGGCGGCTGCCTGGCGCTGATGGATGCGGGCGTGCCGCTGCGCGCGCCGGTCGCCGGCATCTCCGTGGGCCTCTTCACCACCCCGGACCTCTCCAAGAAGGTGCTCGTCACCGATATTCTCGGCGCCGAGGACCACTGCGGCGATATGGACTTCAAGATTGGCGGCACCCGCAAGGGCATCACCGGCTTCCAGGTGGACCTCAAGATCCGCGGTCTGACCTGGGACCTCGTTGAGGGCGCCCTGGAGGCCGCGCGCGTGGGCCGCAACCATGTGCTCGACTACATGGCCACCGTCATCCCCGCGCCGCGTGCCGAGCTCTCGCCCTACGCTCCGCGTATCACCACCGTCACCATCCCCACCGACAAGATCGGCGAGCTCATCGGCCCCGGCGGCAAGAACATCCGCCGTATCACCGACAGCACCGGCGCGCAGATCGACATCGCCGAGGACGGCACCGTCTCCATCTTCGCGGTCAACGCCGAGGCGATGGAAGCGGCCAAGCGCGAGGTCGAGGCCATCTCCGCCGAGGCCGAAGAGGGCAAGATCTACGAAGGCACCGTCACCGGCATTAAGGAGTTCGGCGCCTTCGTCGAAATCCTCCCGGGCAAGGATGGCCTCTGCCACATCTCCGAGCTCTCCGACCGCCGCATCCCCTCCGTGGAATCGGTCTGCAAGGTGGGCGACAAGATGACCGTCAAGTGCATCGGCATCGACGAGCGTGGCCGCGTCAAGCTCTCCCGCCGCGAAGCGATGCGCGACCTGGATAAGCAGCATAATAAGTAAGCGGCTGCTTCCTCTAACACCGAGCCGGGGCGCCATCGCGTCCCGGCTTTGTTTTATAGTCAAGCCGACAGCGGACAGCGGACAGCTGACAGCCGCTCACGCGACGGATTAATCCTGGGGCAACGGGACGAGCCCCCACGGCTCAGACGGGCTTCCCACGTCGAGCGCCAGCGCTGTCGGCTGAGGGCTGTCCGCTGTCGACTCCTGCTCATTAGGCTTGCCTAACGGCGAGGGCATGTGCTACTTTGGAGTCGTTTTAAAACTTCATTGGAGCGTGTTATGAAGGAACAGATGCTGATGAGCCGGCGCAGTTGGTTGCGTTTGGCGGGTGCTGTGGGCGTGATGACGGTGTTGCCGGGCGGGTTGCGCGCGGCCGGCGCCTCGAAGTATTCCCTGATTGATATTCGTGTGCCGATGGCCGAGGATAACCCCGCGGTGGCCTTCGACGCGGCCAAGTGCGTGCAGTGTGGCGCGTGTAAGAGCGTCTGCAAGCGGATGATCTCGGTGAGCGGCTACTACGATTTGGCCAAGACGGGCGATGTGCCGATTTGCGTGCACTGCGGCCAGTGCACCACGGTCTGCGAGGGTGAAGCGTTGGTGAATAAGCCCGAGTGGCAGGCGGTGAAGGCCGCGAAGGCCGCCGGCAAGATTGTGATTGTCTCCACCTCGCCTTCGGTGCGCGTGGCGCTGGCCGAGGAGTTTGGGGCCAAGCCCGGGACCTTCTGCGAGGGCGAAGTGGTGGCCGCGCTGCGCGCGCTCGGGGCCGATTATGTGCTCGACACTTGCTTTGCCGCCGACCTCACGATTATGGAAGAGGCCGCGGAATTGGTTCGCCGCGTGACCACGAAGGACCGCCCCTTGCCGCAGTTCACCAGTTGCTGCCCGGCGTGGGTGAAGTTTTGCGAGACCTATTACCCCGAGATGTTGCCGAACGTCTCCTCGGCCAAGAGCCCGATTGGGATGCAGGGGCCGACGATTAAGACCTACTTCGCCCAGAAGATGGGGCTCGACCCGGCCAAGATCTTCAACGTGGCCCTCACGCCTTGCACCGCCAAGAAGTTCGAGATCCGCCGCCCCGAGATGAATGCCTCCGGCTTCCGCGATATGGATGCGGTCATCACCACGCGCGAGTTGGCCGATTGGATGCGCGCCGATGGCGTGGACTATGCCGCGCTCAAGCCCGCCGCCTATGACAAGCTGATGGGCGAAGCGAGCGGCGGCGGCATCATCTTCGGCAACACCGGTGGCGTGATGGAGGCCGCCCTGCGCACCGCCTACTGGATGGTCAACAAGAAGAACCCGCCGGCGGACCTCTTCACCTACGAGCCTGTGCGCGGGCTCACGGTCAAGGGCAAGAAGAAAGAGGTCGTCAAGCAAGCCAAGCTGGAGCTGGCGCCCGGGCTGGAGATCACCTTGGTGGTCGTCCACGGGCTGGCGAATGTCCGCAAGGTCATCGAGCAGGTGAAGTCTGGCGCGCTGAAGGCCACCTTCATCGAGGTGATGGCGTGCGAGGGCGGGTGCATCGGCGGCGGCGGGCAGCCGCGCGCGAAGTCCGCGCCCTACCTGAGCAAGAAGACGCGCCAGGCGCGCATCGATGCGCTCTATGCCGACGATGCCAAGGGCACGCTCCGCCTCTGCCACGAGAACCCCGAGATTGTGGCCCTCTACAAGGACTTCTACGGCGAGCCGCTCAGCGAGAAGGCCGAGAAGTTCCTCCACACCTCCTACGCCTCGCGCGCCGCCGACCTCGGCTAAGTCCACTTTTAGTTCAGAAAGGAAACATCAACTATGATGAATCGTCGTTCCCTGCTCAAGTTCGGGACGCTCGCGTCCGTCGGCATCGCCACCTCCGCGCTGGCCACCGACATCCCCACCACCACGACCACCGAGGACAAGACCCCCATCAACAAGGGCCGCTCGGTCAAGGGCACCGAGACCGAGAAGTGCCTCATCAAGGCCTTCGCCGGTGAATCTCAGGCCCGTATGCGCTACACCATCTTCGCCCAGAAGGCCGAAGAGGAGGGCTACTTCCAGATCCGCGACATCTTCATCGAGACCGCCGAGCAGGAGAAGGCCCACGCCACGCGCCTCTTCTCCTGCCTCGATAGCGGCGACGGCCTCACCCTGGGTGACGCTGCTTACCCCGCCGGCAAGATTGGCTCGACCAAGGAGAACCTCCTTGCCGCCGCCGCCGGTGAGCGCCACGAGCACGAGGAGATGTACCCCGAGTTCGCCAAGATCGCCGACAAGGAGGGTTTTAAGGAGATTGCCTCCCTCTTCCGCATGATTGGCAAGGCCGAGGTCAACCACGACAAGCGCTATCAGGCCTTCGTGGCCAAGCTCGATGAAGGCTTCTTCACCTCCGATGACGACGAGACCGTCTGGGAGTGCATCGCTTGCGGCTACACCGCCGTTGGCCCCGATGCGCCCAAGTTCTGCCCCGTCTGCGGCAAGCCGATTGCCTACTTCCGCAAGGCCATCGACTACTCCGAGGACTAAGGCTCAGCTTGAGTTCTTCTAAACAAAGCCGGCGCGGTTCTCCGCGCCGGCTTTGTTTTGGTTGCCAACGGCGGCTTGCTTAGGGCCGCGTGCGCCCGGCCTTGGCGGCCTGCAGAATCTTGGCGAACATCGCCTTGGCAATTTCGGGGTTGGCCTTGACCACGTTGCGCTGCTCTCCGGGGTCGAGCTCCAGGTTGTAGAGCTGGCCGTTGAGCGGGTCGTTGCGCTCGGAGGGCTTGTTCCCGGCGCGCGGGGGGACGATGTACTTCCACTTGCCTTCGCGCAGGTTCAGCTGGTAATCCTGGCAGATGAGGTTCTGGCGCGCGCTGGGGGCGGCGGGGTCCAGGAAGGTGGCGCGCTGGTCGAAGGAGTCGGGGAGGGCGGTCTCGGGCAAGGGCACGCCGCGCAACGCGGCAAAGGTCGCCCCCAGGTCCACCAAGGAGAGGAGCGCGCCATTGTCGCGCCCGGCGGGAATCGCCCCGGGCCAAACAACGATGAAGGGCAGACGGTGACCGCCTTCGTAGGGGGTGTACTTGTGGCCGCGCCAATCGCCGGCGGGCTTATGGTTGCCTAACAGCTCCACGGCGCGGTCCTTGTAGCCATCGTTGACCATCGGGCCATTATCGGAGGTGATGACCACGAGCGTCTCCTCCTCCAGCCCCAACGCGCGGAGCTTCTCGATGAGGCGGCGGACGCTGTCGTCGAACTGCACGGTGGCATCCCCGCGCGGCCCGAAGGGCGTTTTGCCGACAAAGCGCGGGTGCGGCACGCGCGGCACGTGAATGTCGTTCGTGGCGAAGTAGAGGAAGAAGGGCTTGTCCTTGTTCTGCTCGATGAAGGCCGTTGCCTTCTCCACAAAGACATCCGCCATCTCCTCATCCACCCAACGCGCCTTCTGCCCGCCCTTCATATAGCCAATGCGCCCAATGCCATTGATGACGGCCTGGTTGTGGCCGTGGTCCCAATCCATCTTCAGCGAGGCGCGGTCGCGCTTGCCATCGGGTTCGCCGGGGTAGTTGTGCTGATAGTTCACCTCAATCGGGTCCTCGGGGTCCAGCCCCACCACCAACCCATTCTCCACGTAGACGCACGGGGTGCGGTCCGCCGTCGCCGCCATCAGGAAGGTGTAGTCGAAGCCCACCGCGTTGGCCGAGGGCTCAATCGGCTTGTTCCAATCGGTCTTCCCCGGTCCGGGCCCCATTCCCAAGTGCCACTTGCCCACCGCGCCAGTCACCATCCCCGCCTGACGCATCAGCTGCGGCAGGGTGACTGCCTGCTGGTCAATCAAGAGCGCCGAATCTCCCGGCGCAATCCCCGTCCCCGGCTTGCGCCAGGCATACTGCCCGGTCAGGATGGCATAACGCGTGGGCGTGCAGGTCGAAGCCGGCGAATGGGCATCCGTAAAGCGCACTCCCTGCTTCACGTAGCTATCCAAGAAGGGCGTCAACCCCGCCGTCGCCCCATAACAGCTCACATCGCCCCAACCCAAATCATCGGCCAGAATCAGGATGATATTCCGCGGCCGCTTGCCCTCTGGCGCCAATGCCTCCGCCGCCCGCGCGACCCCCGCCGTGGCACACGCCGCCACGCCAAGACCCAAACTCCGCAAGAACGCTCTCCGTGTCATCTAAGACTCCTTTCGCTTAGGTTGCTGTTGCCTGTAGTATAGCAGAAAGCGTGATTAGGCGCCTGGGGTGGCCAGTTGGCGGGCAAAGCCATTGAGGGCAAGGCACTGGGCGCGGGTAATGGGGCGCTTCTCGGGGTGGTAGGGCCAGGGCGAGAGCATCAGGAGCCGGCCCGCTGCACAGGCCTCGAAATAGGCTTGCGGAGGCTTGTAGAGAGGCGGGAAGCCGTTCTCGAGGAGAACGACCAAGGGCAGTTGCGCTGCCAGGACGGCGCGGGCAATCTGCTTTTCGCCCGGGCTAATGCACGGCGAGATGATGACCGCCCCTTGCCGTGCCAGGGCCAGAAAGCGCTCCTGCTGCTGCGCCAACGCCTCGGGCGAAATGCTGCGCGAACACTGCAATGCCAAGCGCACAGACTGCTCAAGCAGGAAGTGATTGCCGATGGCCGAGAAGGTGCGCCCGATGAGGGGTAGATCGCGCACCACGCGGAAGAGCTCCGGGTGAGCGCGCTTGATGGCCAGACGGCGGGGGTTGTCGCGCACATACGCGATGAGCCGCGCAAGCTGTCCGCGCTGGAAGAGGAGCCGGTCGTGATAGCCTGGGGCCCAAAGGCGCCGCGGGAGCTCACCCTCCCCGCCGCAAGTGGCGGGGCACAGAACCGCTGATGGCCGAAGCCGGTTACCGGCCATTACGGGGCTCCTCTGTTCGCAGGTGGACAAGGGTGGGATGTCGGTTTGCTCCGGCCGTAAACAGTTCTGTGCCGTGGTACTTGCGCCACGGAGGCATAGAGAAGTGCTGTGCGCCTTAAGGAAACCCACAATTGCACCGAGTGGCTTCGCTTGGGCGTGCTTGACGAAGAGAATGCCGTGGAAGTGGTCGGGCATCACCACGGCCTCAATGAGCGAAACGCCTGGAAAGTGCGCGGGGATGTCGGCCCAGCATTGCGCCACAATCTCTCCAAAGGGGCTCTTGCGCACGGCGGGATTGTCCACGCCCCCCACAAGCTGGCCTAAGAAAGGCACTCGGCCCTCGGTGGTGAGCGTAACCATATAGATACCGCGCTGGCGGTAATCCCAGGTGTTGCACCGCTGAAGCATTCGATCCATGATCCTGTGCACCTTTCACCCAAACGGTAGCACACCGGCCCCATCCACTGCAAGTGGGGCCGCAGGTGTGGGGGCTACTCGCCCCCACGCCCCTCGGGAGCGCAGGGCGCTCCACCCCGCCGCGAGCACCCTGCGGGCACTCGCTTACAAGGCCGCGTGCGCCGGGCCCCTTAACCGCTCCAATGGCCGCGCCCTGGCCTCCACCCCGCCTGGCTCGGGGCTTCCTTATCGAAAGGTCAGCTCTCCTCCTGCATTCAGCGGTTCAGTGGCGCGGTGCTTGCGCCGCGCAGCGAGCGTCAGCGAGCACGGCTCGGGGCCCCAGCGCTTCCCCCTGCCGCGCCCCCCTTTTTTTTTGCCCCAGGGCCTACCTCAATTCGACCTAGGCCCTAGGTCGCCTCGAGGTAGGCCCTACCTTTTTTAGGGTATCCCGCAGAGGGCGATCCCCCCGCCCCCCATTGGACAGGAGGAAAGGGCAGAAAAAAGAGAGAAAAGGGCGAAAAGGCCTCATCGGGCGCTTGACTTGATGGGGGGGGGTCGTATACTAGTGGCGTTCATTAGAGGAGGACTGTCGGCCGATGCCGGGAGTCGGCCTCTTTGCAAGATTGAAAGGATGACGAATGAAAAAAGCGCTAACCCTCCTCCTCGCCGCGGCCCTCTCCGGCCTGGCTTCAGCACTGACTGTTGAATGGTCTGACTACAACTGGACCACAGTGGCTTTGCCGGCATCGACATCGACCTCCCTGACGAACTTGGGTTCTGACGCGAACAACTGGCAGACTGTGCTGGCCTCGAAGGATGCGGGTATCTATATGGGGCAAAAGGGGGGTGGCAATATCAGCAACTGGGGGACTCCAACGACAGGGAGTGCTGTGGAAGGCCAGTGGGTGAATACAGCTAATACCGGCTCCGCTGGTTTGGCCTATCGTAATGGCGTTGGTGGTGACTTTGTGGGCATTGTCCTGGGTGGAATGGTGAGCTCGCCGACCGATGCGGTGCACTACACCTTCAGCCTGAACCTTCCCAATGCGAATAACGCTGACCGATCTGGGCAGGTTTATGTGGGTGTTGTCCACGGGGGCACCACCACTTGGGTGAATGATACGACATCCTACACGATTGCCGCTGGCGCGACCACCCTTGATGTGACTGAAACGCTTGACCTTTCCTCAATCTTTGGGGAGGACGGGACTTGGGCGGCGGACGATAAGCTTATCTTTGGCATCGCAGGCATTCAGCAGAGTGGTCGGAGCAATACGGAGGTCTACACCATCGAGAATATCACCCTCTCCCTCGGCGAAGAGATTCCTCCTACGCCTCCTACGCCGGTGGATCCCGAGACGCCCGAGCCGACGGTGTTGGCGCTGTTGGCGATTGGGGTGGCTGGGCTGGCGCTTCGCCGGAAGCAGGCCTAAGGCCGCGGTTGCTTTGCTACATCAAACCGGGCGCGTTCTGCGCCCGGTTTGCTTTTGGGGTGGGGGGTAAACGCGCGCCTAGGTTGCTATTGCCGGGGTGCCCGCAGGGCGCCTCGGCCGGGGGGGAGCGCCCCGCGCTCCCGGGGTGCAGGGCGAGCAGCCCTGCCCAGGGGCGTGGGGGCGGCGCCACCACACCCTCCACACCCTTAAGCCCCTTCTTCCCTTTTCCGCCCTTTTCTCCTTCCTTCCGCCCGCCCCCGCGCGCCGGAGGCGCACCTCACGGCCCGAAGGGCCACCCTCACGCGCGGCTTGCCGCGCTCTTCTCGCGGGCATCCGCCCGCCCCTCACGGCGGCTTGCCGCCTCTCATTGTGCTATCATAGGGGTATGAGCGCGTTTTCGGAGGTGAGCATTCTGGTGGTTTCCTGGAATCAGGGGGAACTGCTGGGGCGGTGTCTGGAGGCGGTGCAGGCGTTTTTGCCGGGGGCGGAGGTGCGGGTGCTGGATAATGGGTCGGCGCCGGCGTTGGTGCCGGTGGCGGGGGTGCATTGGGAGCGCTCGGAAGAGAATGTGGGATTTGCGGCGGGGAATAATCGGTTGCTCGTGGGGGTGGGGCGGCCGTTCGTGCTGCTACTGAATAATGATGTGCTATTACCCTCGGGCGAGCCGGTGCGGGAGCTGTTGGACTTTCTGCGGTCGCGACCGGAGGTCGGGGCGGCGCAGGGGACGCTGCGGTTGCCTGATGGGACGAGCGATGCGTGCGGGGAGCGGTTGACGCGGCTAGGGGTGTTGAGTCATCGGGGTTATCGGCAGATGCCGGGGGAGGTGGCGGCGCGTGCGGCGCGGGTCTTGGCGGGGAAGGGGGCGCTTTTGCTGGTGCGGCGGGAGGCGATTGCGGCGGCGGGCGGACTTTTTAGGCCGGAGTTCTTTTGCTACTACGAGGATGTGGACTTCTGTCACCGGCTGTGGTTGGCGGGCTATGAGGTGTGGTATGTGCCCACCGAGCCGGCGTTGCACGCGGAGGGGAGTTCGGCGCGGGCGCTGCCGCAGCGGCAGGTCTGGCGGGGGTACCTCTCGAATATGCTGGCCTCGGCGGTGGCGTTGTGGGGGTGGCGGCTGTGGTTGGGGCGCGGGGGCTTCTTCCTGGCCGCGGTGGCTGGCGCGTGCGTGCTCAAGGGGGTACTGCCGGTGTGGCGAGGACGGGGTCCGCGCTTTGTGCGTAAGCGGCGGGAGGGGGACTTCTTGGCGCGGGTGACCGAGTGCACGCCGCCGGGTTACTATCGGGGCCTGGCGCGGAAGTTGGCGGCGGGAAGCGGATGTGCTATCATTCAGGTAATTGCGGAAAGGAGCAAGCAATGATTATCGATACGTTGGATCAGGCTGGGAAGTTGGCGCTCGGCGAGCGCTTCGAGAAGGCGTTTGCGTGGTTGGCTGAGGCCGTGAAGGCGCCGCCGGCCGCCGGGCACCACGTGATTGAAACGTTGCCCGATGGCACCGAATCGCTCTATGCCAATGTGCAGGAATACGAGACGCGCGCTCCCGAGGCGTGCGCGCTCGAGTATCACCGCGCCTACGCCGATATTCAGTTCCTCTTTGAGGGGTGCGAGGCCATTGGCTGGCGGCCGCTAACCGCTGACCTCGCCGAGACCAAGCCCTATAACCCCGAGGCCGATATTGGCTTTGTGGCCGGCGAAGGGACGGCCATCCCCTTCCCGAAGGCGGGCTTCTTCATCCTCTTCCCGCAGGATGCCCACGCGCCGGGGATGCGCGTGCCCGGCGCCACGAAGGTCAAGAAGGTCGTCCTTAAAGTCCTTCTGTGAGGCCGATTACTTCGCTAGGGCTGATTGCCAACCTCACGCGGCTGCGAGCCCGTGAAGGCGTGGAAGCCTTGGTCTGCGCGGCCAAGGCCGCCGGAGTTCGCCTGCTGCCTTCGCCGGAGACGGCCGAGGCGCTGGGCGCAGCTCCCGGGGTGGCGCCGGAGGCCTTCGCCCAAGCCGGCGCGCAGGGGGTCATCTCCCTGGGCGGTGATGGCTCCTTCCTCGCCGCAGCCCACGCCGTTGCCGCCACCGAACTGCCGCTCATTGGCCTCAATATCGGGCGCTTGGGCTACTTGACCGCCGTCAATGAGGAGGGCTTTGGGCCCCTCTTGCAGGCGCTCGCGCAAGGACGGTATGGGGTGGAGGCACGGACCGCGCTCGCAGCGGGCATTGTCGGGGCCTCGCGCTTCCCCGATGCGCTCAACGATGTGGTCATCAGCCGCGCCGAGAGCGGTCACGCCATTGCCTTGCTCCTGGAGCTCGACGGCTTTCCCGTGGCGCGCTACCTCTGCGATGGGCTCATCCTCGCCACGCCCACGGGGTCGACCGCCTATTCGCTCTCGGTGGGCGGACCGGTCGTTTCGCCCGCAGCCAAGGCGCTGGTGATTAGCGTCATTGCCCCGCATGCGCTCAGCGCGCGGCCGCTGGTCATCCCCGATGGCACGCGCGTGGTGGTGCGTATCGATGAGGCCGAAGGCGCCCAGGCGCGAATCTATGCCGATGGTGTGGCCGTGGCTACGCTCGCGCCCGGAGCTGCGCTCGAGGCCTCCGCCTCCCCCCGCCCGGTGCGCCTGCTTCTTCCCGAACACCACAACCCCTACGCCCCCCTCGCCCTCAAACTCGGCTGGAGCGCCACCTTCCGCCGCTAAAGGGGCCTTCTTGCGCCGAACTGACCGCCGTTCGCGTTGCGCGGTGGTAACAAGTTTGATACACTCCGCGGCGCAATGAAAGAGATTGATCGAGCGGCTTCCATCTTCCTGCGGGCCGTCCTTCGGCGAATGAAGGACCTCGGGCTTAACCAAACCTCGCTGGCCGCGAGGATGAACGCTTCGCGCCCCTACATCACCAAGGTGCTCAATGGCGATGTCTCCATCACCCTGCGCACCGCCTCGCGCTTCGCCAAGGCCCTCCAAATGGACTTCCTTCCGGAACTGCGCGAACGGGCTTCGGGCGATCGTGGCGCGGTTGGCAAAGACGATGCGGTGGCAATGCAATCCTGCCAGGAGGATGCCGACTATGTCTATCCAACGACGAAATGAGGGCTATAAGATGCTTACCTACACAGATGACGAGTTGGAAGCGTTGCTACAGGATGTCGAGGCCGACTGGGTCGAACGGAAGGAATCCTTCAAGGGGGATGTGCCTTCCAAAGCGCGAGAGGCGGTCTGTGCCTTCGCGAATGATTTGCCCGGCAGGGGGAAGGCTGGCGTGTTGCTCATTGGCGTCAAGGATGACGGAACGCCTGCGCATTGTCCGATAACGGACGAACTGTTACGGAATCTGGGGGACATCAAGACCGATGGCAACATTCTGCCGATGCCAACGATGATGGTCGAGAAGCGGCGGTTGAGGGGCGTGGACGTCGCAGTCGTTACGGTTCAGCCGTCGGATATGCCGCCGGTGAGGTACAAGGGACGCATTTGGGTGCGCACGGGGCCTCGGCGGTCGATTGCCACGGCGCAAGAGGAACGGATTCTGAACGAGCGGCGGCGCTGTCGCGATTTGCCCTTCGACATCAGCCCGGTGCCATCGGCGACTTTGGCTGAATTGTCGCGCTTGCGGTTCGAGGAGGAATATCTGCCGCAAGCGTACGCGCCAGATGTCCTGGCGGCGAACGGGCGGACTTACGAACAGAAGCTCTCGTCGTGCCGGATGGTGGACGCCCCAGATGAGCCAACGCCGACTGTCTTGGGGCTCCTGACCCTTGGCGTCAGGCCGCGCGATTTCATCCCGGGGGCGTACATCCAGTTCTTGCGCATCGCAGGGGTGACGATGGCCGACGATGTCATCGACCAGCGCCTGATAGACGGCACCTTGCCAGAGATGTTGCGTGCGGTGAACGAAAAGTTTCAAGCGCACAACCGGGTGGAGGTGGATATTCTCTCGGCGCCGACGCATACCTTCGCCAGCCCATATCCCGCTGCGGCCTTCCAGCAATTGGTCTACAACGCGGTCTTACATCGAAGCTACGAGGGGACAAATGCGCCGGTCGGGGTCTACTGGTTTGACGATCGCATCGAGATTCACAGTCCTGGTGGTCCTTATGGCAATGTCAACATTGAGAATTTCGGATGCCCTGGCATTGTCGACTACCGCAACCCAAACATTGCCGGGGTCTTGAAGACATATGGCTTCGTTCAGGCTTTTGGAAGAGGGATTGCGACGGCGCGCCGCGAACTGGAGCGAAACGGTAACCCGCCGTTGGAGCTTCAGCCGAATCTCAGCTACGTTGTGGCCATTATGAGGAGAGCCTAATGCGCGCACCGATCCTGACCTTCTTCAACAACAAGGGCGGCGTGGGTAAAACGTCGCTGGTCTATCACCTGGCGTGGATGTTTGCCGAATATCGCAAAAAGGTTCTCGTGCTGGATTTGGACCCGCAGGCTAATCTAACGTCGGCAATGCTAAGTGAAGAGGCTCTTGAGAAAATCTGGGAACAGGACCAAGATGGCACCACTGTTTTTAAGTGTGTGAGGCCAATGACGGGATTTAGAGACATTGTTCCTCCTAAACTGCAGAATATTGCCTCGGGGCTCTTTTTGTTGCCAGGGGATGTTGCCTTGTCCGGCTTTGAGGAAGTGCTCTCGGGTGAATCGACCAAAGCGCTGGGGGTAAAGGATTTGTATCGTCCGCTGAAAATCTTGAGTGCTTTTTGGCAACTGGCGCGGATGGGCGCCGAACAAATCCAAGCAGAGGTCGTTCTCGTGGATGTTGGCCCGAACCTTGGAGCCATTAATCGTTCTGCGTTGACGGCGACGGACTTTGTAGCAATCCCTTTGGCGGCGGATCTTTTCTCCCTGCAAGGCCTTCAGAACCTCGGGCCAACGCTACGCGAGTGGCGTGAACTGTGGCAACGGATCAAGAATAACTGGGCGACTTCCGCCGAGGCCAAGAGAGAACCAGCATTTACCTTGCCGCAAGGGACAATGCAACCGATTGGCTATCTTTGCCAACAGCCAAGCATCCGGATGGACCGTCCGGTGAAAGCCTATGACAAGTGGCTTCTGCGGATGCCAAAGATGTACCGCAAGTATGTGCTCGATGTGGCCGATGATGGCCCCGAACCTGCGTGCGATCCCGAATGTTTGGCAACGCTTCGGCACTACCGAAGCCTTATTCCAATGGGCCAGGAAAAGCGAAAGCCTATTTTTAGCCTGACACCAGCCGATGGTGCGGTGGGGAGCCACGCGCAAGCCGTTGCGGCTGCCCGGGCAGACTTTATGGCGTTGGCCCGAAAGATTGCAGACCGCATTGGATTGTCTCTGGACGACACGGACCTGTAGGGAGGGTGCTAGCAATGCGCGTCCTTCTGGGAGAAGATTCGCACAGACCGGAGCGCTTTGGCGGTTCTTCGGGGGCATTCGTGATGCCGCGTAGGCGGTCTGGGGTTGCTTTTCGGGTGAAACGGTGGGGGGAGGGTGCCTGATGACCGAGAACCGCCGCATCTTTCTAAACATCATCGCCACCTACGGCCGCTCGCTCTATGCGCTCATTATCGGTCTCTTCTGTGGCCGTTGGACCCTGATGGCCCTGGGCGAAGTCGACTACGGCCTAATGGGCGTGGTCGGCGGGTTAACGGCTTTCATTACATACTTCAATGGCATTTTGGGTGGAGCCATTGGGCGATTTTATGCGATCTCAGTGGGGGAGCAGAAGAAGGACCCTACGGCTGGGCTTGCGGATTGCCGGATGTGGTTTACCACCGCGGTGGTCATTCATACGGTGTTGCCAACGATTCTGATGTGTTTGGGATATCCTGTAGGGGAGTGGGCGGTCCGTTACTTTCTAACGATTCCGCCAGATCGGGTGGAAGCGTGTGTGTGGGTGTGGCGGTGTGTGTGCATTAGTTGCTTCCTGGGAATGGTGACATTGCCATTTAGCGCAATGTATGGTGCGCGGCAATATATTGCTGAACTTACAATCTATTCGTTTGTGACGACCACGCTCAATGTCGGCATCCTCTACTATATGCTTCAGCATCCGGGTGTTTGGTTGGCGAAGTATGCGGGGATGCAATGTTTGCTGTCGCTTTTGCCGCAGATGATTATTGCGGTGCGGGCTTACTTTATCTTTCCCGAGTGCCGCGTGGTGCGTCGGCACTTGAATTGTCTATCCAATATCAAGCGGTTGTGCAGTTATGCCTTTTGGAATGCGTGGGGAATGCTTGGGGCGATGTTGCGGGCACAGGGCGATGCCGTCTTGCTCAATAAGTACTTTGGGCCGAAGGTTAATGCCGGCTTCGCCGTAGGCTCCAGCCTTTCGGGGCATACAAATACGCTCTCGGGGAGCCTGATTGGAGCCTTCTCGCCGGCCATCTTCAACGCGTGGGGCGCGGGTGACTACAACCGCGCGCGGCAGATGGCCTACCAGACCTGCAAACTGGGAACGCTCTTCATCCTTGTCTTTGCCATTCCGTTGTCGTTGGAGGTGGAGGAGGTGCTGCACCTGTGGTTGAAGCAACCGCCGCAGTATGCCGCCGAGTTTTGCGTCTTCGTGCTGGCGATGAATGTCATCGACAAGTTGGCCGTTGGGCACATGATTTGCGTGAATGCCAAGGGGAAGGTGGCGCTTTATCAGGCGTTTTTGGGCACCTCGCTGGTCTTGACACTACCGATTGCGTGGGGGCTGATTGTGCTTGGGGTCGACCCGACGGCCGTGGGGTGGGCGATGGTGACAACGATGGTCTTCTGCGCCACGGGGCGGGTCTGGTTCGCGCGTACACTGGTGAATATGAGCGCGAAGGTGTGGTTGCGCACAATCGTCTTCCCGATTGCGCTCTTAGTCTGGCTGACCGGGACGATTGGTGTGCTTCCTCAGCTGGTGATGGGC
Organism: Candidatus Spyradenecus sp.; assembly: GCA_051884775.1. Classification (GTDB taxonomy): domain Bacteria; phylum Verrucomicrobiota; class Kiritimatiellia; order RFP12; family DVOR01; genus Spyradenecus. The sequence goes on along the minus strand of JBJEVY010000104.1, from coordinate 8,154 downwards.
CCTTCGTTCCTGCGCGTTGTGGTGACAACGGGGGTGGTCGAGGCGGTGCTGCTACCCTTCGCTTGGTGCCTCATTCTTAACCAGACCGAGCGCGCCTTTGTGGTCAACCGCCTCTCCAAATTGTTTAAGCGCTCCACCGCCAAGCGGGTTCACTTGGCGGACCCGGCGCTGTGCTCCGGGTGCTCGGCATGCCACGATGTCTGCCCCAAGGGGGCCATTCGGATGGTAGCGGACCGGGAAGGCTTCCGCTACCCGCAGATTGACGCGGCCGCTTGCGTGCATTGCGGCCGTTGCGAGGCCGTCTGCCCGGTGCTGCACCCGGGGGAGGCGCGCGAGCCGCAGGCGGTCTACGCGGCCAAGGCGCTGGACACCGAGTTGCGCCTCGACTCCTCGTCCGGGGGCGTCTTTTCGCTCCTGGCCCGGCGCGTCCTCGCGTGCGGCGGGCGGGTCTATGGCGCGGCCTACGACGAGGCGGATTGGTCGGTTCGTCACATCGCCGCTTCAGATGAGGCAGGTCTTGCCGCCTTGCGCGGCTCGAAGTACCTGCAATCGCGGGTTGAAGGCATCTATCGCGCGGTCAAAGCGGACCTTGCCAAGGGCCTTGAGGTGCTCTTTTCCGGGACACCGTGCCAAATTGCGGCCCTTCGGCGCTATTTGGGGCGCGAAGAGGCACATCTAATCTGCGTGGAAGTGGTCTGCCATGCGGCGCCGAGTCCACGCGTGTGGCAGGAGTACCTCCAATATCAGCAAAAAAATTTTCTTCGAGCCTGCGGCTCGAAGATACGGAGAATCTCTGCCAGGCGCAAGCATTGCGGCTGGCAGAGATTCTCCGTATCATTACGCTTCGCGAATGATACGGAGTATCTCTGCGAGTTCTCACAAGATCCCTTTATGCAAGCTTTCTTGCGGGAGTTATGCAATCGCCCCTCGTGCCACGCCTGCTCGCAAAAGGAACTGCGCAGTGGGGCGGACTTAACGATTGGGGACTTCTGGGGCATTGGGCAAGTCCTCCCCGAGATGGATGATGACCGCGGCACCTCGTGCGTCCTGGTCAATACCGCGCGCGGGGCCGCGCTCTGGGGCGAGGTGCAAGGCGCCCTCGAGAGCCGTGCCACGACCTACGCCTCGGTTCTGCGCGGCAACTCGGCCATCCTCCATAGCACGCACCCACACCCCAACCGCGCGCGCTTTATGGCCAGCTGCTCGGCCGCCCACTTCCCGCGCGTCCTCGCGCGCTGCCTCCGCCCTTCCCTTGTCCGCCGTGCCGTGACCTTCGCGCGGCGTGTGGCGAAGCTCCTTCTGCTGTGGCTCGCCACACCTCTTGTGCAGCGGGGGGGGGTAAGGGTTTGTAGGCCCGTTAGCGCCACACATTCCGCTCTTCTTGTTGGTACCCTGGACCGCCGTTGGCGGGCCGGGGCTTTTTGTTGTTCTTCATTGAGAGAGGAGATGGAATATGGACTTGCCGCCTAAGGGCTATTCATCAGAGCGGAATGTGCAGATTTTGGTGGCGCTGTTGAAGGCGTATGGGGTGCGGTGGGTGGTGGCTTCGCCGGGGACAACAAACATCAACTTCCTGTGGAGCTTGCAGCAGGACGCCTTCTTCCACTTGATTTCGGCAGCGGATGAGCGGCACGGGGCGTATTTGGCCTGTGGGTTGGCGGCGGAGACGGGGGAGGCGGTGGTGCTGACCTGCACGGGGGCAACGGCCAGCCGCAACTATCTGCCCGCGCTGACCGAGGCCTATTACCGGAAGTTGCCGATCCTCGCGGTGACCTCCTCCCAGGACTTTTCGCGCATCGGCAATCTGGTGCCTCAGGTCATCGATCGGCGGACGCCGCCGCGCGATACGGTCCGCTACGCCACGGCGGTGGCAATCCCGCGCGATGCCACGGCGGAGCGGGCGTGCGAACTTGAGGTCAATCGGGCCTTGGTGGAGCTTTGGCGCCACGGCGGCGGCCCGGTCCACATCAACCTGGAGACGCACTACTCGCGCGCATTCGATTGCTTCACCCTGCCGCCGGTCCGCAAGATTGAGCACCTCACGCTCGCGCGGCAGACGGCTTGGCCGGAACTTCGCCCAGGCACGAGGGTGGCCGTCTGGGTGGGCAACCATCGGCCCATCGTGGCGGGGTCAGCGTTGGGAGCCTTTGTGCGCGCCTTTGATGCGGTGGTCTTTGTGGACCACACGAGCGGCTATGCGGGGCCGGGGGCGGTGCACGCTTCGCTCCTGCTCACGCAAGGGGGCTTTCGCGAGGCCTTTCCGGCGTTGCAGCCGCCGGAGGTGCTCATCCACATCGGCGAGGTGTCGGGCGACTATCCGGCGTGGGCGGTTCCGCGCGAGCAGACGCAGGTGTGGCGTGTGAGCGAGGATGGAGAGTTGCGCGACCTCTTTGGCAAGCTCACGGCGGTCTTTGAGATGCCCGAAGAGCACTTCTTCCGCCACTATGCCCAGGGACTCGAGGCCAAGCCCCTGCACCAGGCCGAGGCGTGGCAGGCGGCCGTAGAGACGGTGCGCGCGCAGATTCCTGAGTTGCCCTTCTCGAACCCCTGGATTGCCCAGCAACTCTCCCAACGGCTGCCTGCCGGCAGCCGGCTGCACCTGGGCATTCTCAACTCGCTGCGTTCGTGGAACCTCTTCCCGGTTCCGGAGGAGGTGCTGGGAGCCTCGAATACCGGCGGCTTTGGGATCGACGGCTGCCTCTCGACGCTCATCGGCGCTTCCCTTGCCAGCCCCGAACGCCTCTTCTTCCTGGTGATTGGCGACCTGGCCTTCTTCTACGACCTCAATGCACTGGGCAACCGCGCCCTCGGGAAGAATGTCCGCATCCTGCTCGTCAACAATGCCGCCGGTGGCGAGTTCCACATCTACAACCATCCCGGTGCGGCCTTCGGTGAAGCGAGCGGCCCCTTCATCGCGGCCGATGGTCACTACGGCAACCACTCGCGCGCCCTCGTGCGCCACTACGCCGAAGACCTCGGTCTGCGCTACCTGGCGGCCGAGGACAAGGCGTCGTTGGAGGCGGCCCTGGAGACCTTCCTGGCACCCGCGGCGGAGCAATCGATGGTGCTCGAGTGCTTTACGAAGGTTCAGGACGAGAGCGACGCGCAAGAGCTGCTCAACACCCTCTATCCGGCCAGCGGCCCCTCGGCGGCGCGGCGCCTGGCCTCGGCGGTCCTACCCCACGGGGTGAAGTCGGCCCTCAAGCGGGTGTTGAAATGAGCCGGCGCATTTTGCTGTTGGGGGGCACTGGCGCGATGGGGGTCTACCTCGCCGCGTGCTTGCGCGAGCGCGGGGACGAGGTCTTTATCACCTCGCGCCGCCAGCCTCCGGCAGACCCTGCCGGCTGCACCTACCTGGTGGGCAACGCGCACGACCGCGACTTCCTTATGCGTGTGCTCGCGGAGGTCAAGCCGAATGCGGTGGTGGACTTTATGGTTTATTCCACCGAGGAGTTTCGTTCGCGTGTCTCGCTGTTGGTGGGCGGGCCGTGGCACTACCTCTTCCTCTCCAGCTACCGCGTCTTTGCGGGGGAAACGCCGTTGACCGAGTATTCGCCTCGGCTCTTAGAAGCGTGCGAGGATGCGGCGTATTTGGCGACGGATGAGTATGGCCTCACCAAGGCCCGGCAGGAGGACCTCCTCTTTGCCGAGCCGATTGCGCCCGGGGCTGGGGCCGATGGCCGCGCAAAGCGGACGGTTATCCGCCCGGGGATCACCTTCTCCAAGGCGCGCTTCCAATTCGGCGTCCTGGAAGCGAACACCGTCTGTTGGCGCGCGCTGCACGGTTTGCCGGTGGTGATGCCGTGCGAGATGCTTCAGCGGCAGACCACCCTCACCTGGGGGCGGGATGTGGCCCGGATGATTGCCGGCCTCATCCTCAATCCTGCCGCCTATGGCGAATGCTTCATTGCCGCTTCTGCCGAGCACCACACCTGGGCCGAGGTGGCGAAGATCTACGCCAAGACCATTGGCTTGCAGGTGAAGCCCTGCTCGCTGGAGGAGTACATTCGCCTGACGGGCGCACCCTATCAGGTGCGCTACGACCGGATGTTCGAGCGGGTAATCGACAACCGCAAGGTGCTCGCCGTCAGCGGGTTGTGCCAGCGCGACCTGGCACCGTTGGTCGAGGCGTTGCCGCGAGAGTTGGCTGCTTTCCGCGAGGCCCCGCGCTATACCGACCTGGCTCCGGCGCTCCAGGCGCGGATGGATGCGCTCCTGGGGTGCCATAGCACGCTGCGTCATCTCCCCAAAAGCTGCTGGAAGCCCTACCTGCTGGCGCGGCATCCGCGCCTGGCAGCGTGCGTGCGTCGGTTGCGGTGGTGGCGCAAGGGATAGGGCCCCGCCCGGGGGCAATTGGGGCTCGGACCGAGCCCGACTTGGCCTCGCCCCGGGGGCAATGAATAAGTCCCGGACTTATCGCCGGTAAGTCCTAGACTTATTCCCGATAAGTCCGGGACTTATCGCCAATAAGACGGGGCCTTATTAATTCTCCTCGCCCCGGGTTCGGGGTCGATCCGCCCCGGGTTCGAGGTCAACCCGGCCCGGGTGCAAAAAAGGCCCGTCCCGGGGACAAATTGGATCCGCCCCGGGTTCGGGGTCGATCCGCCCCGGGTGCGAGGTCGACCCGGGGCGGGTGCGAAAAGTTATCGACAGCGGTCGATGGTTTGGCCGAGCGAATGGGGCTCATGTGGAGCCGTTCGCCGGTGTTATGATTGGTGCAAGATTGTGGTATGATACCGCCATCTTGCGTAGGGGCCGGGAGTTGCCGGCCCCAAGGCAGGGAATGTATGAGGATTACCGAGAATAGACGGATTGTACTGAATATCGTCGCTTCGTACGGGCGCTCGCTCTTCGCGTTGGCGTGTGGGCTGGTTGCCGGGCGTTGGATGTTGCTGTCGCTGGGGGAGACGGATTATGGTCTGATGGGGGTGGTGGGCGGCTTGATGACCTTCATCGCCTTCTTCAACTCCGTCTTGGCTGGGGCCATCGGGCGTTACTATGCCATCTCGGTGGGGCGGGCGAAGGTGGCAACGGATGCGGCGGCCGGGCTCGAGGAGTGCCGACGGTGGTTTAACACGGCGCTCTCGATCCACACCTTGGTGCCGTTGGTGTTGCTGCTGATTGGCTACCCGATTGGCGTGTGGGTGGTCCGCGAGGTGTTGGTGATTCCGCCCGAGCGGGTGGAGGCGTGCGTGTGGGTCTTCCGTTGCTCGTGCGTGGCCGGATTTGTCGGGATGGTCAATGTGCCGTTCACGGCCTTCTACGGGGCCAAGCAGTATATTGCCGAGCTGACGGTGTATAGCGTGGTGGCAACGGCGCTGAATGTGGGCTTCCTCTACTATATGGTCACGCACCCGGGGGTGTGGTTGGTCAAGCTGGCGTGTTGGACCTGTTGCCTGTCGGTGATTCCGCAGGGGATTATTTGTTTGCGCGCGCTCAAGGTCTTTCCGGAGTGCCGGGTGAACTTGGCGTATTGGTATGACTGGGGGCGGCTGCGGCAGGTGGCGAGTTATGCGGGCTGGCAGTTGTGCGGGTGCCTGTGCGGGTTGCTGCGGACGCAGGGGATGTCGGTGCTTGTGAATCTCTTCTTTGGGCCGCGGGTGAATGCCGCGCAGGGGGTGGCCAACTCGGTCAATGGCCACTCGACGGCGTTGGCCGGGGCGATGTTGGGGGCCTTTATGCCAGCGATTACAACGGCGTGCGGCGAGGGGAACCTGGAGAAGATGCGCGCTTTGGCCTTTCAGGCGTGCAAGTTCGCGGTGTTACTGGCGCTAATCTTTATGCTACCGTTGGCGTTGGAGTTGCCGGAGGTGATGCGGTTGTGGTTGAAGCATCCGCCGCAGTATGCCGTGGGGCTCTGCTGGTGTTTGATTGCCACCTACCTGATTGATGTGTGTACGAATGGGCATATGGTGGTGGTCAATGCGAGCGGGAAGATTGCGCAGTATCATGTGGTGCTGAGCGCGGTTAATATCTTTTCGCTGCCGCTGGCGTATCTGCTTGCGCGGCAGCAGTATGGGGTGTATGTTTCGGTGGGCGGGGTTTTGATGTTCGGGTACTTACTCAATTCGCTTGGGCGCGTTTTCTTCGCGCGCAAGTTGATGCAAATGAGTTTTCGTTATTGGGCCTTCCGGGTGGTGGTGCCGCTGGTGGTGTTGATTGCGGTGTGCCTGGGGGTGGGGTGGTTGCCGCATCTGTGGCTGGAGCCCTCGTTCGGGCGGATTATCGCCACCGGATTGATTGTTGAAGCAGTCTTTTTGCCTCTGGCTTGGGGGCTAGTGTTGACCGCGCAGGAGCGCAGTTTTGTCAAGAGCCGCCTGGCGCGCTTTTTGCCGAAGGCTTGGCAGGGAGCGTAGCGCCGCGGCGGCAGCGAAGGAAGCAGGGAAGATGAAAGTCGGGATTTTGACCTTTCACGCGCAGCTGAATTACGGGGGCGTGTTGCAGTGCTGGGCGCTGAAAGAGGCGCTCAAGCGGATGGGGCACACGGTGGTCGTGGTTGATCGGTGGCTGAACGAGACCAACTCGGTTCTGAAGGCGCCATTCGTTGCGTGGACTTTGCGGCAGTGGGTGGGGTGTCTTGCGCGTGGGGTGGCCGGGTGCCGGACCTGGGACCGGATTGTGCGGTATTGGCGGACGATGCGTTTTGTGCGGCGATTGGGGCTTACGCCCTATCACTTTTGTGCGTGGAAGGATGCGCCGAAGGATTTGGGCGTGGATTGTTTGGTGGTGGGGAGCGACCAGGTTTGGCACGGCGGGGACTGGGGGCAGCCCGAGCCCTATCTGCTTTTGGGTGCGCCGTCGGTTCGGGCGATTTCGTATGCGGCCAGTTTCGGGATGCGGACCTTGCCCACGACGCACGACTATGCCACGGGTTTCCAGAACTTTGAGGCGATTAGTGTGCGCGAAGCCGAGGGGGTGGAGTTGGTTCGGCAGACGGGCTACGCGGGTGAGGTGGCCCACGTGGTGGATCCGACGTTGCTTCTGCCACGCGAGGCGTGGTGGCGTCTGGCCAAGCGCAAGACGCGGTCCCGGCGATTGGTCTGTTATTTCCTCTCGGAGGATATTCCCAATGCGGTCAGGACTTTGGAGTCGTGGGCGGAGCAGACAGGGTGGACGGTCGAGATTTTGTGCGATGGGTATAGCAAGGCCTTTCCGCGGAGTGTGCGCTCGCTCGTGGCGCGCGTGGGCGAGATGGTAAAGCCGTCGCGGGTTCGGATTTCGCTTGCGGCCGGACCTCGGGAGTTCGTGCGGGCGTTCGCACGGGCCGAGGCGTGTGTGACTGATAGTTTCCACGCGGTGATGTTCTCTTCTATTTACGAATGCAATGTGCGCTTCCTGCGGCCGACGCACCCGCAGCGTAAGTTGATGTTTACGCGCATTGAGGGGTTTGCCCAGGCGGCTGTGGCGGGCGAGATGGTTGTCGATAACCTCGCCTCGGCCCTTGATGCCATCGCCCATGGGGAACGAATGCGCTTTCACCGCGAGGTGATTGACGCTTGGCGCGAACAGAGCTGGACATGGTTGGAGACTGCCTTGAGGGATCCTGCGTGTTCGAACTGAGCGCGTTTGGCTTCGGGCGGTTTTACGGGATGGCATAGCGGGTTTGACGGGGCAGGGGATGCCCCGTTTTTTGTTAGGGAAGGTTAAGAATCGAGCGCGCTCTTCTCGGGTGGGGGAGGGCGTGGATTGGCGTTGAGCGGTTCACAAGGTAAAAAAGTAAAAAAAGTGCTTGCATTCTCTTTGGAGAGTTTGCTATTATTCCGCCCGTTCACCCGCTCGGGTGGTGAAATGGCATACACGCATGCTTGAGGTGCATGTGGAGAGATCCGTGGGGGTTCGAGTCCCCCCCCGAGCACCATCTTGAAGCCGAAGTCGAAAGACTTCGGCTTTTTTCGTGCCCGCAGGGATGCGCACGGTGGCGCGCAAAGGCTACGCAGTTTTTAACCACAAAGAAACACAAAGAGACACAAAGAGACACAAAGCAAGGCACGCAGGGAAAGGGGAAGGCACGCAGGAAGGCACGCAGGGAAGCAACCACAGAGAACGCAGAGTGCACAAAGAAAGGCGCGCACAAAGAATGGCGCGCAAAGGCTACGCAGTTTTTAACCACAAAGAGCAAATATGTATGTTGTCAACTACTTTTTAGGCCGGGAT
>JBJEVY010000103.1:0-4274 GCA_051884775.1 Candidatus Spyradenecus sp. | reverse complement strand
GAACTGGGAAGATTCGCGGATGGCCTGCCTGATTCTTGATATCTACTCCTCCAACGCCGATGCCTCGCTCAACGCCAGCACCAACCAGCAGGAGGCGATCCTCCGCTCGGCCATGTTGCTGAACATCGCCAACACCGATGTGGTCTTCCGTCTGGCCACCGCCCGCAAGGGAAAGGCCAAGCGCATTCTCGACCTGATGCAGGGCTTTGGCAATATGTTCGTGAGTGTGGCCGATGGTGCCACCGGTGCCACCGCCTTGGCACGCAATACGGACTTCGGCAACACTCAGGCCGGTGCGGACCTCACCTCGCTCCTGCGCAGTCAGTTCTCCTCCACTTCGCCCCGAAACCAGAAGAAAATCACCAACGAGTGGGCCCTCTTCATCCGCAACGCCATCTTCCTGGGTGCCTTCACCAACATTCCCGACGAGTTCGACCCCAAGTATAAGGGCAGCCGACTGGAGTGGTATATGGATAAGAAGGACTACACCAAGGCCGTGGAAGACGAACTGAAGTACCAAAAGCGTCTCGGCAACTCCCCCTTCCTGGCGGAGGTCCAGCGCCTGAATGATAAGTACGACAAGGTGCGTCTGCGCGCCGAACGCAACGAAACCCGTAACCTCAAAGAAGAGAAGCAGCGCAAGCAGGCCGAAGAAAACGCCTGGTAGTTCCCTCGCTCGCAACGCCTCTCCGCCCCCTCCCCCAAGAATACGCCATGTTCTTTTTCAAGCGGAAACACCCCAAGCCTACCATTATCCCCCGGGAAGAGCACATCATCTCCCGCAAAAACATCGATGAGGACGCCCTCAAGGTCCTCTACCGCCTGGCCGACCGCAACCACGAGGCCTACCTCGTTGGCGGCAGCGTGCGCGACCTCCTTCTCGGCCGTGCCCCCAAGGACTTCGACGTGGGCACCGATGCCCGCCCCAATGAGATCCGTCGCATCTTCCGCAACTGCTTTCTCGTTGGCCGCCGCTTCCGCCTGGCCCACATCGTCTTTGGTAAAAAGGTGATTGAAACAGCCACCTTCCGCCGCGCCCCGCAGCCCACCGATGTCGCCGACGAGCATGGTCTCTACCAGACCGAGGACAACACCTTCGGCACCCCCGCCGAGGATGCCCTGCGCCGCGACTTCACCGTCAACGGCCTCTTCTACGACATCAAGACCTTTGCCATCATCGACTATGTGGGCGGTCTGAAGGACCTCAAGGCCAAGGTCATCCGCTCGATTGGCGACCCGGCCATCCGCTTCCAAGAAGATCCCGTTCGAATGATGCGCGCAGTGCGCTTCGCCGCCAAACTTGGCTTTGAAATCTGCCCAAACGATGTCAAGGCCATCCGCAAATATGCCCCCACCCTGGCCAACGCTTCGGTCTCGCGCCTCTGCGAGGAGATTCAGCGCCTCTTCGTGCGCGGTGCCACCGAGCGCTCCATCCGCCTGGCCCACACCTACGGCCTGCTCGCGGTGCTCTTGCCCGAACTCGATGCCTGGATCGCCGCCTCGGGCGCCAACGCCAACGCACTCTGGCGCGCGCTCGGCGCACTCGACCGCTTTGCCGCCGACCACGAGGTCTCCCCCGCCCTCGCACTCGCCCTCCTCTATGGGCCGATGACTGCCGAACTCATTGGCAAGCGCCCCTCGGGTAAGCGCGGCAACGAGCGCTTCGCGCGCCGTCAGGCCGCCGAGAAGGCCCTCGCCCCGGCCGTCAAGCAGTATCGCCTGCCCCGCGCAGTCTGGATGACCGCTGCAGACATTCTTGAACTTGCCCCGCGCTTCAGTCAACCCCCGCGCGATGAGGTGATGCGCGATGTGCGCTTCCTCAACCACCCCCTCTTCCCCGAGTGCTTTGCCGGCGCCCAAATTATTGCCGACCTTGGACTTCTCCCGGCCGATCATCTCTCTGCCTGGGAGGCCGCCTACCGCCGCAATGGTCCGCCCTCGCGTCAAGTACCCGGCGAAGAAGCGCCCCCCGCCCCCAATCCCCATCGCCGCCGCTTCCGTCGGCGCCGCCGTGGGGGCAACCGCAAGCCCAGCGCGCAGTCGGCCGAAGCGTAACGCCGGCCCTCGCGCACGCTGGGTCTCTCCCATTACTTCAATTGCGCCCGCGCCACCTCTAGAACATGCTCGCCGGGTGCTAAGGCAAAGTCTCGCCCGTTGTAACGTAAGGTGAACGGCTGCGTGCAACTCACGCGCACTTGCCGGCCATCACTCCACAGCTTCAGCCGCTGCGCCTGCCCCACCGCCAGCCCCTCAATCCCCATCGGGAAGACCGCCCCATCCGGCGGCTCCCAAACCACGCGTGCCTCCGGGGCATTCACCTCCCGCAGACCAATCACATGCTCCAAGAAGAGGTTGATTGGCCCCAAGGCCGACCACCCGCAGAACTCCGGCCGCACCCGCCGCCCATACTCCGTGCTCGGCGCATCCGCCTCCGGCGCATAGCACTCCCAAATCGTTGCCGGCTCCACCGCCTGATAGGTCCGCACCATCTGTTCCAACAATCGCTGCGCCAAAGCGTCTGCCAACGCCGTCTCGCCATACTCTTTGAGCCCCTGCAACGCCATGTACGCCGTGGGCAACCAAATCCCCCCGCGCCAATACTCACCCGAGGCCGCGTGGAAATCTGGGTCATCGCGCGCCACCGAAGGGAAGGGACGCGCCCCTCCAAACTCCGCACCATTGCGCAGATGGGCAATCACCCGCCGCGCGCGCTCCGGCGGAACCACTCCCGCCACCAACGGCCAAAACGAGGCAATTGTCTTCACCCGGCACGGCGCGCCATCAGCCAAGGCAATATCATAGTAAAAACCATCGCGCTCATCCCAATAGAAGCGATTAATCTCCTCGCCCAAGTCGGCATAGACCTTCTCCCACGCCGCCGCCTCGACCTCCCGCCCCAACGCCCGATAGAGCCTAGCAATCGACCGCGCGGACAATGCCTGTTGCGCCATCGCATCCACCCACAAAATCCCCTCATAGCCGCCGCAGCCCCGTCCTCGCGGTGTATTATCCATTCCGCTTGCCGTGCCCGGCCAAACAAACCCCCGCGCGCCATTCCCCGCGCGAACCGCTCTCAGACGAACCGGATTCGGCGAGCTTTCATAACGCTTTCCCGTAGGCGGCGCGGCAAACCACGCAAAGTGCCGCTGCAACAACTGCCGCTTCAGCAACACCTCCTCCAGCCGCGCGCGGTCCCCGTGAAACTGCCAATGGAGCCACTCGCACCACGCAAAAAGCGGCGGATTGTCCAGAAGATGAACCTTCAACGGCGTCTCGCGCCCCTCCACCACCGGCGCATAAAGCGCCTCTAGCGTCTCAATCCCCGGATAACCCGCCGCCGCATACTTCGTGAACTGCGCCATAAAGCACGAATCCCAAATCCAAATCTGGTCATCATAAACGTGCTCATCCATATACCGCGCCACCGGCGAACCTGCCGGCGCCTCCAACGTCCGCGCCCGTGCCTCCCGCCACGCCTCCTCATACAACGCCACAAACGCCCTATTCGGATGCACCACCCGGGGCACCTCCGCCAAGCAAACACATCCTGTCCCCGCAGCCAACAAACCGCAAAGCACCCATCTGGCAAACATCTTCATGCTGGTCCTCTCTTTCCAAGGGGTTCAACACCGCCTATTATAAGGTTCCCTGCCCCGCTTCCTCAACCCCTTTCCTCCCTTTTCTTTAGGTGCGTCCTCCTAAACGCACCTAGACGCCCCCGCGAAGTAAGCGAACACGGCGAGGACGCTATCCCAACACACACCCGGCGCTGGCGGAAAAGCGGTGTTCAAGCGTTTCTCCCCGCTGTAGCAGGTCCTACTCGCTTATGGTAGAATCACGGGCACAGAAAGGATGTTGCCGTGAAGCCCATTTTCTCGATTATTGTGCCCGCCTACAATGTGGCCGACTACTTGCCCGCCGCGCTCGCCTCCATTCAGGCGCAAGATATTGTAGCTTGGGAGTGTCTTTGCGTAGATGATGGCAGTACGGACGGCACGGCCGAGGTGTTACAGCACTACGCCGAAACTGATGCGCGTTTCCGCCTCTTCCGGCAAGAGAATGCGGGCGTTTCTGTGGCACGTAACCGAGCACTACAAGAGGCCAAGGGAGAATGGATCCTCTTTTTGGATGGCGATGACCTCCTCGCGCCCGGGCTCCTAAGCGCGCTGCAGCACGCTACAGATACCACCCCCCCCCCAACTGCCACCATGCGATATGGTCGCCTTCGGAAACCGAAACTTTCCGCAAGACGCCCCCCCTGCTTGGCCATCCCA
>JBJEVY010000102.1:0-4294 GCA_051884775.1 Candidatus Spyradenecus sp. | reverse complement strand
ACGTCCGCGAAAGCGTCCGCCAAACTCGTGTGCCGCCATCACGGACCCAATCAGCGAAGCCGCCGGGCCAATCAGCACGGCATCCCGCCGCGCCTCCACACCAAAGAGCACCGCTTGTTTGAGCAACCCTTGGCGCGTGTGCGGCGGGCGACCGGGCAGAGAGGCCTTCGCAGAACGAGAGACGGCGTGCCGGGCGACTTTGCGGATATACGCACCCGCCTGACGCAGGGCCTTTAGGTTGCCCCGTCCAACGGCGGCCAATATGCGCCTCGTCTCAAACCGTATCTCTGTCCTCATTTAGGCCCCTCGAAAGGTTAATTTGAGAATGCCGACAAAGAGCCGCTTTTCACGCAGATACTCGAGCGAATAGAGCGGCTCGTGCTTGACCTCAATGCACCGAAAGCCCTCAAAGACCGCCCCTGTCAGCCCATTGGCCAAGGTCTCCATCCGCTTGAGCAAGTGCGGAATGTCATCTTCCGTCGCGCGGCGAAGCACGCCGACATCGAGGTGATAGTCCGCTTGCGTGTGTGCGCGTGAGAGGAACTTATAGGCAATTCCGCTGGGCACGATGAGCACCTGCTCGCGGGCTATCTCTCGGCGTTCGTACTCCGGCCAATGGGTGACCGTTCCGTCCAATCGCAAGGCAACGGCTGTAGCCAAGCGCTCGATGTCCATCGTCATATCATCCGCCCGTGTGAAGACTGATAATGATATTGCCGATGGCCGCCAACAGGGCCATTACAGCCGCGAACAGTGCACTCATCAGGGTTTTCTGCAGGTGGGCCGCCGGGGCGCACGGAGGATGGTGATGCTCTCCCTCGCGGAAGTGCATCGTCATCATTCCTTTGATTTCAGCCAGTTCCATCCGAGAGCGATTCACGCAGTCCCACAATTCGCGTAGTTTCACACTATTTTCCTCTGTCGACATAACACACGTCTTATCCTTTCTGTTTGCACGGACAGCAGGGGCACGATGGCCGTGTGTCCGACGGTGGCACCTCAGGCACCTCTGGCACCTCCTCTTCCGTCTCATCGTAGAGCCCTCCGGCATCCTTGAAGTATTTGGTATGAATGCGCTTGGTCGTGCGAAAGAGGTCACTCCATCGCCAAACATCTCGCCCATTGGGTGCAAGCACTTCATAGATGCGGTCATTCCACACAATGGAGTCGCCAAAGACTGGCGTGCGCGGTAAGGCTAACTGCGTGATTAGGAAGTCCCTGAAGTGGCTCTTGATGATAAGCCCGTCTTCATTAGGGGCCATGTATTCCGACCTACCGACTGTCGCTTTCACTGAGTAGACCTTGCCATCGCAGGTCACATAGTGAACCCGGATGGCAAGATGTTTCTCGCGCATATCGGCCAGCCAGCGGCTCGCCTCTTCGAGCATCGAGCCCATCATCAGCCCAGTTTGACCCGAACGGTCGCGTCCCCCGCTTCCGCAGCCTCAGTCACCACGCCCAGACGCGGCTTACTCGTAGTCGCAACTGCCGTTTGAGTCGCTTCATCCCAGTAGATGACGGTACCCGCTGCGAAAGTGGTCCCATCAGGCTTGGCGATGTCGAAGACCCCCGAGGTCGCCAGAGCCCCCAGTTCGCCGGCCTTGATGTCGAGCACCGCAATGCCCACTAACGCAGCACCAATGACCACCACATCCCCCGCCGCGATATCAGCGGTGGGGCGGATGTCGATGGCCTTACCATCGTGTACATACTTGGAAATCATATCCTTTTCCTCCTTTCGTTAGGCCTTGCCATTCGCCTTGACCATCCCGCGATGGTCCTGCTCGCGAATCCCGATGTCAAAATAGACACGGAACTGCTTGCCCAAGGTGGTGAAGTCCGTATCCGCAGATTCGACCGTCGGCGTACGACGACCACGCAGATAGCCAATCTCAAAGGTGTCAACCTGACCAGGCTGACCAAAGAGATACCACGCCACATCAGAGGCCCCCGTGTAGCCGCTATTGGCCAAATAGGGCGAGGTGACCACCTGCAGCCCTTCATTAGCCAGCACATTGATGGCCGGGCGCACTGTGTTGTCGGTGCCGGACATAATCAGTGTAGCGCCGCGCGTCAGTTCGATGGCGAGGTACTTGAGGGCCGTGGGCACAAGCAAATACTTCGGCTCAATGGCAATCGGCTGATTGTCAGCATCCACCTGGTCAAGGAAGAGTTGAATGGCCTTCTTGAGGGAGTCCGCCGAGAGCGCAGAGGATGCGCCCGAAATCAGATTGCCGTGCTTCGCGTGGAAGAGCGCATTGCCATCGTGTTGCGTAGGATTGGCCAAGAGCCGCTTGAAGAAGAGTTGGTCAATCAGTCGCGCGGCACGATTGCCCATCGCTGTCGGCACCTGCAAAAAGGCGTTCAGGTCATCGTTCACAATCATCTTGCGCGTGAGCGAGAACATCTTGGCATAGGTGTCGAGCTGATTCTTGGCCATCTCTTCAACCACCCCACCGTGCTTAATCTCACCGTTGGGCGCAAGCGGCACGAGGTCCCCAACATCCGTCAGACGGAAGCGGTCAGCCTCCTTGAAGTCCGACAGGTCACCCTCAGAGCAAAGGCGCGTTGCGATAATCGGCTGAGCGCGGAAGGACTGCAGCAACTTCTTGTTGGCCACATTCGAGAGAATGCCCGGCAAACTCACCGTCGAAAAGGCCGCGCGAATCGTCTCGTTGCCAAAGGCACCGCTGACGCTCTGCCCCTCCAAGCGGAGACACTCGGCAAGCACCACCGGCAGCGGCATATCACGGTTCTGACACGCGACTTCGCCCGTCTGTTCACCATAGATTTTGAAGACTTCCGCTTCTTCGATGCCGGCGCGCAGACAGAGTGCCGCCTCAAGGCTCTTGGCCGAAGCGCTCGAAGTCTCCTTGACAATGACATTCGGGGCCGAAATCGGGCGCTTGGCGCGGAGTGCCTCAAGCACCTTCGTAGTCGTCGCGTCAAGCGTCCACCCAGCGCTAATGGCTTCACTCTCAATCTCCGGGCACTCCCCGGCACAGATGGCGCGAATGGCCATCACGCGTTCACGCTCGGCCTGGGCCGCTTGCGCCTGCACATCGGCCATTTCCGGCTTGGCCGGGGTCTTCGTTGCTTCCATTGGATGTTCTCCTGTTAGGGTTGCGGTCGCAGTGACCATTGTGGTGGTTCGGTCCGCACCTACGGCGACCACCGAAACTTCACGAAGCGTCGACTTCGTGACATGATAAAAGGGAGCACGCTGTTCCACACCGTTGACTAGGCGTGTGCCGCTCTCGACCAGTTCCGAGGCATCAACCTCCGCCCCTATCGAGAGTTGCCAGGCTGCGCCAGCCTTCGCTTGCGTGATAATGGCGCGGCTGTCTTCGCCATCGGCGACAATGTCTCCTTGGATTTCAAGGCGGTTGTCGACCACCATTGCCGAGAGAATGCCTACGCGCCCATTCACACGGTTGAGGTGATTGGCTAAGAGCGGCACGACTTCCGGGATGGTCATCCCGGCGAGGTCGACCACCACCGGGTGTCGCCAGCCGAGGTTCATCGCCCCGCCCGAATAGGCTACGCCCTTGACGCGTGTGCTCATATCGGCAGCGGCCTTGATTTGGAGGTACTCATTCATCTGTTTCGTCCTTTCTTTGTGTCTCCGGCAGCGCCGAGGCAATCGGGATGCCGAGTTCTTCGCAGAGCTTGCGCTCGCGGGCAATTTGGTGGAGTTCCGCCTCCCAATCCTTCCCTTGTCTGGCGTACTCAATCGCCAAGGTTGTGGTGAGGTTTTGCAAGCGCATCGCTTGGGCGTTTGCCTCCTTGGCCGGGTCGACGTGCTCGGTGCCGTCCCAAATCCAAATGTGTGGCACGCTCGTCTCTTCGCGCTTGTTCAGGAGCGCATATTCCCGCCACCACGCAGCAAAGACGCGGTCAAGCAACACTCGCTCCATCAACGCTTGGTCCACTTTGAGCGAACGATAGTAGGTCTGATGATCAAGACGTCCGCTCGCATAGTTGTAGCCCGAAGAGTTTCCCGAGGCGATGTTGTAGGGCATGCTCAAACACCGGGCAATCTCGTTGAGAATTTCGTGCTTGAACTCCGCGTAGGTGGTCGAGGGCTGCTTGGGATCGAGTTGCGCCATCTTCCAGCCACCGGGCATTGTTAGGAGCATATTGCGCTCTAGTTGAATGCTATCCATCGCTTCCACCTCATCCGCTTCACCGTTGGCGGGCGAATCGGTGTAGAGAATGCCAGCGAAGTTGGCCGCAGACCCTGCCGCCGTAATGACCGCCAAGGTGAATCGGCGCAACTGTGCAAAGAGCGGAA
>JBJEVY010000101.1:0-50710 GCA_051884775.1 Candidatus Spyradenecus sp. | reverse complement strand
CTGGGGCGAGGTCAACCTCGGGCGGGGGCGAGGCGAACCTCGGGCGGGGGCGAGGCGAACCTCGGGCGGGGGCGGGGGAAGGGCGCGGAGGGGTGTGGGGGCGAGCAAGTCCGAGCGAAGCGAAGGAGCTATGTCATCGCCACCACCCCAGGTTAAACATCGCACTTATGGGGGGCGCGGGGGATGTCGCGGACGACGCGGGGACAGGCGAGTCCGCCGAGATGGTTAAGGAGGTAATCGCGCAGGGCGGGGGCGACGTCGGGGGCGGTGCGGAAGTGAGCGATGCCGGCGATGGGGTCGCACTCAAAGAGGTAGTAGGGGCGGATGCGGTGGCGCTGGAGTTTGGCGCAGAGCTCGGCCATCACGGCGGGATCGTCATTCACCCCGCGCAGGAGGACCGACTGATTGGAGACGGGGATGCCGTGCTCGACGAGGAGGTCGACCGCCTGGATGGCGCGGGCGGAGAGCTCACGGGGGTGGTTGAATTGGGTCTGCACCCAGACGCGCTTGGAGCGGGCGAGACGCTCGACCAGCGGCTCGGTCCAGCGCATGGGCAGGACAACGGGGGTGCGGGTGCAGAGGCGGATGGCATCGAGCTGCGGGAGCGCGGCGAGGGCATCAACCCA
Source organism: Candidatus Spyradenecus sp. (assembly GCA_051884775.1). GTDB lineage: Bacteria > Verrucomicrobiota > Kiritimatiellia > RFP12 > DVOR01 > Spyradenecus. The sequence continues at coordinate 50,084 of JBJEVY010000101.1, read as the reverse complement.
GCGCAGCAGCGCCTCATCCTCCAAGAGCAGGGGGTCGCCGCCCGAGAGCAAGACCTCGCGAACGCCCGGGCGCTCGGCCAAGACGGCGAGGAGGTCCTCCAGGCGCGCGGCGCGGGCGGAGGCGAGGAGGCCGCGGCGGGTGCAGTGGCGGCAGTAGGTGGAGCAGGTGAGCGAGACCATCGCCAGGACGCGGTCGGGGAAGCGCTGCTTGATGCCCGGGGCGATGGCGGCGGGACCGGTCTCGCCGAAGGGGTCGGCCGTGAAACGGGGGTCGCGCTCGGGCTCGAGCTCGCGGGGGTCGGGGCAGACCTGGCGGCGGAGGGGGTCGGTGGGGTCCTCCCAGCGGATGAGGGAGGCATAGTAGGGGGTGACGCGGCAGGGGAAGGGGAGCGCGGCGGGGTCGAAGCCCAGGTCGCGCGCGCCAAGGGTGTGGGCAAGCTGCCAGTGCCAATCCTCAATCATGGGCCTGGGCTCCTGCCTCCGGGGCCGCTTCGGCGGCGGGCCGGCGCCAGATGGCGATACGGCTGGTGCCGTAGAGTCGGTCGCGCACCAGTTCCAGTCCGGGGATCTCCTCGGGGTGGGTGGTGCGGTTCATCTCGGCCACGAAGAAGCCGCCGGGCGCGAGCAGCCCCCGCGCGCAGAGCGCCTGGCCTAGCGGCGCGAGCCCGTGCTCCTGCGCCCAACGATAGGGCGGATCGGCGAAGATGATGGAGAAGGGGGAGGAGGAAAAGTCGACAGTCGACAGTCGACCGTCGACAGGACGCTGACGCGACGGAGAAAGTGAAGGGCGTGCAGGTGCAACCGACGACCCCGGACCACCCGGTTGCCGGTCGCGCGCAGCGCGCCCTGTCGACTGTCCGCTGTCCGCTGTCGACTCCGCCAGCCCGAGGGCGAGGAGCGAATCGCGCTGGGTGGCGCAGGTGGGTGCGACCCCGAAGGCCGCCAGGTTCTTCTGCAAGGTGGCGAAGACCGCGCGGTCGCGCTCCCAGAAGGCGGCCGAGGCTGCGCCACGACTGAGGGCCTCGAGCCCCATCGCGCCCGAGCCGGCAAAGAGGTCCAGAAAGCGACTGCCGCCGACCACCTGCATCAGCAGGTCGAAGACCGCCTCGCGCACGCGGCTCTGGGTGGGGCGCACGGCCTCGGACTTGGGCATCAACACTTCACGACCGCGCCAGCGGCCTCCGGCGATTCTCATCGTTCGTTCTCCATCTCGGGTTCGGGAAACAGGGGGTCGGGGCGCGCGGCGAGGGCGGCGAAGGGCGGCTCGAAGCGCTCCTCGGTGCCATCGCGCCGGCGTAGGGTGATGCGCTCGAGCTGCTCGCCGGCCAGGGCCACCGCGCCATTGAGCCAGCGCATCGTCGGCGGCAGGGAGACGCTGCGCACATCGTGGGCATTGAGCAGGGCGAAGGGGTCGAGGGCCGTCACCTCAAAGCTCTGCCCCTCGTGGTTGAAGCGCTCGGGGATCTCCCAATCGCGCACGCCAAAGAGTGGCCGCGTGACGATGGCGTGGCCGAGGGGATAGTTCAGACGGTAGCGGGTGGAGCCGATGGCGATGCCCAGGCAAAGGTTGGGATCAAAGTTCTCGTAGCGCTCGCCAATGGGCGTGGGAAAGGCGCGGCGGCGCGAGCGCTGCTGAACCGAGAGGCGCTCGGGCACCCACCCGGCCAGGTCGCAGACCACATAGAGCCCCAGCGCGCCGAGCAGCACCCCCAAGAGACCGCGCAAGAAGAGCCGGTCGCGCGCCTCAGCCACGGCTCCGCTCCGCCGCCAGACGCTGCAACAGCGCAATCGCGCTGACCATACTCTCGGCCGAGGCCCGCCCCTGCCAGGCCAGATTAAAGGCCGTCCCGTGATCCGGGCTTGTCCGCAAAATCGGCAGCCCAAGGGTGACATTCACCCCATCGCGGAAGGCCACCGCCTTGAAGGGAATCAGCCCCTGATCGTGATACATCGCCACAAAGCCATCCAGCCCCTCGGTCAAGAGCGCGGTATCGGGCACCAGCGGCCCCACGAAGTCGGCCACCTCGGCGCACGCGGCCATCGTCGGGATAATCACCCGCGCCTCCTCATCGCCAAAGGCCCCGCCCTCCCCCGCATGCGGATTGAGCGCCAGGACCCCAATCCGCGGACGCCGCCCCACCACCCGCGTCAGCGCCCCGGCCGTATCGCGCAGCACCCGCTCCAGACGCGCCGGCATGATGCGCCCGGGCACCTCGCGCAGCGCGCAGTGAATCGTGACGAGCGAAACCACCAACTTCGGCGAAAAGAAGGCCATCGTCGCCTCCTCGCGTCCGCACAACCGCGCCAAGAGCTCCGTATGCCCCGGCACATCGGTGTGTCCGGCCAAGTGCAATGCCGCCTTACTAAAGGGCGCCGTCACCACCCCGCGCACCTCTCCGCGCAACGCCGCCTCCCCGGCCGCCACCACGCTCTGATAGGCCACCTCCCCCGTCGCCGCCTGATTTTCCCCCGGCTCCACCGCCTCCGGCGCGCAGCCCAACGCCACCTCATGCCAACGCACATTCGCCGGCACCGTCACCCCCGCCGCCGCACACGCCCGGCAGAAGAGTGCCCGGTTCGTGAAGAGGACAAACTGCTCCTCTGGAAACGCGGCCATCGCCCGCGCCGCAATCTCCGGGCCTATCCCGGCACAATCTCCGCCGGTTATCGCCACCGGCACGCTCGCACGCTGCTTCATGGCCGCACAGTATAGCACACCCCCGCCAAACCACAAAGAAACACCGAGCACGCCGAAATAGGCCATGTAGGAAAACCACAAAGGCACACGGAGGCACGCTTTTTATCAACCACAAAGAACACAAAGAAACACAAAGAAAGGCACGCCGAAATAGGCCATGTAAACCACAAAGGGAAATGTATCGGAGGATGCGGCTTTAGCCGTATAGAAGGTTTGCAGTGGGCCACCCTCACGCGAGCGTAGCGAGCACCTCACGGCCCGCAGGGCCACCCTCACGCGCCGAAGGCGCACCTCACGGCGGCGCAGCCGCCACCGCTAACAGCTAACCGCTAAAATATGCTATACTTATAGGCCAATTGGAGATTGAAGATGATTTTGTTTCTCTGCGGAATTGCGTTTTTGGTGGCCGGTTATTTTCTCTACGGGCGCGTGATTGAGCGGCTATTGGGGCCCGATGAGCGGCCGACGCCGGCGATGACTCACCACGACGGGGTGGACTATCTGCCGCTGCCGATGTGGAAGAATACGCTCATCCAGCTGCTGAATATCGCGGGAGTGGGTCCGGTGATTGGGGTGATTATCGGGATTAAGTTTGGCGTGAAGTGCTTTTGGATTATCCCGCTGGGGTGCGTCTTTGGCGGGGCGGTGCACGACTTTGTGGCCGGCTTTATGAGCTTGCGGCACGGGGGGGCGAACCTGCCGGCGCTGACGGGGGTGGCGCTGGGGAAGTGGTATGCGCAGGCGTATACGGTCTTTGTGATGGTGCTGCTGCTGTTGGTGGTGGCGGTCTTTGTGACGGTGCCGGCGCACTTGGTCGAGGGGGTGGTGCCGGGGGGCGGGACGGCGGTCTTCTGGGGGGCGACGGGGGCAATCTTCCTTTATTATATAGCGGCAACGCTCTTCCCGGTGGATAAGATCATCGGGCGGATCTACCCGGTCTTTGGCGGGGTGCTACTGGTGGGGTCGCTGGCGATGCTCGCGTCGTTGGTCTGGCACGGGGTAGGCACGCCGGCCTTGCTGACCGAGACCGAGGCCTTCCAGGCGGGGATGTTCCACGATCAGCCGGTGGTGCCGTGCCTCTTTGTGACGATTGCCTGCGGGATTATCTCGGGCTTCCACGCCACGCAGTCGCCGATTGTGGCGCGGACAATGCGCTCGGAGCGGGAGGCGCGGGGGACCTATTACGGGATGATGATTGCCGAGGGGGTGATTGCGATGGTGTGGGCCGCGGCGGGGCTGGCGATTTATAACCTGGTGCCCGAGCTGATGGCCAAGCCGGCGACGGCGGCGTTGGTGGCGAGCACGCGCCGCTTCCTGGGCAGCTGGATGGGGACGGTGACGGTGGTGAGCGTGATTGTGCTGGCGATTACCTCGGGCGATACGGCCTTGCGGAGTTTGCGTTTGACCCTGGCCGAGACGTTGCAGGTGGGGCAGCGGCGCTTTGTTGCGCGGTTGGGGCTCTGCCTTCCGCTGATTGCGGCCACGGCCGGGCTCTTGTGGTGGAGCACGCAGAGCGCGGCCACCTTCGAGTGGCTGTGGAAGTACTTCGCCTGGGGCAACCAGATCCTCTCGGCCTCGACGCTGATGGTCTGCACGGTGTGGCTGATGCGTAAGGGCGTGGCGCCCTGGTTCACCCTCCTGCCGGGGATGTTTATGACCTTCGTGGTCTCGAGTTTCATCCTCTGGTCGGCCACCACCCACCCGGGCTGCCCCTACGGGCTGAACCTGCCGCTCAATGTGGCCTACGCCATCGCCGGGGTCTTCACCTTCTTCTGCGCCGTCGTTGTTGTTCACCTGGGCGCTGGCGCGCCGATGACGGAGGACAAATGACGGATGACAGAACGCGGGCGCAGTCCGCACCTCACGGCCCGAAGGGCCATCCTCACGCGCCGAAGGCGCACCTCTCAACCGAAGGCGTGCAATGAGTCTGCGGCTGGAGCTGCCCGAGGCGTTGCCGATTGCGGCCTACCGCGAGCAGTTGCTCACGGTGATGGCGCGCGAGCGCGTGGTCATTGTCTGCGGCGACACGGGCTCGGGCAAGACCACGCAGTTGCCCAAGCTCGCGCTGCTGGCGCGGCCGCAGGCGCGCGGCTTGGTGGGCGTGACGCAGCCGCGGCGCTTGGCCGCAATGGCGATGGCCCGGCGTTTGGCCGACGAGGTGGGCACCCCCCTAGGTCAGGCCGTGGGCTACCAGCACCGCTTCGAGCGCCGCCTCTCGCCAGCCACGCAAATCAAGCTGATGACCGATGGCGTGCTCCTCTCCGAGGTGCAGACAGACCCCCTCCTGCGCCGCTATAGCACGCTGATCATCGACGAAGCGCACGAGCGTAGCCTGAACATCGATTTCCTCCTCGGTCTGCTCAAGCGCATCCTCGCCCGGCGCAAGGACCTGCTGGTCATCATCTCCTCGGCCACCCTCGACGCCGAAGGCTTTGCCGCCTTCTTCGACCACGCCCCGGTCATCTCCATCCCCGGCCGCCTCTTCCCCATCGAGACCATCTGGCTGGGCGACATGCTCCCGGAGGATGAGGCCGATGCCGATAGCGTCGACCCCGACGACCTCGCCCGCCACGTGGCCAACGCCGTCGACACCGTGGGCGAGGACTCCGGCGACATCCTCGTCTTCCTCCCCGGCGAACGCGAAATCCGCGAGACCAAGGCTCTCCTCGATGGCCGCCACCTGCCGCGCACCGAGGTCCTCCCGCTCCTGGCCAGTCTCCCGCCCGGCGAGCAGGCGCGCGTCTTCCAGAGCTCCCCCCTGCGGCGGATTATCCTGGCCACGAATGTGGCCGAGACCTCCGTGACCATCCCCGGCATCCGCGTGGTCATCGACTCGGGCCTCGCGCGCATCAAGCGCTACTCCGCCCAGCGCCACGTCCAAACCCTGCGCATCGAGAAGATCTCCCAGGCCTCCGCCCGCCAACGGATGGGCCGCTGCGGCCGCGTGGGCCCAGGCACCTGTATCCGCCTCTACTCCGAGGCCGACTACGCCGGGCGCGAGGCGCACATGGTCCCCGAAATCAAGCGCTCGGCCCTCGCTGGCGTCATCCTTCGGATGGCCGACCTGCGCCTGGGCGCGGTCGAAACCTTCCCCTTCCTCGAGCCCCCCACCGGCGCCGCCATCCGCGAGGGCTACCGCGAGCTTCTCGAACTCGGCGCGCTAAAGCGCACCTCGTTCGAGAAGCAGCCGACAGCTGACAGCCGACAGCCGACAGCTTTGGAGGCGGATGTCAGGGGCCAAGCCGCCGGCGGCCCCAACCCGGTTCTTCCCCAGTCTTCCGCCGAAGGGGCGGCCCCCGCGCCAACGCGCCAGCGGCTGTCCGCTGTCGGCTGTCCGCTGTCCGCTATTTCGCTCACTCCCATCGGTCGGGCATTGGCGGCCTTTCCGGTGGAGCCGCGGCAGGCGCGGATGTTGCTCGCGGCCGAGAGCGAGGGGGCGTTGCGCGACGCGTTGACCGTGGTCGCCGCCCTCTCCTGCGATGACCCGCTCCTGCGTCCAATCGAGAAGCGCGAGCAGGCCGACCAGCAGCACGCCCGCTTCCGCTGTGCGAACTCCGACTTCCTTGCGCGTCTCAAGCTCTGGGCGTGGTGGAACGACGCCGCCCTCGGCATTAGCGAAACGCAGCGCCGCAAGCGTTGCAAGGCCGCCTTCATCAGCTATCCGCGGATGCGCGAGTGGGCCAACATCCGCGCCCAGCTCGAGCAGCTCTGCCGCGAGCGTCGGCTCCACACCGACTCGGCCACCGGCGGCGAGGTGGGGCTCCACCGCGCCCTCCTGAGCGCGCTCCTCTCGCGCATCGGCCACCTGGACCCCGAGACGCGCGACTACCGCGGCGCCTTTGGCATCCACTTCGCCCTCTTCCCGGGGAGCGGTCTGGCCAAGGAAGCGCGCAAGACCCGCGACCGGCAGCCCCCCGTGCGCGAGAAGCCGCGCCCCGATGCCCTCCCCACCAGCCGCGAGTGGGTCCTCTGCGCCGAGTTGGTGGAGACCTCGCGCCTCTTCGGCCGGAGCGCGGCGTGTATCGACCCGCGCTGGATCGAGCCGCTCGCCGGCAGCCTCTGCAAGGTCCACCGCCACAACGCCTTCTGGGATCGCGACCACGGCTTTGTCCGCGTCCACGAAGACATCACCCTCTTTGGTCTACCCATCGCCTCCGGGCGGCTGCGCGACCTCTCGCGGCTGGACCCCGAGGCCGCCCGGCGCTACTTTATTGCCGACGCGCTCGCCGTCCCCGACGCCATCGTCCAGCCGCCCGCCTGGCTCCGCGCCAACTGGCAAAAGCAAAAGCTCCTTAGCCAGCTCTGGGCCCTCAACCGCCGCGCCGCCGACGCCCTCCACGAGGCGTTGCTCGACTTCTATGAGCGCGAGCTCCCGCCCGACATTTGCAACGCCCCCGCCCTCAAGCGCTGCCCGCCCCTCCCGCTCCAAGGCGAGGCCTTCGCCGTCTCCGCCGAGACCTTGCGCGACTTCCCCGAGGAGATCACCGTTGCCGGTCACCCCTTCCCCCTCGCCTACCTTCACGACCCGGCCGCGCCCGATGACGGCGTCACCCTCGAGGCCACTCCCGAGACCCTCCCGCTCCTGGCCGGCTGGCACGCCGAGTGGCTCGTCCCCGGACTTCTCCCCGAGAAGATTATGTGGCTGCTCAACGCCCTGCCCAGCCGCGTCCGCCACGTCCTCGGGCCGCTCCCTGAGCTCCAGAGCCTCATCCTCTCGCGCGCCAAGCCCTACGCCCGCCCCCTCGCCGAGACCCTCTTCCGGATTTTGCGCGACGAGAAGGGCGTCCGCGTGGACGAAACCCCCTGGGCCGAGGAGCGCCTCCCCGCCCACCTGCGCTTCAACTTCCGCGTCCGCGACGCCGAGGGCAACCTCCTCGGGCAAGGCCGCAACCTGCGTCCGCTCCTCGACCTCTTCGCCGCCGCGCCGGCCAAAATCCAGGCCAGCACCATCGCCGACCCCGCCCTCGCCCGTCTGGCCAACCGCCGCGAGTGCCTCGAGGCCCTCAAAGCCCTCGGCGGCACCGGCTGGAAGCCCTACGCCCAATTCCCCTCCCTCCCCGAGGCCACCAAGGCCTTCCTCAAGCGCGCGGCTATCGACCCCCAGAAGCTCGCCGAGCAGACCTTTGAGCGCATCCTTGAGGAGGTCTTCCTGCCCCCCGGTCGCGACGACCCCACCACCGCCGCCGAGCTTAAGACCCGCTACGCCGCCCACAAGCGCGCCCTCCCTCAGGTGGCCGGCGAGTGGCGCCGCCGCATCCTCTACATCCTCGCCGAGACCGCCCGCCTCGAGCGCGCCGCAGAGTCCGCCCAGGGCGTCTACCCCGCCACTCAGGAGGAGCTGCTCGACCAGCTGGCCTGGCTCGTCTTCGAGGGCTTCGTCTCCGCCGTGCCCCCCGAGTGGCTCGCCCACTACCCCCTCTTCCTCCAAGGCGCGGCCGAGCGGCTCGAGCGCGCCCGCAACAACCCCGCCGGCGACCTCCGCAAGGCCGAAGCCCTCGCCCCCCTCTGGCAGCGCTACCGCGACTTCGTGACCCGCCCCGCCAAACCCCGCCACAACCCTATCGCCCTCTCCGACTACCGCTGGCACTTCGAGTGCCTCCGCTTGGCCACCTTCGCCCCCAACCTGCGTCCCCCGCTGCGCACCTCCGCCAAGCAGCTCGACGCCCTCTGGCAGCGCGTCCTGGCCCCGTAGGCTCCGCCGCTGCTGACGCGTGGGGCCTTGCCCCACACCCCGCGCGGGGGCTACTCGCCCCCGCACCCCTCGGGAGCGTGGGACGCTCCACCCCGGCCGACGCGCCCTGCGGGCACTTCGGCTTTGGACCGCGAAGGCGACCAGGCACGCGCAGCGGCGATGCGCTGCCGCGCCTCCCCGCAAGGGCCGTTGGGGGAGTTCCCCCAAGCCCCCCCGCACCCCACGGCGGCGTAGCCGCCTCCTCACGCTCGCGCAGCGAGCAACCGTTCACCGTTCACCTCTCACCGTTCACGCGAGCGCAGCGAGCACCTCACGGCCCGTAGGGCCACCCTCACGCGGGCAAAGCCCGCACCTCACGGCGGCGTAGCCGCCACCTCACGCGGGCGCAACGCGCAACCGTTCACCGTTCACCTCTCACCGTTCACGCGAGCGCAGCGAGCCCCGCCCACTTGCTTTTCTGCACGGTTTTTGAGATAGTTGTGCGCGTTTTGTCCCTATTTCCGGGGAAGAAAGAAGGAATTGCGATATGATGCGTTGGAGTCGGGCTCTGTTGAATACGTTGCGTGAGGCCCCGCAAGATGCCGAAATTGTAAGCCACAAGTTGATGATTCGCGCGGGGATGCTGCGCAAGCTTGGTGGCGGGTTGTACACCTATATGCCGCTGGGGCTGCGCGCGTTGCAGAAGATCGAGCGGATTGTCCGCGAGGAGATGGACCGCGCCGGGGCGCAGGAGACGCTCTTCCCGATTCTTCAGCCGGCCGAGCTGTGGAAGCAGACGGGCCGTTGGGAGACGATGGGGCCGGGGATGTTCCGCGTGCAGGACCGCAAGGAGGCGTGGTTTGTCCTGGCGCCGACGGCCGAGGAGGCCTTCACCGCGTTGGCGAAGAATGAGATCTCCTCCTACCGTCAGTTGCCGTGCACGATCTATCAGATCCGCAACAAGTTCCGCGACGAAATCCGCCCGCGCTTTGGCCTCATCCGCGGCAAAGAGTTTATTATGAAGGACGCGTATAGCTTCGACGCGAATGACGCCGGGGCCGATGCGAGCTACAAGGCGATGTTCGATGCCTATGTGCGCATCTTCAAGCGCGTGGGCCTGGCCGCAACGCCGGTGGAGGCCGATACCGGCGACATTGGCGGGAACTTCTCGCACGAGTTTATGGTCTTTGCCGAGAGCGGCGAGGATGGGATTTTGAGCTGCGGGGCGTGCGGGTATGCCGCGAATCAGGAGCGTGCCGAGCGCCAGCAGGTGCGCGTGAGCTACCAGACCGAGGCGGGCGCGGCCGAGCGCGTGGCCACCCCCGGTCAGCACAGCTGCGAAGAGGTGGCCAAGTTCCTGGGCGAGCCGCTTGACCGCGTGGTCAAGAGCCTGGTGGTGCTGGCCAATGGCAAGCCGGTGATGGTGCTGGTGCCGGGCGATCGCGAGCTCAATGAACTCAAGCTCCGCCGGCTGCTGGGCGGCGCGAAGATTGAGGCGGCCGATGAGGCGACGGTGGCGGCGGTGGCCGGTCCGTGCGGTTCGATTGGGCCGGTGGGCGTGAGCGTGCCAGTCTATGCCGATAGCGCGCTGGAAGGCGCGGCCGATGTGATTGTGGGGGCGAACGAGGAGGGCTTCCACCTGCGCCACGTCTCTCTGGCGCGCGATGCGCAGGTGGTGCAGTTTGCCGACTTGGTGCTGGTGCGCGAGGGCGACCGCTGCCCGCACTGCGGCCAGGCGTTGACCATTCGCCGCGGGACCGAGGTGGGCCAGTGCTTCAAGCTGGGCACCAAGTACTCCCAGGCCTTCGGCGCCACCTATCTGGACGAAAAGGGCGCGCCGCAGATTTTGACGATGGGCTGCTACGGCATCGGCGTTTCGCGTACGCTGCAGGCGATTGTCGAGCAGCGCAACGACGAGAATGGCATCATCTGGCCGGCCGCCGTGGCCCCCTATCAGGTGGCGCTGCTCATCCTCGACCCGGATAATCCCGAGGTGGTGGCCAAGGCCGAGGCCTTGGCCGAGGAGCTTGAAGCGCGCGGCCTCGACGTCTTTATCGACGACCGTGCCGAGCGCCCGGGCATCAAGTTCAAGGATGCCGACCTCATCGGCCTGCCCATCCGCGTGGTGGCCGGTGCCAAGGGCTTCGCCAAGGGCGGCTTTGAAGTGCGCGCGCGCACCGAGAAGGACTCCGCCATCGTGGCCCCGGAGGCCGCCGCCGAGCTGATCGCCGAGCGTCTGAAAACCCTTTAATTCCCCCATTTCCCTTAGAGAAAGGAAGCCCTTATGTCTATCGCCAAGCCCATTCCTTCCACGAGCACGCGCCGGGATCTCTCGGTGGTGATTGCCAAGACCCATCACATCCCCCAGGCGCTGGCCTATCAGATCATCGATACCACCTTTGAGGCGCTCCTGGCCAACCTCATTGAGAATGGCCACGTGGAACTGCGCGGCTTCGGCGTCTTCCAGGTGGTTGAGCGCAAGGGCCGCACCGGGCGCAACCCCAAGAAGCCCGAGCAGGAGGTCTGGATTCCCCCGCGCAAGGCCATCAAGTTCAAGTGCTCGCGTCTACTGCGGGCCGACTTGGCCAACGCCAAGCTCGCGGAAGACGACCAGGACGAGGAGTAAGGCGGCATGAGCACGGTCACCTTCGAAGCGCCGCGCGGCATGCGCGACTTCTACCCCGAGGATATGGTCTGGCGCAACCGCATCTTCGATGCCTGGCGCGCCGCCGCAGAGCGCTCCGGCTTCCGGAACTACGACGCCTGCGTGGTGGAATCCCTCGAGCTGCTCCAGCGCAAGAGCGGCGAAGAGGTCTCCGAGCAAATCTACGCCTTTGAGGATAAGTCCGGCCGCAAGCTCGCCCTCCGCCCGGAGATGACCCCCACCCTCGCGCGCATGGTCGCCGCCCGGCAGACCCGCCTGCCCTTCCCCATCAAGTGGTACACCATCGCCCAGTGCTTCCGCTACGAGCGCATGACCCGCGGCCGCAAGCGCGAGCACTACCAGCTGAATATGGACATCATCGGCTCGGAGGAGGTCCTCTGCGAAGCCGAGATCCTCGGCGCGGCCGTCTCGGCCATGCGCGCGATGGGGTTGGGCGACGATGCCTGGCGCATCCATGTTAGCTCCCGCGCCCTGCTCGGCGAACTTCTCGCCAAGAGCGGCATCCCCGAGGCGCAGCACCCGGCCGTCTTCATCGCCCTCGATAAGCGCGGCAAGATCTCCGACGAGGAGATTGCCTCGCTCCTGCGCGCCGAGGGCCTCGATGATGCCGCCGTGGCCAAGACCTTCGAACTCTTGTCGGTGACCACCCTCGACGAAGCCGCCGCCCTCGCTGGCGAGGGCTCCCCGGCCATCGCCAATTTGCGCGACCTCTTCGCCCTCGCTGAGCAGATGGGCTACGGTCCGCTGCTGACCTTCGACATCGCCGTCATCCGCGGCCTCTCCTACTACACTGGCATCGTCTTTGAGGCCTTCGACATCCAGCGCAAGTTCCGCGCCATCTTCGGCGGCGGGCGCTACGATTCGCTCCTCGCCCTCGTTGGCGGTCAGCCGACCCCGGCCGTGGGCATGGGCTTTGGCGATGTGGTGGTGGGCGAAGTCCTGCGCGAAGCGCTTGGTGAAACCTGTCCGGTCACGCGCCACGGCTACGCCATCGGCTATATGGCTTCCGAGCAGCGCAGCGCCGCGGTGGCCCTGGCCGCCCGGTTGCGCGCCGAGGGGCACGCCGTTGACCTGGCCCTCCTGCCGCAGAAGCCCAAGCACTTCTTCTCCAAGGCCGGCGCCTCCGCCGCCAAGTTCGCCGTCTTCCTCGGCCCGGATGACCTTGCCGCCGGCACCGCCCAGGCCAAGGACCTCGAAACGCGCGAAGTCTCGCCGTTGCCCTTGCGGTAAGTCGACAGGAAACAGCGGACAGCCGACAGCAGACAGCAGACAGCGCTGGCGCTCGATGTGGAGGTGCCGTCTGAGCCGTTAGCGTTTATTCTATCGGTTCCATCAGCTCATCCGTCGCGGCACGCGGCTGTCCGCTGTCGGCTGTCCGCTGTCAGCTTGTTAGGTTATCTCCATTGCCATCCCACCGTTCAGCGGAAACGGTGTCAGGGGACTTTACCTATGACCTACGGCTACATCCGCGTGAGCACCGACAAGCAAACCGTCGAGAACCAGCGCTACGAAATCCAACGCTTTTGCCAGAGCCACGGGCTCACCGTCGATGGCTGGATTGAAGAGACCGTCAGCGGCACCACCGCCTACACCCAACGCGCGCTCGGCCGTCTCCTGCGCCGCACCCGCCCCGGCGATCTCATCCTCTGCGCCGAACTCTCCCGCCTCGGTCGCTCGCTCTTGATGATTATGGAGATCCTCAACCGCTGCCTCGCGCGCGGCTGCAAGGTCTGGAGCATCAAGGATGGCTACCGCCTGGGCGAGGATATCCAATCCAAGGTCCTGGCCTTTGCCTTCGGACTCTCGGCCGAGATTGAACGCAACCTCATCGCCCAACGCACCCGCGAAGCCCTTGCCCGCCGCCGCAACGAAGGCCACCCCCTCGGCCGCCCCCGCGGCTCCACCATCCCCCTCCAGCGGCTGCGCCTCTATCCCCACCGCGAACGGATCGCCCGCCTCCTCGCCCAAGGCTGTTCCCAGAGCCTCATCGCCAGTAAACTCCGCGTCAGCCGCTCCACCTTGAGCCGCTTCCTCGCCTTGGCCACTGCAGAAGCGCAAGCATAGCCCGCCCCCTTTTGCTATACTGCGTGCAATAATTCCAGTCAGAGACCCACGAAAGCGAGGTTTGCGATGAAACGGTTTACACTCCTGCTGTTGAGCGCGTTGCTGTGCGCGCCGGTGTTTGGTTTATCCGATGGCGAGCGGCAGGCGATGCGTCAAGCGCGAAGCGTCCATCTGCAGCACCAAGGCTGGGGAAAAGATGCCCAGATTTTCTATATTGAAGCCACGGCCGACCGCTTTTGGCCCGGGTCGTATATGTGCCTGCTGGGCTTCAATGGCGGCTACGCCGGCGTTCAGGAGCATGCCAACGGCAAGCATCTGGCCATCTTCTCGGTCTGGGAGGTGCCCGATGGGCACGACTACACCGCGCGCGCCGAAGATGTGGCCGAAGAGAAGCGCACCAAGCTGCTCTATCAGGGCGAAGGGGTGACCATCGCGCGCTTCGGTGGCGAGGGCACCGGCGGCCAATCGCGCATCGATGGCTATCCGTGGGAGTTGGGCAAACCCGTGCGAATGGCCGTCTCCTGCGCGAAAGATGGCGAAGAGCGCACCGCCTACACCTGCTGGATTTGGGACGAAGCGAAGGGCGATTGGTTCCGGATGGCCACCTTCTCCACCCTCTTGGGCAACGGCAAGGGCGTCCTCAACGGCCCCTACTCCTTCCTGGAAGACTTCTGGCGCAACAAGGAGAGCAAGGAGCATGTCCGCCTGGCGCGCTTCACTCGTCTGTGGGCCTACGTTCAGGGCGCTTGGAAGCCCGCCGATGTCTGCCAGTTCACCGCCGATGGCAACACCCTGGAGACCATTGATGCCGGCCCCTGGGCCGATGGCGGCTGGATGGCCACCGGCGGCAACACGCGCAACGCCACCGTCCCTGTCTGGGCCAAGTTCCCCGTGGGCGGCGTGGACGATGGCTCCGAGGCGCGCCGCGAGGCCCTCGTGAAGGCCGTGCAGGCCGCCGAGGCGCCGAAGGCGGAGTAACGCCGCGCCATGCGCATCGCCTTCTTCGCCGATATTCACGCCAACCTCCCTGCCTTCGAGGCTGCCCTTGCCGACGCGCGCAGCCGCGGGGCAACGCATCTCATTTGCTTAGGGGACCTCGTCGGCTACGGTCCGCAGCCGGCCGAGACCGTTGAGCGCGTCCGGGCTGTCTCCAATGGCACTCTGATGGGCAACCACGATGCCGCCGCCTGCGGATTGCTCGATCCCAAGCTCTTCAACGCCTTTGCCCACGAAACCGCCGAGCGCGCCGCCCTCGCCCTCGACAGCGAGGCCAAGGCCTATTTGCGTGACCTGCCCTACATCCTCGAGCTTCCCGGCATCGCCTGCGCCCACAGCGGCTTCGTCTCCCCCGAGAGCTTCAACTATCTGGAGACCAAGGAGGACGCCGCGCGCAACCTCGTTGCAATGCCCGGCTTTCCCCTCCTCGTCGTCGGCCACACCCACTTCCCCGCCCTCTTCAAGCAAGAGACCAAGGACGGCCCCATCCGCAAGCTCCCTGCCGACGACCTCACCCTCAAGCCCGGCGCCCGCTATGTGGTCAATCCCGGCACCATCGGCTTCCCGCGCGGCGATACCCTCACCGCCGACTACCTCCTCTACGACACCCTCACCCGCCGCCTCCTCTTCTGCGCCGTCCCCTACGACCTGGCCCCCTACCGCCTCGCCGTTGTCCGCAATGGCTACAACCCCCTCAACTACTGGTTCCTCTCCCCCTCCGCTCGCCAGCGGCAGCGCGAACTCGCCTTCCGCACCCCCACCCACGCCGCCCAAGCCCCCGTCGGCAACTTGGCCCCCTTCCGCGCCAAGCACTCCGCGCTCCCGCGTAGCTTCTGGTTCGTGGCCGGGCTCTTCTGCGCCCTGGTCGCCCTCATCCTCGCCCTCCTGCTCCCCTCCCTCAAGGCCCCCATCGCCGCCCAAGTCGACGCCGCCGCGCCCCTTGAGCAGCAGCAGAACCTCCTGCCCCCCTGGAGCGCCTGGCCCCTCCCCGACCACGGTCTGCTCACCTGCACCCCCGCGCCCGATGGCGAAGCCATCACCTTTGCGCCCATCGACCCGCTCTCCATTGGCGCCCACTTCTCCCTTCTCTCCCCCGTCTGCCCCCTGCCCAAAGGCGCCCGCACCCTGCGCCTAACCTTCGCCGTCCGCGCCCAAGCCCCCACCCTTCCCCACGTCGCGCGCCTCCTCTTCCTGCGCGCAGATGGCTCCCAGCGCAAGGGCAAGCGCCACCCCTACAAATCCCCCGACGCCCACACCTACGCCGAAGAGATCCCCGCCGGCGCCACCGCCTGCCGGCTTGAACTCTCCTTCGAAAGCCCCGGCGCCCTCACCCTGGAGAATCTCTCCCTCCGCGCCCGGGAGTAAGTCGACCATGCGCTAACGCGACGGAAAGCCGAAGGGAGCGCAAGCGTCTCCCCTCGGCTCAGACGGGCTATTCACATCGAGCGCCAGCACTGTCGACTGCCGACTACATAGCAAAAGCGGCCCGCGAATGCGGGCCGCTTTTGCGTAAGAACTTGCGAGCTACGCTCGCTTGACTTACTTGACTTCGACCTTGGCGCCGGCCTTCTCGAGGGCTTCCTTGATCTTGGCAGCCTCTTCCTTGTCCACGCCCTGCTTGACGGGCTTGGGAGCGCCTTCCACGAGGTCCTTGGCATCCTTCAGGCCGAGGCCGGTGATGGTGCGGACTTCCTTGATGACGGCGATCTTGTTGGCGCCAGCGGCGGCGAGGATCACGTCGAACTCGGTCTTCTCTTCGGCGGGAGCAGCGGCGGCACCGGCAGCGGCGACGGCCACGGGAGCAGCGGCGGAGACGCCCCACTTCTCTTCGAGGGCCTTGACGAGGTCGGCGATCTGCAGCACGGTCATGCCGGAGAGGGCTTCAATGATTTCTTCCTGGGTCATGTTTCTTCTCTTTCTTTGGTGTAACCGCCCGAGGTCGAGCCCCGGGAGGGGGGTGCGCCGGAGAGGCCAAACGAGGCCGCCGGCGCGGTTTTACAACACGGCCAACAATTAGGCCGCAGGGGTGCCGTCGGTGGAACCTTCGGCGGAAGCGGGAGCGCCCTCGTTCTCCTTGTCGACGCGCGCCTGGAGGACGCGAGCCATCTGGGAGGCGGGAGCCTGGAGGGTGCCGAGCAGGCGGGCCTGCTGGGCGGCGAGCGAGATGAGCTCGGAGAGCGTGGTCACCTGCGCAGCGGTGATGACATCCTTCTGCATCAAGCCAGCCTTGATGGAGGCCTTCTCGTTCTTCTTCACGAAGTCGACAACGGTCTTGGCGGTGTCGGCGATGTCGCCGGTACCGGCAATGACGGCGGTCGGGCCGGTCAGAACGCCTTCGGGGAAGGTGATGCCCTGTTCGGCAACAATCTTCTCGATGTAGGAGTTCTTGATGACCATCATCTTAGCGCCCTTCGGGGCGAGCTGAGTGCGAAGGTCGGCGATCTGGGCGACGGTGAGGCCACCAAAGTTCAGCAGGAAGGAGAAGTCCTTGCCGGTGAGGAAGTCCGAGACTTCCTTGTAGATGGCCACGACTTCGGGGCGTTTCTTCTGGTTGGACATAGTTGCTTACTCCTTCACGAGAACGCGGACGCCAACGCCCATGGTCGGGCTGATGGTGCAGCTGCGGACGAAGAGGCCCTTCGCGGCGGCGGGGCGCTCGTGCTCAACCGCGTCGATGATCGCACGAATGTTGTCGATCAACTTGGCGGCTTCGAAGCTGAGCTTGCCGGCGGGCACGCAGACGTTGCCGGTGCGGTCCATGCGGAAGTCCACCTTACCGGCCTGAGCGGCCTTGACGGCGGCAGCCACATCGTCGGTGACGGTGCCGGTCTTCGGGTTGGGCATCAAGCCACGGGGACCGAGGACGCGGGCGACGGTGCGCACCTGCTTCATCGCGTCGGTGGTGGCGATAGCCACGTCGAAGTCCGTCCAGCCACCCTTGACCTTCTCGATGAGGTCATCGAGGCCAACGGCATCAGCGCCGGCAGCCTTGGCGGCATCGGCCATATCGCCGGCGGCGAAGACCACCACGCGAACGTGCTTACCAGTGCCGTGGGGCAGATGCACCACGCCGCGGACAGCCTGATCGCTCTTGGTCGGGTCGGCGCCCAGGCGGAAGCCCACGTCAACCGTTTCGTCAAACTTGGCGCCAGGGTGCGCCTTGATGAAAGCCACGGCCTCTTCGAGGGAGACGGCAGCCTTAGGGGCCTGCTTGAGGGCGTCCTGATATTTCTTGCTGTGCTTAGCCATCGTCACGCTCCTCAGTCAATAACCTCAACGCCCATCTGGCGGGCGGTGCCCTCGATCATGCGGGCGGCGGCTTCCGGGTCGGAAGCATTCAGGTCCGCAGCCTTGATCTTGACGATCTCAGCGATCTGAGCGCGGGTAATCTTGCCGACCTTCTCGGTGTTGGGCTTCCCAGAGCCCTTGGGGAGGTTGGCGTACTTCTTGATGAGGGCCGAGGCCGGCGGGCTCTTCAGGATGAAGGTGAAGGAGCGGTCGGCGTAGACGGTGATCACCACGGGGATGACCATGCCGCCCTTGTCCTGGGTCTTGGCGTTGAACTCTTTGCAGAACGCCATAATGTTCACGCCCTGAGAACCCAACGCGGGGCCCACGGGCGGTGCGGGATTCGCGGCCCCAGCGGGAATCTGGAGCTTAATCATCCCGGTGACTTTCTTAGCCATGGATATGGTCCTTTTTGTCTTATGTCGCGCTCCCGGGGATCCTAACCCGGTCCAAACGCACGGCCGTCAACGTGACGCCTGAAGACAAGCAGAGGGCGTTAGACGCCCTCGGGTCGATCGGTGATCCGTTCGACCTGCCAGTATTCAAGCGTGACAGGGGCGCTGCGTCCGAAGATTGAAACGGAAATCTGCAACCGTCCGCTGTCAGGATCGATTTGAGTGATTGTGCCATTGAAGTTCATAAACGCACCTTCAGTGACGCGAACCACCTCTCCAACTTGGAAATTGACTTTGAGGCGCGGCTTCTTCGCCTCTTCGGCCGCGGCACGGTTGAGCATGTCGCTGGCCTCTTGATCGGTAATCGGGCGGGGCTTGGTGCTGGTGCCGCCAAGCACGCCAATCACGCCGGGAATGGCGCGGATGAACTGCCACAGGTCCTGATCCAGTTGCTTCAGGGCCGCATCGTGGTAGAGCGCCATGTGGACGATGACATAACCCGGCAGACTCTTGCGCGTAATCAGGCGCTTCTTGCCATCCTTGATCTCCTGATACTTCTCGGTGGGAACCACCACATTGAAGTCATTCAGGTCTTCGCCCTTCTTCGCTTCTTCAGGAATGTCGAAGCGGTCGCACAAGCCCGCCGAGCGGACCTGTGCGACAATCTGACGCTGCGCCTTCTGCTCCTGGCCGGTGAGGGTCTGGAGAACGTACCACTGCTTGGGGAGCTGCTCTGCCATTGCGCTTGCGTCCTTCTAACTGTACGGCTTACCCGAGAATCCAGGCAAGCACCTTCCGGATCGCTTCATCGCAGCACATGATCACCACGGCCAGAATCACGATGAAGAGGAGCACCACGATCGAGGAATCGACCAGCTCGCGGCGGGCGGGCCAGGTCACGCGCTTACCCTCGAGAATGACGTCAGAGAAGAACTGTCCGACTTTCTTAATCATGGTCTTTGCGTCCGGTCTACTTATGGCAGGGTGGGAGGGAGTCGAACCCCCATAGGCAGTTTTGGAGACTGCTGCTCTGCCATTGAACTACCACCCTATTGGCAAATGGGATTGCGCGAGGAAGGTTACTTCGTCTCGCGGTGAAGCGTGCGCTTCTTCTCGAAGGGGCAGAACTTCATGAGCTCAACGCGCTCGGTCTGCGTCTTCTTGTTACGGGTCGTCGTGTAATTACGGCGCTTGCACTCGGTGCAGGCCAGAATTGCGAGTTCGCGGGGCATTGTCTATCCCTTTCTTCCCGTCCTTGAAAAGTAACCCTGGGGTGGGGTTGGCCACCCCAGGGCTAAGCTGTTCACAGGAAGGAGCTTACTTGATGATCTTGTCGACCGTACCAGCGCCGACGGTCTTGCCGCCTTCGCGGATGGCGAAGCGCATCTTCTCTTCCAGAGCGACCGGGGCGATCAGCTTCACGGTGATGGAGATGTTATCGCCAGGCATGACCATTTCGGTGCCCTCGGGGAGGGTGATGTCGCCGGTCACGTCGGTGGTGCGGATGTAGAACTGCGGACGGTAGCCCTTGAAGAACGGGGTGTGGCGGCCGCCTTCTTCCTTGGTGAGGACGTAGACGTTGCCGGTGAACTCGGTGTGCGGGGTGATCGAACCGGGCTTGGCGAGCACCATGCCGCGCTCGACTTCTTCCTTCTTGGTGCCACGGAGCAGGCAGCCGATGTTGTCGCCGGCCTGGCCCTGGTCGAGGAGCTTGCGGAACATCTCAACGCCGGTGACGGTGGTCTTCTGGGTGGCCTTGATGCCGACGATTTCGACTTCTTCGCCAACCTTGATGGTGCCACGCTCGACACGGCCGGTGACCACGGTGCCGCGGCCTTCGATGGAGAAGACGTCTTCGATCGGCATCAGGAAGGCCTGGTCAACGAGGCGGACGGGGTCAGGGATGTAGGTGTCGAGGGTGTCCATGAGCTCGTCGATGCACTTGCAGGCAGGATCGTCGGCGCTCTGGGCCTGGGTGGCGGGATAGGCGCAGCCACGGATGATGGGCGAGCCTTCGTAGCCATACTTCTCGAGGAGCTCGGAGACTTCCATCTCGACGAGGTCGAGGAGCTCGGGATCGTCCACGAGGTCGATCTTGTTGAGGAAAACGATGATTTTGGGCACGCCGACCTGACGGGCGAGCAGCACATGCTCACGGGTCTGGGGCATGACGCCGGTGTCAGCAGCGCAGAGGAGGATCGCGGCGTCCATCTGGGCGGCGCCGGTGATCATGTTCTTGACGTAGTCGGCGTGGCCGGGGCAGTCAACGTGCGCGTAGTGACGGGTGGGGGTGCAGTATTCGACGTGCGCGGTGGCGATCGTCACGATCTTCTTGGCATCGCGGCGGCCGGCAGACTCGGAAGCCTTAGCGACTTCGTCGTACTTGATCTCGGCGCTCAGCCCCTTGAGGGCCTGCACGTGGGTGATAGCGGCGGTGAGGGTGGTCTTACCGTGGTCAACGTGGCCGATGGTGCCCACGTTAACGTGGACCTTATCACCGCGCTCGAAGTTCTCTTTAGCCATTTTCTCTTCTCCTGTGAACAGAAGTGGTTGGTTTCCTGTGTATGGAGCCTATGAACGGAATCGAACCGGCGACCTCTTCCTTACCAAGGAAGTGCTCTACCTACTGAGCTACATAGGCGCGAACAAACGCATCCTCTCGGATGCCCTTGCACTTGCTCATAACGCGTGCCGCGGAGACACTTCGCCATAAGAAAGTTCCCGCATAATAGCACGGCACTCCCCCAAAGTCAAGCACTTTTTTCGCGCTAGCCGCTCAGCGAACAGCGGGGGGAGTGCCGACAGCGACGGCCTTGGCTGCCACGCGGTTAAGCAACCACCGCGAACGCGGGGCTGAGCAAAGCGCGGCGCGAAGCCACACGGGCGCAACAAAAAGCACACCGAACGCCACGCAGGCTGGCTGCCATCAAGCGGCGTCTTGCCGCGACCTGCTCCGCCAGAGCCCCACGCGGCGGACATTTACCGCTCACGCTTCACGGCCGGGCAGGGTCAGAAGGCGGGCGGTTTCGTCGGCCCAGCGGGAAACATCGGGGGTTTCGAGGATGAGGGGGAGATTTTGGAGGCGGGGATCGGTGGCGATAGCCTCAAAGAGGGGCCAGCCAAGGAAGCCTTGACCGAGGACTTCGTGGCGGTCGAGGTGCGAGCCGAGGGCGCCCTTGGAATCGTTGAGGTGCATGCCGCGGAGGTAGTTCAGACCGATAACCTGGTCGAGGCGATCGAGGAAGGCGCGGAAGGCGTCGGGCTCGCGGATGTCAAAGCCGGCAGCGAAGGTGTGGGCGGTGTCGATGCAAAAGCCCACACGCGTTTTGTCCTCAACGCCGGCGATGATGCGCGCGAGCTCCTCGGGCTGCGAGCCGAGGTAGGCGCCCTGGCCGGCGGTGTTCTCGATGACCACGGTGACGCCTTGGGTCTCGGCGAGGGCGCGGTTGATGCTCTCGGCCACGCGGTCGCAGGCGGCCTCAGGGGCGAGCTTTTTGAGGTGCGAGCCGGGGTGAAGGTTCAGGCGGTCGAGCCCCAGCGCCTCGCACCGATGGAGTTCATCGAGGAAGGAGGCCATGCTCTTCGCGTGCATCTCGGGCTCGGGGTTGGCCAAGTTAATGAGGTAGCCGGCGTGGGGGAGGACCTGGGCGGCGGTGTAGCCAGCCTGAGCCATCGCCTCGCGGAAGGCCTGGACATCGCCCTCGGCGAGAGGTTTACCGACCCACTGGCGCTGATTCTTGACGAAGAGGGCGAAGCCGGTGGCACCGAGGGCCTGGGCATTGGCAACGGCGGAGGCCGGCGAGCCGGCGGCGGAGACGTGCGGACCGATAAAGCGCATAGGGGAACTCCAAGCGGTTGGGCGGGCCTACTTGCGGCCCTTGCGGCGACGGCTGTGCTTGACGCGCACGGCGATGTCGTGAACGAGCGAAACGTGGCGGAGCTGGTGCACGGGCGAGGAGTCGCGGTCGCGCACTTGGCTGCGGTAGAGGGTCCAGCCGGGCGTCAAGAGGAAGGAGAGGCCGCAGACCCACATGGAGGGCAAGAGGAGGTTGTGATTGCCGGTGAATTCGCTGACCATCAGCATCGCGGCGAGCGGCGTGCGCACGGCGGCGGTGAGGTAGCCGGCCATGCCAAGCATTGCAAAGTTCGCCACCGAGATGCCCAGCCCGGGGAAACAACGGTTGAAGAGCACACCGAGGCTCGCGCCATACATCGCCCCGCTAAAGAGCGCAGGCCCCAACATCCCGCCCGAGCCGCCCGAGCCAACAGAGAAGGAGGTGGCCACGCTCTTGAGGACGCCCAGCGCGAAGAGAATCATCGCCGCGTGCACGCCAAAGTAGGGCGAAGAGAGCACCTCGCCATTAGTCTTGAGCGTTTCCTGAATGTAGCCATAGCCCGAGGAGAGAATCTGCGGGAAGCAGAGGCCGATGGCACCGACAATCAGACCGCCCAGGCAGGGCTTGAGCCACGGCTTGAGGGTCAGCCGGCGGAAGGCTATCTCAGTCTGCCGAAAGAAGAGGATATTGAAGCGCACGGCCGCGGCGATGAGGAAGGCCAAGAGCGCGTAGAAGAGGAACTTGATGGGCGCGTCAAAGAGGTCGCCGGGGGTGGAGAAGACCGGTTGCCAGCCGAAGACGCAGGCATAGGTCATATAAGAGATGGTCGAGGCGACCATTGAGGGAATGAGCAAATCGCCCTCCAGGTCGAAGCCGCGATAGAGCACCTCCGAGGCGAAGAGCGCCCCGGCCATCGGCGCGCGGAAGATAGCCCCAATGCCCGCAGCCATCCCGGCGGCGAGCAGCATCCGCCGCTCATAGGCCGAAAGGCGCAGCAACCGGGCAATAAAGGTGCCGCAGACCGCACCAATCTGCGTAATCGGCCCCTCCGCGCCGGCACTGCCGCCCGTGCCAATCACCAGCGAGGAGGCCAGCACCTTCACCGGCGCCACCGCCACCGGCAGCTTCGTGGCCGAGTGGTGCCAAGCAGCAATGACCGTATCGGTGCCGTGGCCCGAGGCCGAAGGCGCAAAGCGCCGCGCAATGACGCACGCACACAGCGCGCCCACCGCCGGCAGCACCAAGCGAATCAAGCCCGCAAAGAGGGTCCCCAAAGAGGGCACCCACACCCCCAACACCCGCCCTCCGGGCCACATCCGCTCGAGCAACACATAGGCCACCTCCGGCGCGTGCGCCAGCCCGGCCTCCCCGGCCGTTCCCGGTGCCTCCAGGTGCCCGAACATCTCCAGCGTGTAGACCCGCACCCACTCGATCATCGAGAAGAACCAGACCGACATCAACCCCACCGCGATGCCCACCAGCGCGCAGATGGCCACCAGGCGCCCCATCCGCAGGGTCTCGCCCTCGGCCGGCACCCAGAAGCGCAGCCAACTGTGCGCCCGCTTGGCCCGCACCCACAACGGCTCAACCGCGGCCGCAAAGGCGACACCGCCGCGCGGCCCCTTTTCGGGCTGCGCGGACTTCTCTGAAGCGTCAGGCTCCATCGGTAACTCCGCGGCTAGTCCTTGAGGATGCGGCGGAAGAAGTGCGCCAAGGGGATGACGCCAATGAGGCGCTGCTCGCCATCGAGCACATAGCACTTGACGGCGTTGCGCTCGGCCAGGTCGGCGGCGATCTCCTGCGCGGGGGTGTCAATCAGGCAGGTGCAGAGGTCGGTATTCATCGCCTCGCACACGCGGATGCGGTGGGCTACGCGCAGGCGTTCGGCCAGCGGCCCCATCGTGGTGTAGCTGGCCTGCGAGGAGAAGGCCGAGAAGAGCTTGCGGAAGCCCGAGGGAATAAAGCAGCCCAGCAGCGCGCGCGTATCCACGGCGCCGACCAGCCGCCCGGCCTCATCAAGAATCGGCAGCTCCACCTTCTTCTCATCCATAAAGAGATCCAACGCGGCCGAGAGCGGCTCGCCCGAGTGCAACGCCTCAAAGTCCCGGCTCATCAGGTCCCCCGCGCAGACATACTCGGGCAGCTTGAGCTCGCTCCGGTGGAGGAAGTGCATCACCTCGTCCGGCGAAGAAGCCGCCGTCAGGCGCTCAATGGTCCCGGGCTCGCGCAACAGATTCGAGAGCGCGCGCAAAATCTGCAGATAGCGCGCCGGCTGACTCTCCGGCACCAACAGCAGGAAGATCAAATGGAGCGGCTTGGCCCCCTCCGCCGCCGGCAGCCCCGCCGGATAAATCCCCAGCGCCAGGTACGGCCGGTCGATGCCCTCGATACGCGCGTGCGGAAAGCCCACGCCCTCGCCCACCACCGTCGGCGCCGAACGCTCACGCCGCAACACCGCATCGATAATCGGCGCAGTCGGCACGCCCGGAAAGTGATTGGCCGCCAGCCGGTTGACCAGCGTAGAGACCAGGTTGTAGACCGAGGGGACCGTCTGTTCAATCAGAATGTCCGCCTCCGAAAAGAAGGTGCTGAGATAGAGCGTATTTGTGTCGTTGGCCATAGGCTTTGCTCCCTTGGGTTGCGCGTATCATATCACAACCGCTTGCAACGCGCTTGCGTAGCCCGGAGAAACCGGGACATGCGTGAGCGTGGGCTCGCGAGTGCTCGCGTGAGGTGCCGCTTCGCGGCGTGAGGGGCTCGCTTCGCGAGCGTGAGGTGGCGGCATAGCCGCCGCGAAGTGCGCCTTCGGCGCGTCTTTACCCTCACGCGCCGTCAGGCGCACCTCACGCGAGCGGAGCGAGCACCTCACGCGGGCGGAGCCCGCACCTCACGCGAGCGCAGCGAGCACCTCTCGCGGGCGGAGCCCGCACCTCACGCGAGCGCAGCGAGCACCTCACGGCCCGCAGGGCCACCTCACGCGAGCGAAGCGAGCACCCTCGCGCGCAGCGCGGAGCGGGAATATGTTATGCTAGGGGCCGATTAGGAGTGATCGTATGGACTTTACGAAACCGATCAATGCAAGGGGCGAAGGGAAACCGCGGCGGTGGGGGCTGCGGGTGGCGATGGGCACGCTGGGGGTGCTCGGGGTGCTCGTGCTCTTGGTGGCGATGGCACCGTGGATCCTTTCATGCGCTTGGGCGCGTACCCTTATATTAAGGAAGGCGAACGAAGCGCTCGCGCCGGCCCGGGTGGAGGTGGCTTCGTGGCGGCTTTCGTGGTTCGGGGCGCAGCAGGTGGAAGGGATTGGCTACCACGCGCCAGCGCAGGGGGTGGAGGCGCAGATTAAGGCACTGCAACTCAATAGTCTCTGGCAACTTCTGCCCATCGGGCGGATGCGGGCCGAGGTGACGATTGACGCGCCGGAGGTGACGCTCACGCCGGTGGCGAAGGCGTCCAAGCCGGCGCCTGAAGCGGTTGTACCGAGCGCGCCGGTGGCAAAGAAGCCCCTTTCGCTGCCGATTACGCACCTTTCGGCCCGGTTGACGGTGCGGGAGGCGAAGGTGCGCCATGCGTCACTGGCCGAGCCGCTCCTGGAAGCGGGCACGCTCACGGTCAATTGGCCCGAAGAGACCGCACCGGTGACGCTCGACTTCTCGGGTAAGGCCCTTGGCGCGCAGACGGTGCTCCGGGCGTTAAGCCGGCCGCCGGCCGAACTCTTGGCCGCGCCGCAGCGCGCCTTGCAGGATCTCACCCTTTCGCTCTCGGCGCCATGGGGAGAGGTGGCCGCGCAGGCGGTTGGGCACGCGGCCGGACCGTGGCCGGAGGCGCGGGTAAAGCTGCGGATGAATCTCTGCGCGCTGTGGGCGCAGGCGCAGCAGGTGGCCACGGCCTTTGGGGTGAGCTTGGAGCTGCCCGAGGGCTATGCCATCACCGGCGGCACCTTGGAGGCGCAAGGCTCGCTGCTCCCAGATGCCACGCAGGAACACCTCTCGGTGAACCTGAAGGCAAGCACCCCGGGGCTCCGCGCGCAGGTGGCCGGTCAACCGCTGGACTTGGCGCCCGAGGTGGTGTTGGCGGCGCGCGTGGTGCCGGAGAAGCCGCTCACGAGCGTAGTGGAGGCCTTTACCATCAAGTTGCCGGGCCTCTCGGCAAGCGGCCACGGCTCGTTGGAAACCGGCACCTTCAACCTGCAGGCCGAGAGCACCGAACTGCTGGCGGCGGCGCGCCCCTTCGTGGGCGAGGTGCCGTTGGCCGAGCCGCTCACCCTCTCTGCGGAGCTCACCGGCAAACGCGAACAGGTGGAAGCGCAGTTCGCCCTCCGGCGCCTCCAGGCTCCGGCCGGTACAGCCAATCTCCTCAAAGCCCACATGAAGGTCGAGGAGCCAGACCTTGTCCAGCGCGCCTTCCGCAATGCCTCGCTCGCGCTTGAAGCCGATCTCACCCAGGCGCTACGCTTTGCCCCGCCCCTGCCCGAGGGGCAGTCGGCCGGCGGCGAATTGCGCCTCAACGCCACCGCGGCGGGCAATCTGGAGAACCTCCGCGCAAAGGTGATTGCCGCCGTGCGCAATGCCACCTTCACCTCGGCCGCCTGGCAGGTCAACGAAGCCGAGCTGGCGCGCCTGGAGGCCACCCTCGCTTACACGGCGGGCTCGCTCGCTGCCGAAGCGCTCACCCTGACCACGCCCTGCCTGACGGCCGAAGGGCAGGCCACGCTCGCCCCGGAGAAGCCCTTCCCGAAGGCGGCGCTTTCGGGCTCCTTTAAGCCGAGCGCCCTCCTGGCCTGGCGCAAGTGGGGGAAGGGCGAAATGCCGATGACCGCACAGGGGCGCTTGGACTATGCCCTCAAGACCACGCCCGAACAGCGGGTTGAAGCGCAGGTGCGCTCGGCGGACTTCGCGCTCACCCTTCCCAATCAACCCACCCTCGCGCTCCCCTTCACCCTCTCGGCCGCAGCCTCGCTGGGCGAGCGCATCACCCTAGAGCAACTGACGCTCGACCAGGCGCTGCTCTCGCTCACGGCGCGCGGCACCTACGCCCCCGCCGAGCAACTCCTGACGCTTGAGGGCACCCTGACGCCCGACTTCGCCGCGCTCTGGGCGTTGCCCTTCTGCGACCCCTATCGCGAACTGGGCTTGGCCGTGCGTGGACGCCACGCCACGCCCTTTACCTTCCGCGCGCCGCTCGTCAGCGGGGTCCCGGGCATCCTCAACGAGGGGCGCGCCCAAGCCGAGCTGCGCTTCGACAAGATCACCTGCCCCGGGCTCGACATCCCCGGCGGCAGCGCCGCCTTCACCCTCGCCGAAGGGGTCGCGGCAATGGACGGCACCTGGCAGGTCAATGGCGGGCGGCTCAACCTCCGCCCGCAGGTCAACCTCTCGGCCACGCCCTACGTCCTCACCCTGCCCGAAGGCAGCCTCCTGCTCGATCAAGTGCAGGTGACGCCCGAGTTGCTGGACCTGGCGTTGCGCGCCGTAAGTCCCATCTTGCCAGGGTCGGCCGAACCGCAGGGAACGCTGAGCCTGCGCGTGGAGGCGCTGCGCCTGCCGCTGGGGGGCGATGTTGCGCCGCTAGCGGCCTTGGAAGCGCAGATAGCCTTCTTGACGCACGGCGTGGCGCTCAAGCCCAATGGCACACTGGGCACGGTCCTCTCCCTGCTGCAAGTGCGCGATCGGGTGCTGGCGATGCCCGATCAGAACTTCGGCGTAGCGGTCAGCGGCGGCAAACTGACCTGCGATGAGATCCACCTGCGCGTCTCCGGGGTCAAGCTCCGCTGCGCGGGCGCGAGCAACCTCCTCACGCGCGAAGTGAACTACACCCTCTCGATGCCGCTGACCGCGCAGCTGTTGGGCTCGCGCCTCTCCAAGAAGCTCCCCGTGGGGCAGACGCTCTCCCTGCCGATCTCCGGCTCGATTGACAAGCCGAAAGTAGAGACCGGTCCCATCCTGACCCTCCTCAAGGAGAGCGCCATCTCGCGCGCAAGCCAGAAGGTGAGTCAGCGCCTAACCAAGGCGTTGCAGAAGACTGGCGAGGCCGGGCTCGAGGTGGGCGGGGCCGCCGGCGATGTGGCCGGCGAGGCACTCAACGCCCTCGGCTCCGGCGCCGACGAGGCCAAGGAAAAGCTGAAGAACACCGTGGATGACCTCTTTAACCGGTGGAGGCGCGATTAATGGCCGCCGGAACCTGGAATATCAAACCACGCGCCGGGGTGTGCGCCACCTGCGGAGCGACCTTTGAACCCGGCGCGCAGGGGCACTCCATCCTGGAACCCGGCAGCGATGAGGGCTTCGCGCGGCGCGACCTCTGCCCGGCGTGCTTTGCCGCGCTCGACCCCGCCGCGCTCAAGGCGTTGAGCGGCGTGTGGAGTTGGCGCGTGCCCAAGCGCCCGCCGCGTGCCAAGGCCGAGGCCGAAGCCGTGCCCAAGGAGACCGCCGGGCACCTGCTGCGCGTGCTGCTGGCGGGGAATGCCCCCGAGGACCGCGCGGTCATCTATGTGCTGGCCATCTTGCTTGAGCGCGGGAAACAATTGGTGGAGCGGAGCGTAACGCAGAATGCGCAGGGCGAGAAGGTGCGGCTCTATGAGGAGCGCGCCTCGGGCGACCTGCTGCCGATTATCGACCCGGCGCTAGCGCCCGAGGATCTGCCGGCCGTGCAAGCGCGAATCTTGGAACTCCTGGGCGGAGAGGGCGCGCAATGAGTTGGATGCGTTGGACCGTGGGAGCGGTGCTCCTGGCCGTGAGCGCGCTGGTGATTGCGGCCCTGGCGCGGGGAGCCCAACGGCGGCGCTTCCTAAAAGCCTATGGCCGCGCGCCCCACGCCGGGTGGTCGGCAGAGGATGCGCCCTTCCTGGCGGCGGTGGCCGAGGCCTTCCATCTGCCCGAAGCGTGGATGCGTGCCTTGCCGCCGGAGGCCACACCCATGGCGCTCTATCTCACGCTCTACCCCGAACACAGCATCTATGACGACCTGGAGTTGGAGCGTCTGCTAGCGCTCTTCTCCCCCCGTGAGCCCCGCCCCGAAGCGTTGCTCACCAGCCCTTGGCGCGAGCTGGCCAATCGTTGGCGCGCCCTTCACCCCTAACCCGGACTTTGCCCTATGGACACCCCGACCCTCGCCGTCGAGCCCAAGCGCCTCTTTCTCATCGACCTGATGCCGATTCTCTATCGCGGCTACTTCGTCTTCCTCAACAAGCCGCGGCGGACGGCTACCGGCATCAACACCTCCTCGCTCTCGCTCTTCGCCGCCACGCTCGATCAAATCCTGCGGACCTTCAAGCCCACCCACCTGGCCATCGCGATGGAGAGCGCCACCCCCACCTTCCGTCACACCCTCTACCCCGCCTACAAGGCCCAACGCGAAAAGATGCCCGAGGATATCGCCGCGGCCATCGGCCAGGCCCAAGAGCTCGCTGCGGCCTGGGGCTTCAAGACCCTGCACATGGATGGCTACGAGGCCGATGACATCCTCGGCACCCTCGCCGAGCGCGCAGCCAAGGAGGGCTTCGAGGTCACCATCGCCTCGCCCGATAAGGACCTCGGTCAGCTGGCCGGAGAGCACATTCAACTCTACCGCCCCGGCGAACACGCCCCGCTCTCGGCCGAGGAGGTCTGCGCGCAGTGGCACATCGCCTTCCCCGCCCAGCTCATCGACTACCTGGCCCTGGCCGGAGACGTCAGCGACAACGTGCCCGGCATCGTCGGCGTGGGCTCCAAGACCGCGACGCGCCTCATCCAAGCATACGGCTCGGTGGAAAACCTGCTCGACCACGCCGCCGAGATTCCGCGCAAGCTCGGCGAAACCATCCGCGCCCAGGCCGAGATGGCCCGCCTGAGCAAGCGGCTGGTCACCATTGAGCGCCATGTGCCCCTGGAGGTGGCGTGGAGCGACCTGGCCGTGCCGCCGCTCGATGTCCAGCGTCTGGGGCAGGTGCTGCGCAAGTACGAACTCAATCAAGTGGCCAACCGCTTGGGCATCGCCATCACCGCCGCCAAGCGCCTGATGGTCGGCTACGAAGCCATCGAGCCCGAGCCTGAAGCGCCGGTCGCCAAGGCCACCACCCTGGGCGAAGCGGCCGCCTATGCCACCGCCGCCGGCGAGGAGGCTTGGCGCACGCTCCTTCAGCAATCCGGCGAAGGCGGAGCCCTGGCTATTGCCTTCGATTACACCGGCGAGACGCCCCGCACCGGCCAATTGACCGCGTTGGCCCTCTGCGCCAAGGCCGGAGAGGCCACCTATCTGCCCCTGCCGGCCGCTCCCGAGGAGCATCCCGCGCGCCTCGAGCCGCTGCGCGCGCTCCTGGAAGATCCCTCCCGCCCCAAGGCGGTGCACGATGCCAAGGCCCTGCGCACCCTCCTCGCCCACGCCGGGTTGCGTCTGGCCGGGCCTGTCCACGACACGCTTCTGGAGCACTACCTGCTCGAAGCCACCGACCGGCACGAACTCGCCCACGTAGCCGCCGAGAAGCTCGGGCAGCCGCTCGTGCCAATGGCCCAGGGCTGCGCCACCGAAGCCGCCCTCTGCGAGCGGGCCGATGCCACCTTCCGGCTCGATGCCTCCTTGCGGCCGCAAGTGGAAGCGCGCGGTCAAGGCACGCTCCTGTCCGCGTGCGAGGAGCCCCTGAGCGAGGTGCTCTTTGAGATGGAGCAGCGCGGCGTCCGGCTCGACCCGGCCGCCCTCCGCCGCTTCCGCAACGAGCTCGAGGGCGAGATTGTCCGCCTAGAGCTCGACCTGCGGGCCTTCACCGGCGCAGGCATCAACCTCGCCAGCCCCAAGCAGATGGGCGAGTTCCTCTTTGGCGAACTGGCGCTCGACCCCACCGTCAAGCGCACCGCCCGCGGCCAGTATCCCACCAACGAAGAGCTCCTCCTCAAGATTCGCGACCGCCACCCCATCATCGATCTCTTCCTCGATTGGCGCGCCTGCGTGAAGCTCAAAAACACCTATGTCGACCGCCTCCCCGAGCACATCAGCCCCGCCGACGGCCGCATCCACACCACCTTCAACCAGGCCTTCACCGACACCGGGCGCCTCTCCTCCTCCGACCCCAACCTCCAGAACATCCCCGTGCGCACCGATCGTGGCCAACGCATCCGCGCGGCCTTCGTCGCCCGCGGTCCGGGCTGGCAGCTGCTCTCGGCCGACTACTCCCAGGTGGAGCTCCGCCTGATGGCCGCCATGTCCGGCGACGAGCAGCTCGTCGGCGCCTTCCTCCGCGGAGAGGACATCCACGCGCAGACCGCCTCGGCCGTCTATGGCATCCCGCTCGAAGCGGTCACCGCCCGCCAGCGCAGCCACTGCAAGATGGTCAACTTCGGCATCATCTACGGCATCTCCTCCTTCGGCCTGGCCTCGCGTCTGCGTATCCCGCGCAAGGAGGCCCAGGAGCTCATCGACACCTACTTTGGCCACTACCCCGCCGTCAAGGCCTATATGGAGCGCACCGTTGCCGAGGCGCGCGAGCGCGGCTACGCCCAGACCCTCTTCGGCCGCCGCCGCGACATCCCCGAAATCACCTCCCGCAACCTCACCACCCGCAACGCCGCTGAGCGCGTGGCCATCAACATGCCCATCCAAGGCACCGCCGCCGACATCATCAAGCTCGCCATGGTCCGCATCGATCGCGAACTGCGCGAGCGTGGCCTCCAAACCCGCATGACCCTCCAGATCCACGACGAACTCCTCTTCGATGTCCCCGATGCCGAGGTCGACACCGTCCGCCCGATCATCCAGCACGCGATGGAGAGCGTCATCTCCCTCCCCGTCCCCCTCCAAGTCTCCATCGGCCTGGCCCAAGACTGGCTCTCGGCCCACTAACGCCTATGCTCCCGCTCCTCCTCGCCGCCGCCCTCGCCCTCCCCTCGCCCGAAGCGGCGGGCTTCCTCCAAGCGCTGCCCCCCGGCCTCCAGGCCCGGCAGGAGCTCGCCATCCGCCAAGCCACCGCCGGCAACCCCGCGCCCCTCGAGCGCATCCGCGCCGAACGCCTCAAGGCCGCCAAGCCCACCCCCTCGGGCAATGGCCTGCGCATCGAGAATGGCCAAGCCGCCGGTGTCCCCTTCCGCTGTTACGAGCCCGAAGCCGTCCCCGCCCGCGCCACGCTCCTCTACCTCCACGGCGGAGGCTGGACCATCGGCAGCCGGGATTCCTGCGATGCCTTCTGCGCCGCGCTTGCCCGCCGCGCCACACTCCGCGTCATCTCCGCCGAGTATCGTCTGGCCCCCGAGCACCCCTACCCCGCCGCGCTCGACGATTGCCAGGCCCTCCTCGCCGCGCTCCGCCCCCGCTTCCCCGGCCGCTGGTTTGCCGCCGGCGACTCCTCGGGCGGCAACCTCGCCCTGGCCCTCAACCGCCGCGCGCCCCTCGACGCCCTGCTCCTCTACTATCCGGTGGTGGATGCCACGGCCGATGGCTCACCAAGCTGGCAGCGCTACGGCCAGGGCTACGGCCTCGATGCCGGGCTGATGGAGGCCTTTAACGAAGCCTACGCCCCCGAAGCCGAGCGCCGCACCAACCCCGAAATCTCCCCCGGCCGCTGCCCCATCGACCGCCGCCTACCCCCCACCCTCCTCATCGCCGCCGAGTGCGACATCCTCACCGACCAGGGCCGCGCCTTCTTCACCGCCCACCGCGCCATCGCCTCGCCCATCGCCTACACCCTCATCCCCGGCTCGGTCCACCTCTTCATCACCGTTCCCGGCCAACCCCAGGCCCGCGAAACCGCCCTGGCGCGCTCGGCCGACTTCATCGACCTTGTTCTCGAACTGCTACACTAGGAGCTCCCCATGTCCCTCTCCCGCCTTCCGCACGCCGGCATCGGCTTCGACACCCACCGCCTGGTCGAGGGCCGCAAGCTCATCCTCGGCGGCATCGAAATCCCCCACCCCGTCGGCCTCCTCGGCCACTCCGATGCCGATGTCCTCACCCACGCGCTGATGGATGCCCTCCTCGGTGCCATTGCCGATGGCGACATCGGCCAGCACTTCCCCGACACCGACCCCCAGTGGAAGGGCGCCGACAGTATCGAACTCCTGCGCGCGGTCGTCCGGCGCCTCCACACCAAAGGCTGGCAGGTGGTCAATGTCGACATCACCGTCCTCGCCGAGCGCCCCAAGCTCAAGCCCTACATCCCCGCGATGCGCGAGCGCCTGGCCGAGCCGCTGGCCATCGACCCCGAGTTCGTCTCCGTCAAGGCCACCACTGTTGAAGGCCTCGGCGCCATTGGCCGCCGCGAAGGCATCTCTGCGATGGCCGTGGCAATGGTCGCGCCGTTATAAGCGAGCGCCCGCGTAACCGCGGGCGCTCTGCGAATAGCTAGCGGCTAACCGCTAACTGCTGGCGGCTCTGCCGCCTTATTCCCACTCAATCGTGCCCGGCGGTTTGGAGGTGACATCCAGAACCACGCGGTTGACGCCGCGCACCTCGTTGACGATGCGCGAGGAGATGCGGCGCAGGAGCGGATCGGGCAGGTTCACCCAGTCGGCCGTCATCCCGTCGGACGATTGGACGATGCGCAGGGCAATGACGTAATCGTAGGTGCGCTGGTCGCCCATCACGCCCACGCTACGCACCGGCAGGAAGACCGCGAAGGCCTGCCAGGTCTTGTAGTAGTAGCCGGCGGCCTTGACCTCGGAGACGAGGATGTCGTCGGCCTCGCGCAGGATGTCGAGCTTCTGCTTATCCACAGCCCCCAGGCAGCGCACGCCCAGGCCCGGCCCCGGGAAGGGCTGGCGCATCACCACATCCTCCGGCAGCCCGAGCAGGCGCCCGACCTCGCGCACTTCGTCCTTGAAGAGGCGCGAGAGCGGCTCGAGGAGGCGGAACTTGAGGTCCGGCGGCAGCCCGCCCACGTTGTGGTGGCTCTTGATCATCGCCGAGGGGTTGCCATTGATTGGCACCGACTCGATCACATCGGGATAGGTGGTCCCCTGCGCCAGGAAGTCGACATCGGGAATCGAGCGCGCCGCGTCGGCAAAGACATCCACGAAGGTATGGCCGATAATCTTGCGCTTGGCCTCGGGCTCATCAACCCCGGCGAGCTTGCCCAGGAAGCGCTCGGAGGCATCCACGAAGCAGAGGTTCATCTCGAAGTTATCGGCGAAAAGCTGCTGCACGCGCGCGGCCTCATTCTTGCGCAGCAGGCCGTTATCCACAAAGATGCAGGTCAGCTGCTTGCCAATGGCCTTGTGAATGAGCGCGGCAGCCACGGAGGAGTCGACCCCGCCCGAGAGGCCGAGGATGACGTGCTTATCGCCCACCGTCTCGCGGATGGCGGCCGTCTGGGTCTCGATGAAGCTGGCCATCGACCACGCCCCGGCGCAACGGCAGATGCCCAGGCAGAAGTTGCGGATCACCGCCTTGCCGTGGTCGGAGTGGACCACCTCGGGGTGGAACTGAATGCCATAGAGGTCGCGCCCCTCAATAGCCACGGCGGCATACTCGGTGTTGTCGGTGACGGCAATCGTGCGGGTGCCCTCGGGCACGGCCAGCACCTTATCCCCGTGGCTCATCCACATCACCGAACGCTCGGGCACATCGGCAAAGAGCGGCGAAGCAGCCTCGGTCACGCGCAACTCGGCGCGACCATACTCGCGGCGCGTCCCCGGCCCCACATTGCCGCCGAGCAACTGCATCATCAGCTGCATCCCATAGCAAATGCCAAGCATCGGCACGCCCAGCTCAAAGAGCGCAGGATCAACCGTCGGCGCGCCCGCTTCATAAACGCTGCACGGCCCGCCCGAGAGAATAATCCCCTTCGGCTTCAAGGCGCGCAACTTCTCCACCGGCGTGGAATAGGGCAACACCTGACTATACACGTGGCACTCGCGAATTCGCCGCGCAATCAACTGACTGTATTGCGAGCCGAAGTCAAGCACCAAGATTTGTTCTTGTTCTTCCATAGGCAGTTCCTTTGCGCACAGTATAGCACACTTCCGCGCCCCGTGCGCAGGGTCGTGCGCAGCAGACAACCCACCCAACTTTGCGCCAGGGGGAGGGACGGCCTCTCGGGAAACCCCAGGCCCCAAAATGGACCCGCCCGAGGTCCAAGGTCAACCCGCCCGAGGTCCGAGGTCAACCCGCCCGAGGTCGAGGGTCAACCTCGGGCGGATAAAAATGTAAAGCGCCCGAGGGGCCCAAAAGCGGGGGGCCTTTGAAGGGGGCCGGGGCTTCCGGCAGCCCGCGGTGCGGCCTGGCGGAGCAGGCCGCTGCACAACGCTTACCGACTGGGCCGCCGGGACGGCGGTCTGCAAAACCTGGCAACGCAGGGGAAACCACAAAGAAACGCAAAGAAACGCAAAGAAGCGAAAAGGCAACGCAGAAAGGAAGCGCACTGGCGGCGAAGAGTACGCAGGGGAAACCGCCCAGAAGCGCAAGGGTGGAGGAAGGGAAGGGCGGGGAGAATTAAGCGTTTTGCAGTGGCCTGCTCCGCCAGGCCACTTGGGGTGGAGCGCACCTCACGCGCCTTCGGCGCACCTCACGGCCCGGAGGGCCACCTTCGCGCGAGCGAAGCGAGCCCCGCGCGGCCCGGGGACCGCGCGGGCATAAAAAAGCCCCGGACCCGCATTGGGTGCCCAGGGCTGAGGAGGCTGTGGTGCCGGAAAGGGGAGTCGAACCCCTACGCCTTGCGGCTGCGGATTTTAAGTCCGCTGTGTCTGCCATTCCACCATTCCGGCGAAAGGGGGTCGTTAGATGTGCTCTTCGATGCCGCGGAAGAGGACATTGAGTTCGTGGAGGGGGGCGAGGAGTTTGCCGAGGGGGAGATCCTTGGTGAGGTCCGCGAAGGCGTTGACATCCTTGGGGAAGCACTTGCCGCCGTAGCCGAACTTGCCATCGGGTCCGGGGACTTGGGTGTGGGTTTCGTTGATGTAGCCGGAGAGGAGGCAGCCGGTGTGGACATTGGCGAAGTCGGCGCCCATGCGGCGGCAGTAGTCGGCGACGGCGTTGAAGTAGGTGACTTTGAGGGCGCCGAAGACGTTGTGGGCGTATTTGGTGATCTCGGCCTCGAGGGAGGTCATGCGGCAGAACTTCTTGCCTTTGAAGATTTTGGAGAGGAGGTCAATCTCGCCGGTGAAGACCATGGGTTGGTTTTGGAAGTCTTCGATGTAGGTGCGCTCGGTGAGGAACTCGGGCATGAAGTAGACGGGGTGTCCGGTCTCTTGGGTGAGGCGCGCGGAGGTGCCCGGGAGGATGGTGGTGCGGACGAAGACGGGCTTGCCGGCGGGGAGGGCGCAGATGAGTTGCTTCATCAGGGTGAGATCCTGCGTGCCGTCATCTTCGGTGGGGACGTGGATTTGCAGGAAGTAGACGTCTGCGCCGGAGAGGTCGTCATTCATGCCTTTGGGCGGGTCGCTGACAAGCACCTTGACGGCGGGGTTGTTCCGTTCAAGCCAAATCTTCAGGGCGCTGCCGATAAAGCCGCAACCGATAATGCCAACCGTAATCGAATCCATCGCAAGTATCCTTGAGTGAACCATCAAAACGCCGCCATAATATAGGGTTACGCGGGAAAAGTCAACCCGGAGCGGCGCGGGGCGGGTGAAGCCGCCCGCTCCGATAAAGGCCGCGCAACGGCGTGCGGCGCGCGCGGAACGCGCTTTTGGTATACTGGGGAGCATGAGTTGCGTTGAGCTGGTTGGCTTTTGCATTGCGTTTGTGCTGTTATTGGCACTGTCGGCCTTTTTTTCGGGGAGCGAGACGGCGCTGCTTTCGCTTTCGCCGGCGCAGATTCAGCGGATCCGCGAGAAGCGTGCGGGGCTGGGGGAGCAGTTGTCGCGGTTGTTGGCCGAGCCGGAGGTGTTGCTTTCCACGATTTTGATTGGGAATACCTTTGTGAATGCGGC
Organism: Candidatus Spyradenecus sp.; assembly: GCA_051884775.1. GTDB lineage: Bacteria > Verrucomicrobiota > Kiritimatiellia > RFP12 > DVOR01 > Spyradenecus. Next base: position 13,640 of record JBJEVY010000101.1, on the reverse strand, counting down.
GCTGGCGAGCGTGGGGTATTCCTTTGTGGTGCGTTCGGGGTGGGTGAGCGCGCAGTTGGCGGAGGTGGCGAGTATCTTGGCGGTGACGGCGTTGGTGTTGCTCTTTGGGGAGATTAGCCCGAAGCAGTTTGCCATTCAGCACGCCGAGGGGGTGATGCCGCTGATTGTGCGGGTGATGCAGGTGGCGATTCCGCTCTTCCGGCCGCTGACGTGGTGTTTGCAGCGGCTGCTGAAGCCCTTTCGCAAGACGCTGGTGCCCGAGCGGCGGGCGGTCTCGGATGAGGAGCTGGTGAGCGTGGTGAATCTGGGGCAGGAGCGGGGGGACTTTGACCGCGAGGAGGGGGCGATGGTGCGCGGGATTCTGCGGTTGAGCGACCTGAATGCCTCGGACGTGATGACCCCGCGCGTGGAGTTGATTGGGCTGGATGTGCACGACACGCGCGAGGAGCACGAGCAGCAGATGCGCTCGGCCCCCTTTGTCTGGATGCCGCTCTGGGATGAGACGCCGGATAACTTTATCGACTTTGTGGATGTGCAGCGCTACCTGCTCGATCCGAACCACGACTTGGAGGCCGCGCGCTGCCATTGCACCCAGGCCGTGCCGGAGAACATTTGCCTGGATGACCTGCTGATTCTGCTCTATCGCCAGCACCTGCCGATGGTTTTGGTGGCCGATGAGTATGGCGGGACGGCGGGGATCGTCTCGCGCGGGGATATTTTGGAGTTGCTCTCGCTGGAGACGGAGGATGACCCGGGGGTGGCCGAGACGGCGGATATCCGGAGCGTGGGGCCGAATCTGTGGATGGTCGCCGGCGATGCGGCCTTGGAGCAGATTAACTTTGAACTGGGGACCCATCTGGAGGCCGATGACGCCGACCGGATGAGCGGCTGGGTCACCTTCCATGCCGGGCGGATTCCGCGCGTGGGCGAGCGGGTCGAGGCCGATGGCTACCGCGTGCGGGTGGAGAAGATGCGCCGGCGCAAGATTCTCTCGGTGCTCTTGGAGGATTTGGACCCCGCTTCGCAGGATTCCGATCTGCCGCGCGAGGAGGAGGCCGAGGGCCACTTGACCACCAGCGAGAGCGATGACGAGGGAGGGCCCTTGGCATGACCGCGCTGCTCATCAACCTTGCGCTGATGGCGCTCTTCTTCCTGGGCAGCTGGTTCTTCTCGGGCTACGAGAGCGGCATGGTCTCCCTCAACCGCCACCGACTGGTTCACCTGATTCGCCACGGCGACAAGCGCGCCCGCGCCCTGGCCACCGCCCTGCGCGATAGCCACCGGATGCTCGCCACCACCCTGGTGGGCAACAACATCTGCAATGTGGCGCTCTCGACCCTGACAACGGTCTTGGCGCTGGAGGCCGCCGCACGGTTGGGGGCAGACCCCTCCCTGGCCCAGACGCTTGCCACGGTGGCCGTGGCCGTGGCGCTGCTCATCATTGGCGAGTTCCTGCCCAAGCTCTGGTTTACGGCCCGGCCGATTGAGCGCTGCCGCCCGCTCTTGCCGCTCTTCCGCTTCTTCCGGGCGCTCCTCTTCCCGCTCGCCTCGCTCTGCATCCTCCTGACGCGGCTGGTCACGCCCCGCGAGCACGGCCGCAAACGCTCCCCCTTCCTCTCGCGCGAGAACCTCGCCTTCCTGATGCGCGATTCGGAGGCGCACGGCGAAATCTCCGCCTTTGAGCGCGGGATGGTCAGCCGCGTGCTCGAGCTCCAGCTGCGCCGGGCCAGCCAGGTGATGACCCCGCTCGCGCGAGTGGTCCGCGTCTACGAAAGCGACAACCTCTCCACGGTCCTGCGCGTCTTCCGCCAGAGCCACCACCGCATCCTGCCGCTCTTCTCCGACGATGGCGAACGCTGCCTGGGCGTGCTGCACCTCTTCGACCTGCTGCGCGCCCGCTCCAAGGCCCCTGTTCCCTTCGACCTGCGCCGCGCCCCGGTCTTTGTCCGCGCCGACACCCCCGCCGATAACCTCTTGCCCTACATGCGCTTGCGGCGGACCAAGGTGCTCATCGTGCTGAACAACGCTGGCGCCCCCACCGGCATCGTCTCCCAGGAGGACGTCCTCAACGCCGTCCTCGATGACGAACTCCTCCGCTCCTCCACCGAACGCATGGCCAAGGTATGAGTGTGCTCGCACGGCTCGCACAGAGGAAAAGGAAGTCGACCGTCGACAGTCGGCCATCGACAGTTGCTCGCTGCGCTCGCGAAGGGGGAGAAGCCGAAGGCCACAAGCGAAATGTTCCCCAAGGACCGAACCGTCGCGGCACGCGCCCTGTCGACTGTCGACTGTTCACTGTCAACTCGTTTGTCACCGTTTCTGCTTTTGCGGGGCGGGAGGCTGCGGCGGCAACCATCACGATGCTGTTGACGCTGGTGGGCGCGGCCGGGACGCTCATCCTGCCGATGCTCCAATTCCAACGCTTCTCCGAGGATGGCCGCCTGCCGCGCGATTGCGGTCTGGCCGGGGTGCTGCTCTTGGGGCTGCTGCTCGCCTTGGGCGGGGCCGGGCGGCTCCATCAGGCGCTGCGCGGGGGGACCTGCGCGCTCGCCTTCGTCAAGCCCCTCAGCCGCGGCACGTGGTTGGCCGGGCAGCTTGGCGGGCAGGTGATGGCCTTGGGGCTCTTCCTGGCCACGCAAGCGCCCGCGCTGCTGATTGCCGAAGCCGCCGCCCCGCGCTATCACACCACCGGGCGCTTTGCCGACGTGCCTGCGCTACTGGCCGCCCTCGGGGCGCTCGGGGGGGCGCTCGCGCTCGCGGCGGCGGCCAACCGCTTCCGCTCGGCGCGCTTTGCCCTCACGGCCAACTGGCTGATGCCGTGCGCGCTGTGGGCCTTCGCGCTCCTGCGCGCCTTCGATGGGCCGCTCCATTGGGGGACGCTCTCGGCGCTGCCGGCGCTCTTGGCGCTGCTGACGCAAGTGGCGGCCTTGGCGTTGGCGCTGGCCACCTGCCTGCCGCCGGGGCTAACCGCGGCCCTGACGGTGCTGGCGTTGGGGCTCGACCTCCTCTTCCTGGGCGGCTCGGCCTACTTACCCTTCGACGCGCTCTCCGCCTCGGCCGCCGGCTTCGTCTCCCTGCCCACGCTCCTCTTGCTCCTTCCCCAAACCCTCTGCCTGGTGCTCCTCTGCCTCCATTTGGGGGCGTGTAGGCTGAGAAGAGGAGAGGAGAGAGAGGACAGATGACAGGGAAAAGTCGACAGTCAACAGTCGACAGTCGACAGGACGCTGACGCGACGGATAAACTGAAAGCAGAGACTATGCCACCTCTTTCCACAGACCCCAAGGTTGCCGGTCGCGCGCAGCGCGAACTGTCGACTGCGCTTTGCGCGCAGGACCTGCGCAAAACCTTCCGCGACTTCTGGGGCCGCCCGACGGTCGAGGCCCTCAAAGGCCTCTCCTTTACCCTCGCGCCCGGCGAGGTGCTCGGTCTGCTCGGCCCCAACGGCTCGGGCAAAAGCACCGCCATCCGCATCCTCCTCGGGCTCCTGCGGGCCGATAGCGGCTCGGTCTCGCTCCTGGGGCACGCCCCGGAGAGTCCCGCCGCGCACGCCAGCCTCGGCTACCTGCCCGAGATTACCCACCTGCATCCCTTCCTCACCCCCCGCGAGACGCTCGCCTACTACGGTCGCCTGAGCGGTCTCTCCGGCAAGGCCCTGCGGGCGCGGATTGACGACCTCCTCGAGCTCACCGGCCTGACGCACGCCCGCGACCGCCGCGTCGGCGCCTTCTCCAAGGGGATGACCCGCCGCGTGGGCCTCGCCCAGGCCCTCATCAACGCCCCGCGCGTGCTGATCCTCGATGAGCCGACCTCCGGGCTCGACCCCATTGGCACGCGCGAAGTCAAGGAGCTCCTCCTGGCCCTCAAGGCCCGCGGTCTGGCCATCCTCACCACCTCGCACCTCCTCCCCGACGTCCGCGACACCTGCGACCGCATCCTCATCCTCGACCGCGGCAAGACCCTGCTCCAAGGCCCCGTTGCCGAGCTCCATGACTCCCTCGAAAGCGTCTTCTTGCGCACCCTCGGCTGCACCGTCCAGCCCCCCGAGTGCCCGGAGTGGCTGAAAGTGGGAGATGACAGATGACGGATGACAGAGGACAGAGAGGAGTCGACAGTCGACAGTCGACAGTCGACAGGACGCTGACGCGACGGATTGGCTGGGGGTGTTCTGTCATCCGTCATCCGTCATCTGTCATCCGCGAGCGTAGCGAGCGACTGTTCACTGTCGACTGTCGACTGTCGACTGTTGCCGCCGAAGCGGCGCTGGCGTGGCGGCGGGCCGTGCGAGGTCCGCTCCTGTGGGCGCTCTTGGCCGCGCTGGCGTTGCTGCTGATTGCGCTGCCGGGGACGGATGATCCGGAGCTGCTGCGCACGCCCTACGCGTTGGGGCTGGTCTGGGCGCTTCTGCTTGTAGCCGCGCTCTGGACCGGTGCGAATGCCTATGCCCTCGACCGCGAGCGCGCCCTGCTCACCTTGCCCCTGATCAAACCGCTGCGCCCGGTCCAACTCTGGCTCGCGCGTCTGGCGGCCAATCTCCTGCCCTTTGGCGTGGCGGTGGCGGCCGTGGGGGCGCTCCTAGCCTGGCGCGATCTGCCGCCGGGGCGGGAGCGCCTGGCCCCCACCCTGCCGCCGCTCGAGACCTTAGCCGAGGCCGACTTCGCCCGCTTCCAAGCCGAAGGCCGGCTTCCGCGGGGCGTGCCGCGTTGGCGGCTCTTGCGCGCCTTTCGCGAGGCCCGGGAGAACCACTACTCCGAGCTCAAACTCGGCGAACCGCAGACCTTCACCTTTGCCCTGCCGGCGACCCTGCGGCCGGGGCCTGCGGCCTTCCGCCTTTCGGGCGCGCCCTTCCTCGGGGCCAAGGAAACCCTGCGCCTGGAGGTGACGGCCACCTGCGCCGGGCAGCGCCGCACCGTCACCCCCGGCGACCTGCGCGACAACGGCTTTACCCTCGACCTGGGCGAGGGCCTCCTCCGCCCCGGCGAGCCGATCACCCTCACCCTCGCGCGCACCGACACGGCCGACGTCGCCTCCGTCCTCTACCGCGACTACTGCGACCTGGCGCTCCTCCTCCCCGGGCTCTCCGCCCCGGCCAACCTCCTGGCCTTCTGTCTCACCCTCCTGGCCACCTGCGCGATGGCCCTCGCGCTGGGGATGGCCCTGGGGTGCGTCCTCTCGCTGCCCGTTGCGCTCTTTACCGGCGCGCTCGCGCTCCTGGCGCTCACCTCGGCCACCCTCGCTCCGGGCACCACGGTGGCCGACGAGCAGGCCTCGCGCTTCGGCCGCCTGGCCGCCCCCCTCTCGCAGGCGATTGCCCAACCCCTCCGGCCCTTGGTCGACCTGAATCCGCTCGTGCGCCTCTTTGATGGGCTGGCTATTACGCCGCGCGAGCTCCTCGCCTTCTGCCTGCGCGCACTCCTCCCCTGGCTCGCCCTCTGCGCCTTGCCGGCGCTCAGCTCTGCTGCACGGCAGGTGCAGCGCAGTTAAGCCGACAGCGGACAGCCGACAGCCGACAGCCGCGTTCCGCGACGGATAAACTTCGGGTTTTTGTGATAGTTACCACGGCTCAGACGGGCCATACACATCGAGCGCCAGCGCTGTCCGCTGTCCGCTGTCGGCTGTCCGCTGCGCGCGAAGCGCGCGCTAGTATTTCAGCTCCTCGAAGCTAGGCAGGGGAAGGTGGGCATCGGGGGTGCCGGCGGGGATGGCCTCGATGAGCACTTCGCCGAAGAGGTCCGATTGCTCGGCGCGGACATGACGTAGGCGTAGCAGCTCGAGGAGCGCCACGAAGGTGACGATGATCTCGCCCTTGGCCGCGCCCTCGGTGAAGAGTTCCCCAAAGCGTAGACGTCCCCCCTCGGCTACGGAGAGGCGCGAGAGCAGTCCACTCATCTTGTCGGGCACAGACCAGCGATGGAGCTTGAGGTGGCCAAAGGAGACGGTCTCCTTGGCGCGTTCGAGGACAGCGCGGAAGGCCTTCATCAGCTCTTCCAAGCCAACATCGCCAAGCTTGCGCGCGGGGCCCTCCGCCGTTTCGGGACCCGGTGCGCCGGCCTCCCCGCGGCCAAACATCGCCCCGCGCCAGACTTCCAGCACGCCGAAGCGCTCGGCCGCCTCCTTGAAGCGCTTGTACTCCACCAGCTGGCGGACGAGGTCCAAGCGCGGGTCGAGCTCCTCTGCTTCGGCGTCCTCCCCTTCGCGCTGCTCCTCCTGGGGCAGGAGCATCCGGCTCTTGATGACCATTAGCGTGGCGGCCATCACAACGAATTCGCCGGCCACGTTGATGTCCAGCGAGCGCATTTGCTCGAGGTAGGCCAAATACTGCGAGGCGATGCGGCCGATGGGAATGTCGTAGATATCCACCTCCTCCTTACGGATGAGGTGAAGGAGGAGATCCAAGGGCCCCTCGAAGGCGTCGAGGGAGACCTTGTAATCATCAAAGAGCGGGAGGGTGGCGTCCAAGACGCGCTCGGGGCGAGGGGCTTAGAGGCCAACGGCGTCGCGGGCGGCATCCAGGGTCTCGCGCGCGGCGGCGCGGGCCTTGGCGGCTCCGGCGGCGAGGATGTCGCGCACCACATCGGGATGGGCGGCGAGGTCTTCGCGGCGTTCGCGGAAGGGACCAAAGGTGCGCTTGTAGATCTCGAAGAGGGCCTTCTTGGCGTGACCATAGCCGTAGCCGCCGCGGAGGTAGTTCTCGCGCATTTCGGCCTGCTCGGCTTCGTTGGCAAAGAGCTTATAGAGGGCAAAGACGCGGCAGGCATCGGGATCCTTGGGCTCCTCGAGGGGGGTGGAGTCGGTCGCGATCTTCATAATCTTGGCCTTGACCTCCTTGGGCTCCTCGAAGAGGCCGATGGTGTTGTGGTAGCTCTTGGACATCTTCTGGCCGTCGAGGCCGGGGATGACGGCCACCGCCTCGGAGATCATCGGCTCGGGCATCTTGAAGACCTCGCGGCCGAAGATTTGGTTGAACTTGGCGGCGATATCGCGCGTCACCTCCACATGCTGCTTCTGGTCGCGCCCCACGGGGACGAGGTCGCTCTGATAGGCCAGAATATCGGCGGCCATCAGCACCGGGTAGGCAAAGAGACCGTGGCTGGCGGCAATCCCGCGCGCCATCTTATCCTTATAGGAGTGGCAGCGCTCCAGGAGCCCCATCGGGGTGACCACCGAGAGCAGCCAGGCGAGTTCGTGCAGCTCGGGCACGTCGCTCTGCATAAAGAGGCACGCCTTCTCGGGGTCGAGTCCGCACGCCAGGAAGTCCAGCGCCACATCCAGCGAGCTCTCGCGCAGCGCCGCGGCATCGTGAACCGTCGTCAACGCGTGATACTGCGCCACGAACACAAAGGTCTCGCCCTTCTCCTGAAGGTCGATAATCGGCTTCATCGCCCCAAAGTAATTTCCCCAATGCAACTTCCCGGACGGCTGAATCCCTGTCAAAATACGCATAGCTAACTCCTTGAAACGCGCGCAGTATAGCATAATTGAGCGGTTAGCTGTTAGCGAGGGGCTCGCTTCGCTCGCGTGAGGGGGCGGCAAAGCCGCCGTGAGGGGCGGGCTGCCGCCCGCGCGAGGGGCGCCTACGGCGCGTGAAGGGAAACGGCGCGCTTCGCGCCTCTTCTCGGGTGCACTGCACCCACCTCACGCGAGCACAGCGAGCACCTCACGCGAGCACAGCGAGCACCTCACGCGAGCACAGCGAGCACCTCACGGCCCGCAGGGCCACCTCACGCGAGCGCAGCGAGCCCCTCACGCGCGCGTTTCGCGCGCTTTATGCTATACTGCGCCCGTTTTTCAGAAGGAATTGCATCTATGGCAGAGAAGATTCGGGTTCGTTTTGCGCCGTCTCCGACGGGGAAGGTGCACATTGGTAACATTCGTGCGGCGATTTTCAACTGGCTCTATGCCCGGCATGTGGGCGGCGAGTTTCTGCTGCGCGTGGAAGATACGGATTTGGAGCGGTCGACCCCGGAAGCGATCCAGACGCTGCTCGAGTGCATGGCGTGGCTGGGGCTGGATTATGATGGCGAAGTGATGTACCAGACCAGTCAGCGCGAACATCACTTGGCCGTGGCCGAGGAGTTGCTGGCCAAGGGCTATGCCTACAAGGAAAATAAGGGTGGCCAGGGCGAGTGCGTCATCTTCCGGATGCCCAAAGAGGGCGTGATTGAGTATGACGACCTGGTCAAGGGCCACATGAAGAAGAAGGCGAAGGACACGCAGGACTTCGTGATTGTCCGCTCCGATGGCTCGCCCGTCTTCCATTTGGCCAACGTGCTCGACGATATCACCCAGGGCGTGACCCACATCATCCGCGGCGATGACCACGTGGAGAACACCTTTAAGCACATTCAGCTCTTCAAGGCCATCGGCGCGCCGGTGCCGCAGTATGCGCACCTGCCGATGATCGTCAACAACGCCGGCAAACCCTACTCCAAGCGCGATGGCTCGGCCTTCGTGGGCGAGTTCCGCGAGCTGGGCTACCTGCCCGAGACGCTCTTCAACTACCTCGCCCTCCTCGGCTGGGCGCCGGGCGACGACCGCGAGGTGATGACCCGCGCCGAGATGGTCGAGGCCTTCGACTTCGCCAAGTGCAAGGCCTCCCCCGCGCGCTTCGACATCAAGAAGCTCACCTGGATGAATGGCGAATACATCGCCCGCCAGCCCCGCGAAGCCTACGCCGCCGAGTTCACCAAGCGCCTGGCCGCCGCCGGGCTCCCCACCGAGCCGCTCAACGGCCACCTCGGGGAATTGCTCGACCAGATTCAGCCGCGCACCAAGACCTATGCTGACCTCCCCGGCAACTGCCGCTACTTCTTTGAGGAGGCCTATCCCTTCGACGAGAAGGCCGTGGCCAAGCGCCTCAAGCCCGAGGGCACCGCTGAGCTGCTCGAGGAGATCGCTTCCGCCCTCGAGGCGCTGCCCGAGTGCTCGATTGAGGCGATGGAAGCGTGCATCCGCGCGATGGGCGAATCCAAGGGCACCGGGATGGGGCCGCTGGTCCACCCGATCCGCGTGGCCGTCTCGGGCAAGACCGAGGGGCCTGGGCTCTTTGAGATGCTCTGGTTGCTGGGCCGCGAACGGAGCCTTGGGCGCCTGCGTGGCGTGGCCGCGAAGCTCCGCGCCGGCGAACTCTGAGCGGAGCGCGCTATGAAGCTGCTGATTGCCACCCGCAACGCCCACAAGCTGGCCGAAATCCGCGCCATGCTCCCGGGCATCGAGCTCGTGGGCACCGATACGTGGCCCACTGTGCCCGACCCCGATGAGACCGGCAAGACCTTTGAGGAGAATGCCGCCATCAAGGCCGAGGCCTGGCTCAAGGCCACCGGTCTGCCCGCCTTGGCCGATGACTCGGGGCTGGAGGTCGAAGCGCTGGGTGGCGCGCCGGGGATTCACTCGGCCCGTTATGCCGGGATCCACGGCGACAGCGCGGCGAACAACGCCCGGCTCCTGCGCGAACTTGCCGGGTTGCCCATTGAGCGCCGGGGCGCCCGCTTTGTCTGCGCGCTGGCCTTGGCGATGCCCGGCGAGCCGTTGCGGACCCTGCGCGGCACCTGCCCCGGGCGCATCGTGGCCGCCGCCAGTGGCGCGAATGGCTTTGGGTACGATCCGCTCTTCGTCCCCGAAGGCTTTACGCGCACCTTTGGCGAGTTGCCCGAAGAGGTCAAAGCCCGCATCTCCCACCGCGCCCGCGCCTTTGCTCTGGCCCGGAGCCGCTGGTTCGGCGAGGCCTAAGTCTCCCCGCCCATGAAGCGCGCACTCGCCCTGTTCTTTACCGCGCTCCTCGCCCTGGGCCTCCGCGCCGGGGAGACAACGATTTCCTTTGCCGGCGCCGGCACCTCGGCCTCCGGCTCAAACTGGAACGGCACGAACAACTGGGTGAACTTGACCACCAAGAAGGCCAAGGCGCGCCTCAACGGCATCGGCATCGCCCCGACCTCAAGCAGCGGCGGGCAGAGCGGTCTGAAGGCCACCTTCGATCCGCCCGAGTCGATGGTCTCGCTCTCCATCACCTGCATGGCCAGTGGCACCACCGCCGCCAAGGCCACGCACCTGCTGGGCGTGCGCCTCAATAGCGATGAGCTGATGACCGCCGAGGTGACCTTCCCCGACCAGGCCGTGGACACCCCCGTCACGCTCACCTTCTCCTTCACCGAGAAGCAATCCGTTGAGACGCTGGCCATCAGCAACGAAACGACCAAGGGCAGCAGTCTCTTTGAGGTCAACGCCGTCTCGTGGCAGAGCGACTTTGCGCCCATCTCCGCCAATTACGCGAACAAGCCCATCTGCAACGTGGGCGAAGCCTTCTATGCCGCCCTCTCTGAGTGCACCGGCGGCAGCGGGGAGTACACCAGCTTCCGCTGGCGCTTCAATGGTCTGGAGCAGGAGGCCTCCGATTACGCGGCCGCGTGCCGCTTTACCGCGCCGATGGAGGAGGGCCTCTTCCCGTTGGAACTCGAAGTGACCGATTCGCTCGGCACCGTGGCCAACTTCTCCTGGGACATCACGGTGCGCCCCTACATCAAGGCCACCAACCTCGCCTGCAGCAATCTCACCCGCACCGGAATGACCGTCTCCTGGGAGCAACCCTTGCCCTACGCCGTCAGCGACTATCTGGTCCGCGTCTCCTACGCCACGCAAGACGCCTGCGAGCAGATCTTCGCCCCCACCTGGGTGCGCGAAGGCGATAGCTGGCAGCTGGCCGAGCCAATCGACCTCACCGACTTCATTGACGGGCGCAACTTCACCGCCTATCTGGCCTCCTTCCATTGGCAGGGCGAGGGATTGGAAGTCTCCACCGATGGCGGCACCACCTGGTGCGCCGCCACCTGCCTATCCACCTCCGCTTCGCGTTACATCCTCCTCCACACCCTTGAAGATGGCTCCCGCTCCAGCACCTTCACGCCGGCCCACGCCGCCCTCCTCCTGCGCACCGCGGCCGAAACGCCCCCCGACTTCTTCCGCCTCCATATCGACCTCCCCGCCTCGCTCATCACCTCCAAGACGCTTCCTGCCGAGAGCAACGCCCTCCAAGTCACCTTCCACGAAAGCGAGGACGACGTTCCCCTCCCAGCCGGCAAACTCCTCTCGGTCAGCATCCTAACGCGCTACCTCACCGATAGCGGCAAGTTCACGACAAGGCAATCCTCCACCCTCAAGGTCACCCTCCCGGCCATTCCCCCGATGGACTCCGCCACGTGCGTTGGCAACTTCCTCAGCCTCACCTGGCCCGAAGAGGCCTCCACCCTCCCGGCCAAGGTCACCTTCTTTAAACGCACCCCCACGCCCACCGATGGCCTCCCCGCGCTCCTCCTCTCCCGACTCTACTTCACCGGCAACGCCACCGACGTGGGCGGCGAGCAGCTCGCCGCCGGCAAAGCCTTCGTCCTCACCAACACCACCCGCCGCCCCATCGCCCTCAAGGGCGACTACACCTTCACCATCACCAAAGCCGGAACCGCCACCGCCTACACCTGGGACTTCTCCCTCACCGAAACCGACGAAACCGGCAAGACGGTAAAAACCTATCCCTACGTTGTCCCCGCCGGTGGCGAAGTGCTCTTCTATGCCTCCGCCTACGCCGCGCCCACCGATGCCGAAACCTTTGAAAGCGCCATCGGCGTCTCCGCCAGCGCCCTGCGCAACCTCAACACCACCTACACCGCCACCTTTGCCCACCAAGGCGAAACCATCGCCACCTTCACCCCGCAATTCAACACCATCCTCCGCCTCCGCCCCAACGACCCCTCCACCCAAGCCGCCTACCTCATCACCTCCACCGACACCACCCTCCCCGCCCTCTACATCCCCTGGTTCACCCCCTACCGCGAAAGTATCCTCCGCCAAACCACCGTCAACGCCACCGGCTCCTCCGCCCTCCTTGCCATCGCCTCCCTCCTCGCAGAGCCTGGCGATGCCCAAGCCATCTGGGCCTCCATCCGCCTGCGCGAAGGCAACTCCTATTCCACCCCCCTCTCCCTCACCCTCTGGGAGCGCGAAGACCCCAAAGCCGGCCTCCGCTTCCTCTTCTATTAATAAAGGCCATCCACCGTGCAACCCATCCTCGACTTCTGGTCCGCCCACCAAGCCCAAATCGTCACCCTCGCCCTCCGCCTCGCCCTCGCCGGCATCATCTACTTCGCCTGCCGCCTCCTCTCCCTGCTCGCGCGCAAGACCATCTCCGCAGCCTGCAACCGCATCGGCCGGCTCGACGTCACCCTCGCGCCCATCCTCTCCTCCGTCGCCTCCCTGCTCATCTACGCCATCGGCCTGGTGGCCATCCTCGATCGCTTCGGCGTCAACGCCAACTCCCTGGTGGCCGTCATCGGTGCCGCCGGCTTGGCCATCGGCTTGGCCCTCAAGGAGACCCTCTCCAACATCGCCTCAGGCATTATGCTCCTCATCCTCCGCCCCTTCCGCGCCGGGGACTTCATCGACTGCGCCGGGCGCTCGGGCACCGTCCAAGCCATCAACCTCTTCACCGTCACCCTCCAAACCCCCGACGGCCTCTACATCTCCCTTCCCAACAGCACCGTCTGGAGCGCCGACATCGTCAACTACACCCGCAACGGCAAGCGCCGCATCGATCTCACCGTCGGCATCTCCTATGCCGATGACCTCGACCGCGGCCTCCAAGTCCTCCTCGCCCTCGCCGCTGCCGAAAAGCGCTTCCTCCCCGATCCCGCCCCCACCGCCTTCGTCTCCGCCCTCGCAGATTCCTCCGTCAACCTCACCCTCCGCGGCTGGACCACTGTCGACGACTACTGGCCCACCCTCTTTGACCTCACCCGCCAGGCCAAACTCAACATCGAATCCGCCGGCCTCTCCATCCCGTTCCCGCAGCGCGACGTCCACCTCTTCCCCGCCCAGCGCTAACGCGCGCGCTCAGTCGACAGTCGACAGTCACCAGTCGACAGGGCGCGTTCCGCGACGGATAACCCCCCGAGGCGCTTCGGGGGGCTCTTTTTTGCATCCGCCCCGGGTCGAGGGTCAACCCGGACCTACCTCGAGGCGAACCCGGGGCGGATGCGAAATGGACCCGGGGCGAATGGCCTGGCGGAGCAGGCCCATGCACCACGCTTACCCCCTCAACGCTTCCATCACCTCCTGCGCGGAGGAATAGTAGACCGTATCCTTGGACTTCAAGAGCGCGTCGGCCTCGGCGACCGCCTGGTCGAGCTTGCGGTTGTACTGCTCACGGCGCACGGAGAAGGGGAAGCCCTCGCACGAAACCGCCTTGCGCAGAAAGACATTGATGGCCGAAGAGAGGTTGATACCCAGGCTCTCGAAAAGCTCCGAGGCCTCCTGCTTGAGCTGAGGGTCAAGCCGAATCGTAATCGTTTGCGTCTGCATAATCCGCTCCTTTCGCCCCCTATTCTACACAACGCGCGCTGCCGTTTGCAAGCACAACGTCGCACATTGTATAGACAGCGCCCCTCAGCAACTCCCTCCCCGCCCCTCCCCCAAAACAAACCCGGGCCGACCGAAACAATTAACCCTCAGGCTTAATTGAATTATCCCTAAGGGTTAATTGAATTAACCCTAAGGGTTAATTGCATTATCCCTCAGGGTTAATTATCGGCCCGGGGCGGATGCCATTACTGTCCGGGGAAAGTTGTAGAAAGAAGAACGGTCATTGGTGTATCCTA
>JBJEVY010000100.1:0-16664 GCA_051884775.1 Candidatus Spyradenecus sp. | reverse complement strand
GCCATCGCTGATGGTCGCGCCCGAGTCGCTATCCACCAACACGATAGTTGCGTCCTCGGTCAAGGAGGCCAGCGTGCCATCGGCTGTTTCGATAGCCACCTTCACTGTGAAAGTTGAGAGCACACCATTGAGGTAATTCGGCTCAATCGCCACGATGCCGAAGTTGTAGTCAACCTTCAGGGTCTTATTGGTGGTATCGGCCGTGACCACGCTCGCACCGAAGACCGCGAGGACATTGTCAATCTGCTCTGCGGTGAGCGTCTTCGTTTCGCCCGCCACCGAGGTCGAACCCGTGACCGCCGTCACAGTGTCCAACCCGGCAGCCTGAGCAGCAGCGGCCAACACCGCCTGCGAAGCCTCTGCGAGCTCGACTTCATCCACCTTCGGGATTTCAATCGTCGGCACCGCCGCCAAGACCACCGCAGCATCCGTAGCAGAGAACTGCAGGCCCTCCTGCATCGAGGTCGCCGTCAGCTTCCCAACCACATCGTCCGGATTCGAGCAGTTGAGGATGGTCGTGCCCTCAGCCGCATCCTCAGGCAGCGTCACCGTGACAGTGCCATTGCAGGTCACATCCTTCGTCACCGTCAGCGGACCGGCCGAAACATCGAGCGTAGCACCCGACTCGAAGGTCAGCGGGAGATTAATCGTGCCAGTGCCCGCAAGGGTCTTGGTGATGGAGAGCGAGGCGGACTTCGTCCAATCGTTTGAGAAGGTGTCTTGCTTCACGGTGCTGGAAGCATTAAGCGTGAGGGAGGAGAGATTAAAGGCCTCGCCATCGCGGAAGTTGCGGATGGCGAACGTCTTCCCCGCCGCCACCGTCACCGGCACGGCGATACCGCTCTGATTGTTTCCCTGGCCAAAGATGAAGTCACCCGTCACCTCTACAGTGCCTTGGCCCTCAATATAGGCATAAGACATGCCGTTGAGGAGTTGAACCTTTGCGTCCGTCTCTACCGTCGTTTTACTGCTGTAAGTTTTCTCAGTCGAATCATACGAGCAATCCGGCAAGGGCTTGGTATCAACGGTCGTGCCATTCAGCGTCAGGTTCGCACCGGTCTTGATGGTGGTCCCGCCAGTGTAGGTGTTGTCAGCGGTGAAGATTACATTGGCGGCGGAGTTCTCCCCGCTTGCGATGGAATCAAGCACCACGGCCAGCACATCCCCCTCGTTGGAGCCATCAGAAATGACGCCCTCCACCGTGAAGTGGTTATTGAAACCGGCGAACTTCAGCGTGCCCGTACCAGAGATGGTCCCCGTAAGATGGAGATTGTTGCCATTGTGGCTACCCTTGATTACCGCCGGCAACTCATTCGTGGCTGCAATTGTAATCGGGGTCACAATCTGCGAATTACCATTCGTGGTGTTACCATTACGCATAAAGAAGGTGGCACCGCCTTCCAACCGCAACGAGGCGGCCGTTGACGTTAAAGCACCGGCCCAATCGGTACGCGCCATCGCGCCATTCTGAACCGTCATCTTGAAGGGCTTGGTGTAATTCTCGGCAGTGAAATCCAGCGTGCCACCGCTCACCACAATCGCCGAGAGGTAATCCACCGTGTGCGAGAGCTTTGTGGTCGCCGCGCAATTCACCGAGAAGGTGCCATTCGTGCCAGACATCGGCGGCAAGGTCGTGTCAGCCGTTGTCTTGTACTGGATCGTCTTGTCATCGGCAATGGCCACATTCGTGACCGTCGAAGCCAAGATGAGCTTGCCCGTGGAGGCATCCACATCCGTATTCGCCGTCAGCGTGTTCGTCACCGTCACGGTGGCCCCGGTCTCGGCGAAGGTGAGCGTGCCCGTTCCGGAGATGGTCAAATCGGCCACCGTGATTGCCGAAGCCGGCAGGGTCAGCGTGCTATCGGCGCTCAGCGTCAGCGTCACATTCGCCCCATCAGGAATCGCGGCCAGCGTGCTGCCCGTCGAGTTACCCTCCCAGGTCCAGAGCACATCCGCCCAGGAGTTCTCGCCCGAGATCGTCGCCGCAATCGGCTTCAAGGTCGAAGCGGTGAGCACCATCGAACCGGTGTTGTCGCGCGAGAGTGTGTAATCGCTATAGAGGGCCGAGGCCGGCACATTCGCCACCGCGATGCGCGAAGCCACCGCCTCCTCCACATAACCCGTGAGCACATAGCTGCTCTGCACGCCATCGAGCGTGCTGCAGTCGAAGGTCAAGGTCTTGTCGGCATCCACGCTCACGCGGCCAACCTTTACGACATTCGCCGGCAAGGTGGTATTCGCCGAGATGGTCGTTGTGCCGGAAATGGTCACCGTAGCCGTGGTATCAGCCGCCTTCGTCACCTTCAGCGAGCCTTCGCCCTTCACCACGAGAATCTCATAGGTCACCGCGTCCGCGAGGTTCATCGCAAGGGTCGCGGCCTCGCTCGCCGTCACTTCCACCACCGTATCGGCAGTCGGCGCAGCCTGATTCACCGTGGCGGTGGTGCCATCCTCTTGCAGCGTGGCCTGAGCCCAGGTGGTGCCCTCGCTCCACGTGGTATCGGAGGCCGTCACCGTACGCGTTGCACGCCCATTCGGGGAGGTATAGGGATAAGCCGCGGCCATCGCCTTAATTGCTTCTGCCGACAGCGCCACATTACTCACGCGCAAGAAGTCCAATGTTGCTGCGTCAGCATCCGCCAAACGATTGACACCGCTCGGAGAGCCGCCGTGCTCAGAGGCCAACTGGAAGCCCTGCCCCAAGGTAATCAAGGAATCCGCCTTGTAGGAGGTCACCAACTCGCCATCCACATAGATATCCACAACGGTCTTCTCTTCAACCGTCCGGCAAGTAAAGGCATAGAGATGGTACGAAGAGCTGACATTGGGGACAGTCATCTTCTCTTGATCAACCAAGGTGTCAAACGAGGTCTTCGCATGACAGAGCACAAGGCTCATCTGCCCTGCAGCAGGATTCGCCCCCGTCATCAAGACAATCGCCTCTGTCCCATTATTGTAAGAAGAGCCAAAGGCCGCCAAGATACTATTCGCAGCGCTGCCGGCCTTGCAATACATTACGGCCGTGAAGGACTCTGGATAGCCCGAACCGACATTCCGCCAAGGACGCGCCGGCAAATGCAACATCTGATTGCCATTCTCGTCTGCCGTTGTATACTCAGAGTCCTTGAATGGCCGATCGGTATCCCAGGAGAGGTTCGTTCCTTCGAAGCCACTATTATTCCCATTCCCATTGAACTCATAATCCCACCACCAGCGATTGCCAGCATAGGTCGGCACAGCCGTCACAGAGACGCTCCCAGCAGTCAACTCGGTCGCCGTCACCGTCGCTGTTACATCGCCACCCTTCACGGTGCACTGAGTCACGCCATCGGCAAAGGTAATCCCCGCGAGCGAAATCTTCCCCGTTAGCAAGCTCTCAACGGAGGTCAAGTCGATAATCGCCGCATCATTCGTCACTTGAATCGCCGGACGCTCCGTCAAATCTGCGAAGGTCAGCGTGGCATTCCCCAGAGCGATGGTTCCAGTGTAGTTCGCCAGCGTGCCGGCAGCGAAGGTCACCGTGCCGGTCTGACCTTCCGCCCCAACCGTCACCGGCACATCGCCAGCAATCGTGCCAGTCACCGTCAGCGTGTCACCCGCAGCAGCAGAATAAACCGGCGCTGAGGTCCCCCCGGCCACCACTTGCGTGAGATCGGCCAAGGTCGTTGCGCCACTCAGCGTGAATCCACCGATATGATTGCCGCCAGTAGCCTGCGTGTTCGCCTGCAGTCGCAGCAGAACCTTTCCGCCAGCGGGGAGACTGTCCACCGTGTAGCTGTTGTTACTTGTTGCAGTGCCCGCTTGACCATCGTGCTCATCCGAGAAAAGCAACTTCGGTACACGCGTCGAAATATCGAACGCATCCACACGCTTCAGATTAATCTGCTTGGTGCCGGCAGACCACGTATAGGTCATCGTTGCCGAGGTCGCATCACTATTCACCGTAATCGGGAAGTAATAATACGAATTATTCGGCGATGTCGAGGTGATATTCAGCTTATCCCACGACGTCCAATAGGCGGGGCACCCCGACAAGGCCTTGTGGTCGGCACCCGTCAAGGTGATTGAACCATTAGAAGTATTGCTATCACGCGAGGTGCCACTCTCCAAACCACCCGTCACAAAAATCAGAACCTCCTGCCCCTCCGTCAAGCCAGAGAAGGAGTAGGTCTTACTTCCATTCGTTCCAACCTTGGTGGCCTCAATGAAACCATCGGAGCCCAAAAGCTCCATATCACGCGTGTACACACGTGCGCCATAAAACAGTGCCGCAAGATTGCCACTCGTATAACGCACTGTAACACTAACATCACTGGCGGTAACCGTTGCCGGAACGACCACAAAACCTTTGTAAAGAACCATCGTCGTTTCCGAGGCACTACCCAAAGTGACCAAATCCGCGATCGAGTATGTCTGCTTGACCGGATAATCAACCGATGCCGCAAACGAGTTATCCACCTCAATGGAGGTTGAGGTTTGTGCCCACGTAGGCACAGCGAGTGCTGACGCGACAAAGATCGCGCCCAGCGAGCGCGTGAGTCCTCTCATGTTCTCTTTCCTTTCCTAATATGACCGGAGACCCGCTTATGCAGGCCCTTTTGTTATGTCATGCTTGTAGTATACGCCGTTTTTTGCGTCTTGCCAAGAAAAAAATGAAAGCCGCTTCGCGGCGTGAACGGTGAGAGGTGAACGATGAACAGTGAACAGTGAACGGTGAACGGTGACAAGTGGCTCGCTGCGCTCGCCGTGAGGTGCGCCTGGCGGCGCGTGAGGAGGCGGCAAAGCCGCCGTGAGGAGCGGGCAGAGCCCGCGCGAGGTGCCGCTGCGCGGCGGGGGGAAGTTGCGAGCGCGGCGGGGGTAAGCGTTGTGCATCGGCCTGCTCCGCCAGGCTGAAGAGAGAGGACAGAGAGGCGGCGTGCCCAGAGGGCGCGCCGCCCGGGGTGGAGCGTCCTGCGCTCCCGAGGGGTGCGGGGGCGAGCAGCCCCCGCTGCGCGGCGAGGGCGAGCAAAGACGACGCGCCGCCCGGTGGGGCGGCGCGTCGTGTTGGCGTGTGGCTTCTGGCTTACCAGAAGATCACGTAGAGGGCGATGGTGAGGATGCAGACCACCAGACCGGCGATCAGGGCACCCTTGGACATCGTCATATCCAGGGTGGTCTTGTGCTCGAACTGGACGCGCTCGGCGACCGGCAGGCGGAAGATGAGGCCGTAGAGGGTCATGAACACGAGGGTGAGCACGAGGGTGTAGGAGGCGGCGATGAGGTAGTGCATCGAGCCACCGGCGGCGGGGATGCCCAGGCAGGTGATGGCGCTCAGGGGCTTGAGGATGAAGCCCGGGAAGCAATCCCAGCCGTAGGTGTTGAGGAAGTAGAAGACCACCGGCGCGAAGATGAGGCCAAAGACGCCGCCCCAGCGCCCAGCCGAGCGGTTGAGCATGCCGAAGGCGAAGACCGCGAAGATGCCCGGCGAGACGTAGCACTGCACTTCCTGGATGTACTTGAAGATGGATTCGGACTTCAAGCCGGCGGCGACGATGCAGCCGGTCACCGCGAGGATGACGGTGACGATGCGGCCGCAGAGGACGAGGGTGCTCTGCTTGGCATTGGGCTTGAGGTAGCGCTGGAAGATATCCATCGTGAAGAGGGTGGAGGTGGCGTTGAGCACGGCCGCGAGGGAGGAGACGATTGCGCCGAGGAGGGCGGCGAGGACGAAGCCGAGGATGCCGCAGTTGCGCGGGATGAGCTTCATCAGGTGGCCGAGGGCGCCATCGTACTTATAGGTGTTGTCGGTCACCTTGATCACTTCGCCATTGGAGAGGGCGATTTCGCCGGCCTTGCCCTGAGCGGCGAGGGCCTTGATGGCATCGGGGGTCACGCCCTTGCCATCGGCGGTGAGCTTGGCCAAGAGGGGCGCGTTGTGGGCGATAATCTTGGCGAGGACTTCCGGCTTGGTCTCTGCCGAGATGGCGAGATTGGATTGGTCGGCGGTGGCGTCATCGGCGTTGAGCGAGTAGAAGACGATGAGCTCGTTCTCGGCGTAGGTCCCCTTCTGGACCTTCTCGGTGACGGCCTTAGCGGTATCCGCGGCCATATCCTTGGCGCAGAGGTTGAAGGCGATGATGCCGGGGATGACGATGATGAAGGGGATCAGCAGCTTGAGCCCGGCGGCAAAGACGATGCCCTTCTGGCCTTCGGCGAGGGAGCCCGAGCCGAGGATGCGCTGGGTGATGTACTGGTTGAGGCCCCAGTAGTAGAAGTTCGGGATCCAGATGCCCATCAGCAGGATGGTCCAGGGCATCGCCGCGTCGGTGGCCGGGCGGCCCATGTGCATCTTGGCCGCATTGAGGTCCTGGAAGCGGGCGAGGAAGCCGGTGGCTTCGGTGGAGGCCCCGCCAAAGCCCGAGAGGGTGGCCGGGTCGGCCGCGCCGAGCTTGTTGCAGGCGATGTAGGCGATGATGGCGCCGCCAACGATGAGGGCCGCGCCCTGGATGAGGTCGGCCCACGCACAAGCCTTCAGGCCGCCGAAGAGCACGTAGGCCCCGGCGATGACGGACATAATAATGCAGCAGGTGGGGAAGGAGACCGTCACGCCGAACTCATTGAAGAGCTGGAACATCACCAGCGAGCCGGCATAGGTCACGCCAATGAGCGAGGCGACGATGAGGATGCCGATCATCGAGATGGTCATCAGCGAGCGGGCCACGTGGTTGTAGCGCACTTCGAGGAACTCAGGCATCGTGGTGATGCCGGTCTTCAGGAAGTAGGGCAACATACAGAAGGCCACGACCACCAGCGTGATCGCCGCAATCCACTCCCACGACGCGCACGAGATGCCTTCCAACCCGGCCCCCTGGCCGCTCATGCCCACGAACTGTTCAGCCGAGATATTCGCGGCAATCAGTGAGAAGCCAATCAGCCACCACTTCAATCCGCGCCCGGCCAGGAAGTAATCTTCCGCGCCTTCTTCGGCACCGGCTTTCTTTCGGCTCTTGAAGAACCCGACGAAGAGAACACACGCGATAAAGCCAAAAAAGACTAACGCGTCAATGAGGAGTGTACCCATAGTTTATTCCTTGATTGGTTGGAGTGTTGCCCGCGGCCTTAGGCCTTGGGGAAGCGATATTCGGTGACCGAGCGGAGCACTTGCCCCGGGCGGAGAATGATGGAGGGGAACTCGGGGCGGTTGACGCTGTCGGCGAAGTGTTGGGTCTCCAACGCCACGCCACCGCGGCGGACAGTCGGCCCCTCGGGGGTCTGCAGGCCGTCGGGGATGTAGTTCCCGGTGTAAATCTGAATGCCCGGCTGGTCGGTCCACACCTCCATCTTCATCCCATCGGGGGCGGTGAGGGTGGCGGCGTGGGCAAGGACGCCCTCGGGGTGGTCGAGCACAAAGTTGTGGTCATAGCCCGCGCCGAAGCGCAGCTGGTCGTTTTCAGCATCGATGTCCTGACCGAGGGCGCGCGGGGCGGTGAAGTCCAGCGGCGTGCCGGCGACAGGCGCGAGCTCGCCCGTAGGAATCAGCCCGGCGTTGACCGGCGTATAGCGCGCGGCGGAAAGCTGCAAGGTGTGGTCGAGAATATCGTCCTGCGCGCAGCCCTTGAGGTTCCAATAGGCGTGCTGGGTCATCGCCACGGGCGTGGGCGCATCGGCCGTGAGGTGATAGATGATGCGCCATGTGTTCTCCGGGGTGAGAATGTAGAGCACCTCGGCGTGGACCGCGCCCGGGTAGCCCTGGTCGCCATCGGGCGAATCGAGCTTCAGCAGCAGGCAGGCATCATCGATGCCCAGGGTGCCGGCGGCGGCTTCGGCCTTGACCCACTCGGCTTCGGCGGGGATATTCTCCTGAAAGAAGGCGCGCAGCTTCCAGACGCGGGCATTGAAGCCCTCCTCGCCGCCGTGCAAGGCGCAAGGGATGCCGCCGGGGGCGTTATTTGTGGCCAGCGTGTAATCCTTGCCCTCCAGGGAGAACTTGCCATGGGCGATGCGGTTGGCCACGCGGCCGATGAGCTGGCCGTAATAGGGCTCCTTGACCCAGCCTTCGAGCGTGTCGGGCCCCACGATGACATTGCGCGGCTGACCATCGGGCCCGGGCACGGTAAAGCGGCGGACCGTGCCGCCATACTCCAACACCTCCAACTCGCCGCCGAGGCCATTCTTCAGCGTGTAATGCAACACCACCGTGCCGTCGGGCAACTTCCCGAACTGCTCCACCTCCACAATGGGATCAGGCTTCTTCGTCTCGTCTGTCATTGTCGTGTCAATCTCTCTCAAAGGCCTTTGCTCGGGCCCCGCCCGAACTTCTTGCTCCTATAATAGCGCGTCTTGCCCGCGGAAGCAAGCAAAAGTTGCGCGCGCGGGCCGCGCGGAGTCGACAGTGGACAGTCGACAGTCGACAGGACGCTCACGCGACGGGCAGACCGGAGGGGTGTGGCGCGGCTTTCGCGCGAGCGAGTCGACAGTGGACAGTCGACAGTCGACAGTCGACAGAACGCTCACGCGACGGGGAGGGCGGAGGGGAGAGACTATCCGTAATGCTTACGCAAAGCAACCAGGTAGAGCGTCTCTTCCTCGACAGCGTAGACCATACGATCGCGCGAGTTGATTCGGCGCGACCACTTGCCGGAGAGTTCCCCTCGCAGCGGCTCTGGCTTTCCGAGCCCCTCGAAGGGAGTGCGCATCGTATTCTTGATGAGTTCGTCAACCCTGCGCGAAGTCTTCTCGTCGGTTGACTTCCAAAAGAGATAATCCTCCCACGCATTTTGCGTGAAGGCAAGCAGGCGCAGACTCATAACCCCAATGCTTCCGGCGTCTTCATTACCAGGTTGCGATGGCGCTCGATGTCTTTCAGCGATGCACGGATACGCTCTGCGTTCTTGGGACCGCCGAGCACATGCAACGTCTCGGCCATCGCGCGGTACTCGTCGTAGCTGACCAGAATGGCCGCAGGGGCATTCCGCCGCGTGATGACAACAGGTTCAAAGTCGTCTGCCGCTTGCCGCAGACAATCCGCAAGCGTCTCCCGCGCTTGAGTGTAGGTAAGGGTTGGCATTGTCTTTTCTCCTCTCCTTTGATGAATAAAGACGCTTCTATTGTCCAGTATTCGTGGACAATTGTCAAGAGGGGATAACGCCTTAGCAGCAAAAGAATAGCCGAAGTGCCCATCGGGCGCTTCGGCTGGGGTGGAGCGTCCCACGCTCCCGGGGTGCAGGGCAAGTAGCCCTGCCCGGGGGTTGGGGGCGGGCCCCCAACGCTACAACAGCGCGTCGAGTTTGGCGATGAGCTCGTCGACGGAGATGCGCTCTTGCTGCATGGAGTCGCGTTCGCGGAGGGTGACGGTGCCATCCTTCTCGAGGGTGTCGAAGTCAACGGTGACGCAGAAGGGGGTGCCAATCTCGTCCTGGCGGCGATAGCGGCGGCCGATGGCGCCGGTCTCGTCCCAGAAGCAGTTGTAGCGCTTCTGGAGGCGCTTGAAGATGGAGCGCGCGAGGGTGTAGAGCTCGGGGCGGTTCTTGACCAGCGGGAAGACGGCCACCTTGATGGGGGCAATCTGCGGGGCCAGGTGCAGGACGGTGCGGATGTCCTCGCGGCCTTTTTCATCGGTGAGCTTCTGCTCCTCGTAGGCATTGCAGAGCATCGCCAGGGCCATGCGGTCAACGCCCGAGGAGGGCTCAATCACATGCGGAATGTACTTGCCCTCGAAGAGGCGATCGAGGAAGGCATTGGCGGCTTCGGCACTCTTGCCGCGCGCCTCCCAGGCGGCGACGGTCTTGGCGCGGAAGGCGGCCTTCTCGTCGTCGGAGAGCTTCTTAACGGCGAGCTTGAGCGGCTCGTCGAAGACCTCCATACTCTTGCCCGAGTGCTCCTGATGGCGCGAGAGGTCGAAGTCCGAGCGCGCGGCGATGCCCTCGAGCTCCTGCACGCCGAAGGGGAAGCGATACTCAATATCCACGCAGGCGCGGGCGTAGTGGGCCAATTCGTCGGGCTTCTGCCAATATTCCACAAAGCTTTCGGCGGGCAGACCGTTGGCCACGAGCCACTGCTTGCGCTGCTCCACCCAATACTTGTGCCAGCACTCCCAGCCCCAATCGGCCTGCGGCTCGGAGAGGTCAGTCTCGGCGGTAAGCGGGGCCACGTGGCCGCAGAGCAGCTCGACGGCCTCATCGGGCTTGATGAAGAACTCCAGCTCCATCTGCTCGAACTCGCGCGAACGGAAGATGTAGTTGCGCGGGGTGACCTCGTTGCGGAAGCTCTTGCCAATCTGCCCAATGCCAAAGGGCGGCATCTGGCGGCTCGAGACCATCACATTCGAAAACTCGGCGAAGATCGCCTGCGCGGTCTCCGGGCGCAGATAGGCCACATTGGAGGGGTCATCCACCGGGCCGACAATGGTCTTGAACATCAGATTGAAGGGGCGCGGCTCGGTCATCACCCCGCCGCAATTCGGGCACGGCAGCACTGGCGCCTCGCCCGCCGGCGTCGCCAACAGGATAAAGAGATCGCGCGCGGAGGTCTGCACCTTGAGCTGCTCAAAGATGGCCTCCAGGTGCTCGGGGTGCTGGACGGTGTAGAGCCCCGGTGCCACGGCCTTTCCCTTGCCCTTGCACCATGTGGCCACCTTGCCCGCATCGCCCACCATCGGCGTGAGCGCCGCGCAGATGGCCGACTCCTCAAAGACATCCCAAATCTGGTCTGCGCGCATCAACTTGCGGCAGTTGCCCTTGCACATGCTCATCGGATCGGAGAAGGTATCCAGGTGCCCCGAGGCCTTCCAGATTGCCGGATGCATGATAATCGAGGCATCCAACCCCTCCACGTCCTCGCGATCGCGCACCGTCCACCGCCACCAGCTCTCCTTGATGTTCCGCTTCAGTTCGCACCCCAGCGGACCATAATCCCAAAAGCCGGCAAAGCCGCCATAGACCTCGGAGCTCTGAAAGATAAAACCACGCCGCTTGCACAGCGAAACCAAGGCGTCCAGGGAACTCTTCGGGGCTTCTTTCTTTTCCATCGCGCACACGTCCTTGCGTAAAGTGGTCGGAGCGGAGGGATTTGAACCCCCGACACTCTGCTCCCAAAGCAGATGCGCTACCAGGCTGCGCTACGCTCCGTTAAAATTGCGTCTATTCTAGCACACCTTCCCCCCGCCGCGCAAGCAACGCGGGGAGGCAACCACAAAGAAAAGAAGGGTTGTGGAGGCCTTGTCACGCCGAAATAGACGCAGTTTTTTAACCACAAAGAACACAAAGAAACACAAAGGGTTGTGGAGGCCTTGTCACGCCGAAATAGACGCAGGATTAGCAACCACAAAGAACACAAGTCCGAGCGAAGCGAAGAAGCTATGTCAACAAGTGCACAAAGAAAAGCACGCCGAAATGGGCCATGTGAAAGGGAGGCACGCAGCACTGTGGAGGCCTTGTCTCGCCGAAATACACGCAGGATTAGCAACCACAAAGAACACAAAGAACACAAAGAAAAGCACGCCGAAATACACGCAGTTTTTTAACCACAAAGAGCACAAAGAACACAAAGAAATACAAAGGGTTGTGGAGGCCTTGTCACGCCGAAATACACGCAGGTTTTAACTACAAAGAGAAAGGCACACAGAGGCACCCGAAGGCACGCAGAAAGAAGGGAGGTGGCCGCGCGCTGGGCTCTGCCCCGCCTGGCGCGTGAGGGGCCACCTGGGCCGGGCGTTCTCCGTTCTGTGGGCCGCCGTCCTCGGCAGCCCTACGCGTCCGCCAAAGGCGGCGCGGCCCGGCGTGCCCATGAGCTTGCTCATGGGTGGGGGTGGCTGAAGCCGCGCGCTCCGATAACCACCCGGCCAGGGGGTGCGCGGGGGCAACGCCCCCGCAGCCCAAGAGCGCCCGGCCACAGCCACCACCCGGCCAGGGGGTGCGCGGAGAAAAGAAGCGCCGCAGCGCTTGGGGGCGCTGCGGCGAAAGCTAACAGCTAAAGGCTAGCCGCTAACCGCTCCCCACGCTTACTCTTCCACGACCACGCGGAAGCCGACGTTGTAGGGGCGCTGCCAGGTGGGATAGCCCCAACGGGTGGCGGAGGTGGCGCGGATTTGGCGCTGGTACCAGGAGCCGCCGCGGATGACGCGCAGGTCGGGGTTTTCGGCCTCGAAGCCCGTGCCGCCGACGTAGGCGGTAAAGGGCGAGGAGGTCCACTCGGCCACATTGCCGTGCATATCGTGGAGGCCAAAGGCGTTGGGCTGGTAGGAGCCGACCTTGGCGAGGTGGAGGACGCCATCGTTGAAGCGGGGGTCCTTCTTCTCGTAGTCCATAAACTGGTTGGGATTACGGATGGGCTGGGGGTCGACGCCGGAGACGGCGAGCTTCTTCATCGTAACGTCGGCGAGGTTGGCGTGCTTGGAGAAGTCGTCATTGAGCTCGCCGTAGTTCATCGGGGTGTCGGTGCCGGCGCGGCAGGCGTATTCCCATTCGGTTTCGGTGGGGAGGCGGACGGTGCGGCCGGTCTTGGCCGAGAGCCAGGCGCAGAAGGCTTGGGCCTTGTCGTAGGAGACGCGGATGGCGGGGAAGTCGGGGCCGTTGACGAAGTAGCCGCGGCGGACCTGGTCCTTGTAGTGCATATCGTAGACGCCGTTCTCGAAGGTGGCATCGAACTGCTGCATCATGGCCATCGTGGTCTCGGTGGTGGCCATGTAGAAGGGCTTGGTGACGGTGGCGATGTGGGCGGGCGCTTCGGCGTTGGACTCGGTGTTCGAGCCCATCACGAAGGCGCCGGCGGGGATGCGCACGGCAGTGATGACTTGGCCGCCGCCGAGATCGAGCTTGATTTCCTGGCGCGGGCCCTGCTTGGCCTTACCATCGAAGGGCCAGCCTTCCAAGGTGATTTCGGCCTTGGTCACGCGCGGGCCGGTGGGGGGCTCGAAGGTGACGGCGCCGGGCTTGTAGGGGTTGATAATGCGCTCGGGATTGAAGTCGAGGTTAGTGGTCTTCTTTTCGTAGCTACGGCGCTGCTCAATGACGTTCTGGCGGCCGCCGCGCTCGGTCCAGGTGCCGAAGTAAGGCACATTGAGGTCAATCCAGGTGACGAGGCGGTCCCACTCTTCGGCGGAGAGTTTGACGCCCTTGTGGCCCTTCTTGAGGTGCTGATAGAGGTCGGAGGTGGTGGCGTGGAACTCGAGGGGTGTGAGGACATGGTAGTCGCCTTCGGGGCCGTTGCGGCGGACATAGGGGTGGAGGGCGATGTAGGAGCCGCTAAAGCCGTTCCAGACATGAGGGCGGTAGGTGAAGTCGGGAATCTTCTGGCCGATGGCGTTGGTGGCCTGGGTCTGGCCATTGTGGCAGCCAACGCACTTGCGGTCGAGGACGGGCTGGACTTCGCGGTCAAAACTCCAACCGCGCGCCGGGCCGTACCAAGGCTTAATCTGCTGGGGCTTCTTGCGCGAGGCGATGGGGGCGATGGTCGGCGGGGCCATGTTCTGGCTTTCGTGGCAGCCGATGCAGCTGATGGTTTCGCCGGGCATGCCCACGAGCCACGAGCGCATCATCTGCAGCGCCTGGCCGTTTTCATCGAGCGGCTGGACGGTGAGGGGCGTGTTGGCCGGGAACTCGAACATGCACGAACCATCTTCTTCCACATCCACAGTGCCGTGGAGGATGCGCACATCCCACGGGCCTTCCATGCCGATGGCGTAGTGGCCGCCGGCGTGGCGCGGGGCGTATTCGTAGTTGAAGACGCGCAGCTTCTTGACCTTGCCGTGGGGGACGCCTTCCAGGGTCTTCTGGCCGCGGTAGACATTGGCCATATAGACATTGCAGGTCTTGCTTTCAAGGTTGACGCGGTCGGGGCGGACGGGCGGCTTGGGACGGGCCTTAAGGGGAATGGGCTCGTAGTAGTTCGCGTCGGGGCTCTCCCAGAGGGTGAGGACATTGTCGTAGATATCCACGAGCACGAGGCGCCAGGGGGAGGCGTTGTCATCCTGCATGGCCGCGAGGACGAGTTCGTCGTTGAGCGGACGGGGGTGGAGGAAGTAGGGCTTGATGTTGTCGACGAGGCGGTCGAGGGTGATATTCTCGATGGGGCGGCCACGGAAGGGGAACTTGTGGATGGCGCCCTGGGTCTCGATGCGGCCCTTGGAGACGTCGAACATCACCAGTTCGCCCTTGCGGGCCACGCCGTGGTGGCCGGTGACGATGCCGACGAACTTGGTGGAGCTGCCGGGAATGTTCTGGTGATAGAAGACGGCGTTGGGCCAGTAGCTGTTCGAGCCGTAGAACTCCTGCTGGTCGGTGCCGTCGGGGTTCATCGTCATCAGCACGCGCGAGAAGTAGTGAGCCGAGTCGGTGTACTCCCAGCGCATAAAGACCACGCGGCCGTTGGGGTAGACCTCAGGATTCCAGTTGATGTCCTGGTCGAAGGTCAGGCGGCGCGAACTCTTGCGGTCGGCCGAGAGGAGGAGGAGGTTGGCCACGTAGTCGCCACCAGCCACGCAGGGCACGCCTTGGAAGCCAACGGTGGCGGTGGTGATGATGCGCCCATCGGGCAGGTAGCAAGCATCGTAGTAGTCGACGTCAGGGTTCGGATCCTCATAGGCCTTGTGCCAATTGGCGCCATCAACGTCCATCTCATAGATGCCCCAGGGGCCCTGCTTCTCGTCGCCGGAGGAGAGGAGGATGCGCTTGGCGTCCCAATCGAGCTCCACATCGCCGAGGTAGGCGGTCGAGCTCTTGAGGGTGGTGGGCTGACCGTTGGGGGCGTCTTCCTGGCAGAGGGGACCGCGCAGGAGGGTGTTGCGGTAGCCGCGCAGCGTGGCGTTGTTATCGCCATTCCAGCCGGTATTGCCCTGGTAGTTCTGGAAGAGGCCCTGCTTGGAGCCCTTGGGGCGGTTGACGAAGAGGATCTCCTTGAAGTCCACGGCCGGATGCTGAAGGAGGACCTTCTTCTGCAGGTCGCGGTAAGTATTGTAGAGGGCCTGAGCGTCCTTTTCCTTGGCCTCCAAGCGCTGCTGAAGGGCGTCAATGCCGGCGGCAATTTCGTCGGCATTCGGATAGGCTTCGGGATACTTCTCGGCATAGGCCTTGAGGGCATCGCGCAGGGCAGTCACCTTGATGGTGCCCATCAACGCGGCAATGCGGGCGCGCTCGGCACGCTCGGCAAGGGTGTCGGCGTGTTGCCCCACGCGCGGGCCCTTGCTGGCATCGGTCACAAAGTAGTTGGTGCGCTCGGTCATCGGGCGGGTCTCTTCCCAGACAATCGAGCGGTTCGCATCCGAGAGGGTGACGCGCACGCCGTTGAGGCGCTGGGCATACCCATCGCCGCGGTTCCAGACCACAACCTTCTCCACGGGAACGCTCTTGCCCAGGTCGAGCTCCCAGGTGGGGTCGGCCAAATCTTCGGGGGTGTGGGTGATGGTGTTATCGCCATAGCGATCGGAGGTGTTGCCATCAATCGCGCGCTTGGCATCGCCGCCCCAGGCCGTGGCGCACTGCACGGCCTTTCCACCGAGGGCAACATTCTGCCCATTGGCAAAGACCTCAACCTCCGCGAGCGAGAGCGTGGCCTTGTCCTTCGGGATGTCCACCGTCACATACCGCGCCTCCACAGCCGCACCCAACTGACCAGCTCCAATCGCCGCCAGCACCGCAAAGAGTGTATTTCGCATCCAAATCATAGCAATCTCCTCATTAAGTGAGTAGTTATAGAATAGCCTAAAGAGCCCCGCTTGGCAAGCCTTTTTGGCTGAGCGGGGCGAGCGGGGCTCGCGTGAGGTGGCCCTGCGGGCCGAGAGGGGCGGGCTTCGCCCGCGTGAGGAGGCGGCTGCGCCGCCGCGAGAACTTCACCAGCGAGCAAGCTCGCTGGCACGCCGGGGGATGCCGCCGCTGGCGGACATCAGGACGCCGCGCACCCCCTTTACGCGCCGGAGGCGCACCTCTCGGCCAGGAGCCGCGTAGCGGCCTGGCCACCTTCGCGGCGGCGAAGCCGCCACTTCACGCCGCCGGAGGCGGCACCTCACGCGCCGAAGGCGCACCTCTCGGCCAGGAGCCGCGTAGCGGCCTGGCCACCTTCGCGGCGGCGAAGCCGCCACTTCACGCCGCCGGAGGCGGCACTTCACGCGCCGAAGGCGCACCTCACGCGCGCCGGCGGCGCGCTTAGCGATTGCGGAGGGCGGGGTCGAAGAGGTCGCGCAGGTCGTCAGCGAGGCGGTTGAAGATGAAGACCAAGAGGAAGATGGCGAGCGAGACGAAGGTGAGTTCCCACCAAATGCCTTGCCAGAGGCGGACACGGGCGTTGTTGATCATAATTCCCCACGAGGGCTCGCCCTGCACGCCAATGCCGAGGAAGGAGATGAAGACCTCCGTGGCCACGCTCGCCGGGAAGCGGATGGAGAAGGAGATTAGCACGATGTGCATCACGTTGGGGAGGATGTGGCGGAAGAGGATGCGCGCGTGCGAGTAGCCCAAGACGCGTGCGGCTTGGACGTAGGCGCGCGAGCGGTGTTTGAGCACTTCGGCACGCAGGTTGCGGCAGACGCTCACCCAGGTGGTTAGGCCAATGCCCAGGTAGATGCCAAAGAGTCCCTTGCCGGCAATGAGCGCGATGGCCAGGATGAAGAGCAGTCCGGGCATGGCCGAGACCGTGGCGCAGAGCCAGACCACGGCGCTGTCGATTTTCCCGCCAAAGTAGCCGCCGAGGCAGCC
>JBJEVY010000099.1:0-4486 GCA_051884775.1 Candidatus Spyradenecus sp. | reverse complement strand
CTTCAACGACAACATACATTACCAACACAAAGTGCACAAAGAAAGGCGCGCAGGGAGGCGGGAGGCACGCAGTGGCGCCATGTGTTTTTAACCACAAAGAAAGGCACGCAGGAAACACGGGACGGCGCGCAGAGAAGGGGACGGGAAAGCGTGCTGAGTTAGGCGAGTGCGACTAACGGAGGGGGCTGACTTCGACGGATACCTTCGATGTTGACCTATCCGCTAGGGTGGGCCTAGTCTCGGGAAGAGGGGGTTGGGAATCAACCTTGAGAGGAATCTGTGGCGGTCTCATAACGGATTTGCCTAGGAGGGGTTATTTACAGTGGAATGGAGAATGTGGTAGAGTGCGAATGAAAAAGGTGCGATTGATGGAAGCGGCAATGATTGAGGCGGGAGAGCGGTGGTTTGTTCGGTCACCGTTCGGGATGGTTTGTTTGCGGGCGAGGGGAGAGGTGGTGACGGGTCTTTCGTTTGAGGAGGTGGGGGAGGCTGTTGGTGAGGTGCCGCCGGTGGTGCAGAGGGCGCGGGCATGGGTGGCGGATTACTTTCGGGGGCGGTTTCGTCCGCTGGACTTTCCAATTGAGGCGAGGGGAACGCCCTTTCAGTTGCGGGTGTGGGCCTTTGTGAGGGAACTTGCGGTTGGAGAGACGCGGAGCTATGGCGAGGTGGCCGCCGCGTTGGGGTGTGGCAGTGCGCGGGCGGTGGGACAGGCGTTGGGGCGAAATCCGCTGTTGCTTCTCATTCCGTGCCATCGGGTCATTGGCGCGCACGGGCTTGGCGGCTACGCCGGCGGCCTTGAGCGTAAGCGTGCATTGCTTATGTTGGAAGGGGTAGAAGGCATTAAGGGAGGCCTTCTATTGCGGGCGCACCAATTCGTTACATTCGGTGCGCGAGGTAGAAATGTCTGAGAAGCAGCTGAATGAGGGAGCGTATGTGGCGGCCTTGCGTTTACGGGTGGAGCGCTTACGACAGGAGTTGGCTGTAGCAGAGTCATCTTTACGGGAAGCACTCCTCTCTTCTCGACGGTCTGCGGCAGATATTCGCGAGATTTTGAGGCAACGAGTGGCCCTCTTTACTGAGTTGTTTCGGGGACGAGAGGATGTTTTTGCTGAGCGCTTTGAGAACACCAAGACGGGGAAGAGCGGTTATCAGCCGAAGTGCGTCAATCAATGGCGGCGAGGGGTTTGTGCAAAGCCGAAGCAACATTGCGGGGGATGTCCGTATCGTTCGTGGGAGCCTTTGACGGCGAAGGTTATGGAATCTCACCTTCGTGGCGAGCGGACGATTGGGGTTTATCCTTTGTTGCCAGATGGCAGGTGCTATTTCCTGGCGCTAGACTTCGATGATGCGGAAAGCGCTACGGCGGCGCAGGCGTTCTGTCAGGTTTGCCGCGAGTCCTCCATCCCGGCGGCCTTGGAGCGCTCGCGTTCGGGGACGGGCTACCACGTCTGGATTTTCTTTTCGGAGGCGGTCGAGGCGTGGGCGGCGCGCCGCGTAGGGCGGTTGCTACTGACCAAGGCGATGGAGCGGCATTCTGTTATTTCTTTTCGGGCGTATGACCGGATGTTCCCAACACAAGATATTGTCCCTGACCCCACAAAGGGGCTGGGCAATCTCATCGCCCTTCCCCTACAACATGGGCCGCGCCTCCACGGGAACACGCTCTTCCTCGACCCGGCGACTTTAACGCCGTATAAAGAGCAATGGGACTTTCTGGAAACACTCCCGCGTCTTTCGCGTCAAGCGGTATTTACGCTGGCTCGATGTTCTGGCGAGGCCGATCAAGCGCTGGGCATCTATCTCCCCCGAGAGGAAAACGCCGAGCCTTGGGCGCACCGGGCGCAACACGCCTCTGCCATTCCCCTTGCGCAGGGTGTGCAGCAACCGCTCAAGGTGGTGTTAGCCGATCGTCTCTACCTCCCCTCATCGTCATTGACACCTATCTTGCGCCTCGCCTTGATGCGCTTGGCCGCGTTCTGGAACCCCGCCTGGCGAGAGGCCCAGGCGCTCCGTCTGCCCATCTACAATATCCCAAGCGTCATCTGTTGCGCGGAAGACTTCCCGGAACATCTCGCTCTGCCGCGCGGCTGCTTGCCGGATCTCCAAAAACTCCTCCAACGCCACCGGATCGAGTTTCATATCGACGATCGTCGTGTGCCTGCCGCCTATACACCTTTCACTTTCCAGGGACACCTCCGCCCCGAACAGGACATCGCCCTGGAAGTTCTCTTCAAGCACGACTTCGGCATTCTCGTCGCGCCCACGGGTTTTGGTAAAACAGTCCTCGCTGCCGCCCTCATCGCCGCGCGCCACACCCCGACCCTTATCCTAACCCACCGCTCCACCCTCCTTCGACAGTGGCGCGAAAGGCTTCAGAACTTCCTCGACCTTTCCTCGCACGACATTGGCCTCTACACAGGAACCACCAAGCGCCTGACCGGTCGCCTCGATATCGCCAGCCTCCAAAGTTTTGCTCGTCTGCCCTCCGCGATCCTTAAAACACTCGCAGCCCCCTACGCCCACGTCATCATCGATGAATGCCACCACCTGGCGGCCGTCTCCTTCGAACGCGTACTGCGCGAATTGCCCGCTCGCTATGTGCTAGGCCTCTCTGCCACTCCTGTTCGTAAGGACAAACTCCATCCCATTCTCTTTATGCAGTGTGGCCCCATGATTCACCAGGTGACCTCGCTGCCTACCGCCAATGCCGCGCTTCGTGCAGTTCTCGCTTGCCCTACGCAAACACGCCTTCCGTCTAACGTCTCTCCCACCTATACAGCTCTCGCTCACGCCATCGAAATCGATCCCGCGCGTCGCGAGCAGATTGTGGACGACCTCCGCATCGCGCTCTCGGCCGGTCGAACGCCCCTCGTCATCACCGAGCGCCGTACCCACCTTGCCGCCCTTGAAAGCGCGTTTGCTACGCTGCCAGCTACAGTGGTCACGCTCTACGGCGGCCTCGGTGTCAAAACCTACCGCGCCCGCCTGGAACACTTCCGGGAGATTTCCGGTCCCAAAATCCTCCTTGCGACAGGCCGTTTCCTCGGCGAAGGATTTGATGAAGCCTCGCTCGACACCCTCTTTCTCACCTTTCCCATCTCCTGGCGCGGCACCCTGCAACAATACATCGGTCGCCTCCACCGTGACCTCCCACGCAAACGCGAACTGCTGGTCTATGACTATGTAGACGAAGCAATTCCGATCGCCCAACGGATGTTCACCCGCCGCCAACGCGGCTATCGCGAGCTCGGCTACACCCTCTTCTCCTCCCACAACGACCTACCATTCTTCTCCGCACCGCCACCTAGCCGTTAACCGCACAGATCCCGGCGGGGCTATTCTGTCAAAGAAGCCGGGCCGTAATGTGTCAATAGAAAAGTACACCGAAAGAAGTGGCTGGGTCGCGATTTTCCGCATTGACATCGGAGAGAGGGTGAGGTATACTGCGGGCACATAGTTTGATTCAGACGATGTCCTAGACATTCGTCGGTCTCAGACGCCTAACCGTTGCGTCACGCAACCACATTCGTTCAAAGGAAACTACCACTCTTCCACGCAAGAACGAACGGGTTGCGGAGGCGCGCTGGGGTTATCCCTGGCGTGTTTCTCCGTACTGTTTTCTTGCAAGGCTGTGGTAGGCCTCCTTTGGAAACATTCGGCAGGAAGCACGCCTTTATTGTGCCTTCTCACTGAATGGGGAGTGTGTGAATAGTCACAGAGAAGGAGAAGAAAATGTTGAAGTATCGATTCCTGATTGCGGTCCTCCCGCTGTCTTTGCTTGTTGGTTGTAGTGCAAAGTACAACCGACAAACGCTGACAGAACTAGTGATCATAGGGGTGGTAGGTGCCATCGCATTGGTGGTAGGCTCCATCGTTGATTTCTTCAAGAAGTTTAAGAAGTAATTACTAGGGAAGGTGGATGTATGAGAACTCTTTTGTCACGCATACGGATTGAGCACTTGTTGATGCTTGCGATGCTTGGAGGTGGACTGTTATGTTTAAGCGGCTGTGCACTTGAAGAAGGGGCGGATGGTCATGTCTACGCAACAATGCGACCGCCGAGGGCCCCTCTCATTGCGCTCCTCGACTTTCTTTTTGGTCCAGCAGGCGTTGTCGTAGGTATCATCGTCTTTGCGGTGATCTTCATCGTCTCGATTACGAGAAACTGAACAGTGAAAGGAAACGATATGAAGTCTATCATTTTTCTTCTCGCAGGAGGCCTTGTGCTCTTGGTCGGTTGTGGGCCAAGTGAACCCTCTTCTGCTGAAGTAGCCTCCGGGGCCAAGGAGTCTTTTTACGCAAAGACCGGCTTCTCTCCAAGTGCGGTTCGGGCTAAGAAAAGCGGAAATGGTCGCTGGAGCGTGGATATGGATTTCCACAAGAACGGAGAGTCGCGGCGTTTACACGCAACGGCTATTCTGGATGATAAAGGAGACATCCACTATTATACTGACTGAGTGGACACACCGCTCTTGCAGAGGGTTTA
>JBJEVY010000098.1:15942-16732 GCA_051884775.1 Candidatus Spyradenecus sp. | reverse complement strand
GCCCTACCTCGAGGTCACCTAGGCCCTACCTCGAAGTCTCCCAGGCCCTACCCCAAGACGCGCCCCTCCCGGCTACCCCCATCACCTTAGCGGAGGTGATGGAAGACTTCGCGCGCGAACAGGGTGACTTTGCCGAGAGTGCCGCCCAGTTGCAAGCCGCAATGGCTCCCATCTTGGCGATGCCCCTCCAGGCCCCTGAAGCGGCCCAAGCACGCCCCGGTGTTGAAGCGGCGCCAGCTCCGGCGCGCGTGGCAGAAGCTCCTGATTCGCCAACGACTTTGCCCACGGAAGCGTCCGCCGCCCCCACCCCACAGCCGCTTCCAGTGGCAGACCTAGCGACCACGTTGCGCGACTTCGCCGCCACACAGAGCGCCTTCGCCGAGAGTTCGCAGGCGCTGCAAGCGGCGATTGCCACCTTCCTGGCCAAGACCCCAGCCCCGGCCACAGAGTCCGCGGCGGCAGGGCAGAGCGCCCCTCGCGTCGAGGCTCCCGCGCCGACAGTCAGCCCCGTAGCGCCCGAAGTTGCGGGGCAGCGGCCGCCCGCTACCGCGCCGGATCTTGCAACCACCTTGCGCGACTTCGCCGCCACGCAGGCGGTCTTTACGGAAAGCGTTGCCGCCTTCCAGGAGCTCATCCGCCCCATCTTAGCGCAGCAGGTGACGCCGGAAGCTCCACCCGCCCAGACCGTTGCGTCGGCTGTCCCGAGCCCGGAGGCGGCAAAGGGGGGCCCGCGCGAAACGCCTGTTGGCGCAAAGGCCGAAGCGTTGCCGCGCGAAACTCAGGCACCCGC
>JBJEVY010000098.1:7582-15842 GCA_051884775.1 Candidatus Spyradenecus sp. | reverse complement strand
GCCGGAGGTTGAAGCGCTCCCGCGCGAAGCCAAGGCATCTGCGCCGGAGGTTGAAGCGCTCCCGCGCGAAGCCAAGGCATCTGCGCCGGAGGTTGAACCCGGCAAGGTGGTCTTTATGGCCGTCGATACGCCGATGGTACCGGCGGCAGCGGTGCAGCACACGCCCCAGGCCGAAGCGCCGGTGCAAGTTCCACCCACGGCAACGACTGTGCGCGAGGCCCTTCCGGCGGCCGTCACCGAGGCGGTGGAAGCCGTGGCCCGGGCGTTGGTTGTTGAGCCCTCGGGAACGGTGGTGGTGCGCCTGAGCGAAGCGACGTTGGCGGGCTCGGAGGTCCGCTTGGAAGTCCACGATGGGAAGCTTTCGGTGGCCTTTGCGCCGGCCACAACTGAGGTGCGCACGCTCTTGCAGCAACAGCAAGAGGCGCTAACCACGCAGTTGGCCGAGCGCTTTGCCGGACGCTGGCAGGTGGCCGTGACCATCCACGAGAGTTGGAGACGGAAGGAGGAGGTTCGCCGATGAACACGTTTGAGATGTTGGCCCATTGGCCGCAGTGGGAAAAGGCCACCGCCGCGGAGATCTTTGCTTCGCCGGCGTGGCGGATGAAGACTGGCGTCCAAGGCGAGAGTTATCTTGTGCGCAAGGCCGCGTGCTTCCCGACCGACCTGCTCTATCTGCGCGTCGCCTTTGAGGAGGCGGAGGTCACGCTGGGGCTGGCTAAGAGCGCCCTCTTCCCCAACCTGGCGGCCGTGTGGGCGGCGCGGGCGGAGGTGCCCGAGCCGATTCTGCTTGCCTTGCTCGAGCGCGAGTGCGGGGTGCTCTTCCAGACGGTGGAGAATATCTTCCGCCGGCAACTCGCAATCAAGGGCATCGTTGCAGGCTCCGAGGCGCTCGCCCGGGCGTCAACGGCCTTTACCCTGGCTAAGGAGGAGAGCAATAGCGACCTCTGCACCTTCACCATCGCCCTCACCCAGCCGCTCGTGGAGGAGCTTGGGCAGCTGAAGGCGCTCGACCCTACCGATGAGACCCTGCGCGCGATGGAGTTGCCCGTGCGTTATGAGTTGACCGCCTTTGCGCTGGCGCCGGCGGAAGCCGCGTCGCTCAAAGCTGGCGATGCGCTCTTGTTGCCGGAGGTGGATGCCCAGGGTCATTCGCAAGCTGCGCGTTGGAAGATGGGCGAGCGCTTCCTGGTGGCCAATAACGCGCTCGACCTGTGGCACGAGGATGACCTCTATCATGTGGTCGTTGACGTGCCGATGGTGATTACCTTCGGCGCGTTGTGTGCCGGGAAGGTGCCCACGCCGGCCACCATCCCCGCCCTCTCGCTGATTCACCGCGGGCGCGTGGTGGCCCAGGGGCGCCTGGCCCCCTTGGGCGCGCAGCAGAGCTTTGCGATTGAAGAGGTGCTGTGATGTTCCAGACCGACCCATTTGCCCTGATTACCCTGCTCATCGGGATGTCGCTCTTGCCCTTTGCGGCAATGGTGGCCACCTCCTATCTCAAGATTGTGGTGGTCATCTCGCTCATTCGCAACGCGCTGGGCATTCAATCCATCCCGCCGAATATGGTCGTCAACGCGCTGGCGATGATCCTGAGCTTCTATATTATGGCCCCGGTCATCTCCCGTTCGTGGGAGACCTATCAGGCCGAGAGCGCCAAGAACCAGCCGCAGATGGTCGCGCAGACCGAGATTGCCCTGCGCTCGGCCGAGCCGTTGCGCCAATGGCTCGTGCACCAGACCTCCGACCGCGAACGGCTCTTCTTCGTCTCCACCGCCGAGCGTCTGTGGGCCAAGGAGGGTGAGGAGAAGGCGACGGTCGACCCCGAGAGCTTCTACATCCTCATCCCCTCCTTCTGCGTCTCGGAGCTGACCAAGGCCTTTCAGATTGGCTTTTTGGTCTACCTCCCTTTCATCGCCATCGACATCATCGTCAGCAACATTCTCCTGGCGATGGGGATGATGATGGTCTCCCCGGTCACCATCTCCCTGCCCTTCAAGTTGTTGCTCTTTGTGATGGTCAATGGCTGGACGCTGCTCATCCAGGGTCTTGTGCGAGGGTATCTCCTATGAACCAGGCGCAACTGCTCGACTATGCCAAGACTTGCCTGCTGATTGTCCTGCAGCTCTCGCTGATTCCAATCATCGTTGCGACGGTCGTTGGCGTGCTCGTCTCCCTCTTGCAGGCGCTTACGCAGGTGCAGGAGCAGACCCTCGGCTTCGCCGTCAAGCTGATTGTCATCTCGCTGACCATTCTCCTGGCCGCCCCGTGGATGGGCGCCCAGTTGCTCGGCTACACGCAGAGTATCTTCTCCTACTTCCCGCTCCTGCGTTAGACGCGCGCGGCCGGTATGAACTACATCGATTTCCACCGCTACATCCTTGCCGCCGTGCTCGCAATGGCACGTTTGGGCGGGGCCTTTGCCATCTGCCCGGCGCTGACCGATTCGATGATTCCGGGGCTGGCGCGGCGGGTGGCTGTCCTGGGCTTCGCCTTTCTCCTGCTGCCAGTGGTGATGGAGCAGATGCCCCCCGGCGAGCCCAATTACTGGATGTTCTCGCTCGTGGCGCTCAAGGAGGCGCTCATCGGCTTCCTGCTCGGTTTCTTCGGAGCCATCCCCTTCTGGATTGCCGAGAATGTTGGCAATGTCATCGATAACCAGCGCGGCGCAACGATGGGCGAAGTCTACTCCCCGCTCTCGGGCGCGCAGGTCTCCACCCTGGGCATCTTCTTCACCCAGATCGTCTCGACCCTCTTCTTCGTTGGCGGCGCGGTCTTCGTCTTCCTGGGCGCCATCTACCACAGCTACGCCCTCTGGCCGGTCTTCACCCCCACCCTCGCCTTCAACACCGGGGCCGATGCCCTCATCCTCGGCACGCTCGATGGGATGGTGCAGACCACCGTCATCATCGCCGCGCCGGTGCTCATCCTAATGTTTCTGGCCACCATCGGCTTAGGCTTCGTCAACCGCACGGCCCCGCAGTTGAATGTCTTCTTCCTCTCGATGCCCGTCAAGAGCGCCCTGGGCATCGCGATGCTCGTGCTCTATCTCCCCTTCATTATGGATATGCTGATGTACACGCGCGAGGCCGCCCTCCTCGACCCCCTGCGCCAGCTCATCGGCCCCTAGCGGCAACAGGCTATGGCGGAATCTAGCGGCGAGAAGACGGAGATGCCCACCCCCAAGAAGCTGCGCGATGCGCGGCAGAAGGGCCAGGTCTGCTCCTCCAAGGACATCGTCTCCACCGCCATCCTCATCGTCCTCTTCTGCCTCTTGGCGGCGATGACCCTGGTGCTGACCGACGACTTCCACAACCTGGCCGCCTTCGTTGCCAACACCCTCTCGCTCACCCACCGCGACCCGACCGTCGGCTTCGGCGAGTCGCTCAAACTCTTTACCCTCATCGTCTGCAAACACTCCATCCTCTTTGCCGTGGTTGCCGCCGCCGTGGGTGTGGCCGCCAATGTAGTCCAGATTGGCTTCCTCTTCACCTTCGAGCCCCTCAAGCCCTCCCTCGAAAAGCTCAACCCCGTGGAGGGCGCCAAGAAGATCTTCTCCAAGAAGAACCTCTTCGAGTTCCTTAAGAACATCGCCAAGGTCACCTTCCTCACCTACCTCATCTACAAGCTCATTCTCGCCTCCACCCCTGAGCTCCTCACCCTCTGCTACGGCACCATCCAGGACCTCTTCCCCTGCTTGCGCGTCATCCTCCTGCGTCTAGCCTCCTACACCGCCTTTGGCTACATCCTCATCGCCGTCATCGACCGCATCTTCCAGGGCAAGAACTACACCAAGCAGATGATGATGACCAAGGACGAGGTCAAGCGCGAGTATAAGGAGATGGAGGGCTCGGCCGAAATCAAGCAGGCCCAGCGCCAATTTCGCGACGAAATCCTCAACGGCCCAGATCCCGTCAAGGCCACCCAAAGGGCCAATGTCGTTGTCACCAACCCCACGCACCTCTCTATCGGCGTCCGCTACGACCCCACCGAGGCCCCCCTCCCGCGAATTGTCGTCGCTGGTGCCGACCGC
Organism: Candidatus Spyradenecus sp.; assembly: GCA_051884775.1. GTDB lineage: Bacteria > Verrucomicrobiota > Kiritimatiellia > RFP12 > DVOR01 > Spyradenecus. The sequence goes on along the minus strand of JBJEVY010000098.1, from coordinate 11,812 downwards.
ATGGCCAAGATTATCCGCGAAACCGCCCTCGACTGCGGCATCCCCCTCTTCGAGAATGTCCCCCTGGCCCGCGCCCTCTGGGCCACTGGCCATGTCAATGACTTCATCCCAGAAGACCTCCTAGAACCCATTGCAGAAGTCCTCAAATGGGTCAAGAAGTTGCAAGATGCCCGCAAGGAGGACGAAGCGCTCGAGCAAATCGCGCTCTAAACCCAAGGAGTTCCCCGTGACCATCGAAACGCTCTACACGGAACTGGCCCCCAAACTCACCAACTACCTCGTTGCCAACGGCACCCCCTACCACGCCGCCTGCGACCTCGTCCAGGAAACCTTCCTCAAACTCTGGAAGATGCGCGACGACCTCCAGGACGACTTCCACGCCCTCTCCGGCCTCGCCTACACCATCGCCCGCAACCTCCGCACCGATGCCGTCCGCCGCGGCAAGTTCGTCGTCTACGAAGCCGAACTGCGTGACGAGGACACCCAGGAACCCGCCCCCTCCCCCTCCGATGCCGCCTACCTTCGCACGCGCATCCGCGCCGCCTTCAACCAGCTCCCGCCCCTCTTGCGCGACACCTACGCCCTCTTCCAGATCGCCGAGCTCCCCGTCCGCGACATCGCCCGCCTCACCAATGTCACCGAAGCCCTCGTCAAGGTTCGGATCTTCCGCGCCAAAGAGCGCCTGCGCCTCCTCCTCAAAGACCTCGCTGAGTGAACCCAAACTTTTTCTGTAACCTTTTCCGCTTCCGCGCGTAATCCTCGCAAAGGGCATAGACTATGGAACTCGACTTCAACCAACTCTCTTCCCCCGGCTTCGGCCGCAAAGACCTCTCCTCGGCCGCCAAGGCCGCCGCCTCGCAGGGCCCCGACCGCGCCGATGCGGCCGCTAGCTCCCCTGCCGCCACCTACGCCGCCCAGGGCCTCACCATCTCCAAGCGAGAATTCCCCCTCCCGGGCGAAGTTCCCGAAAGCGATGAGGTGGCCAACCTCCCGGATGACCTCCTCGACCGCGATGACAAACTGGGTAAACTGATGCAGCAGGCCTTTACCTTCGCGCCACCCCCGCCGCCCCCCTTCGAGGCCTAGTCCGCCCCCACAGCGTCCCTTTTCGCCCGGCCCCGCCGGGCTTTTTTTATTCAAGAGAACCATCCTTACGCGCCGTCAGGCGCCCCTCACGGCGGCGCAGCCGCCCTCTCACGGCCCGCAGGGCCCCCTCGCGCGCCGCCAGGCGCACCTCACGCGAGCGCAGCGAGCACGCTCAAAAGGCGTAGAGCGTCTGCGGGGCGGCACGCACGATGCGCAGGCGCACCAAATCCCCTGGCCGGATTCCCTCTGGCGGCTCAAAGACTACAATCTTATTCGCGGAGGTACGCCCGGACCAACGCGCCTTGTTGCGCAAACTCGGCCCCTCGGCCAAGACCTCCTGCTCGCTCCCAACCAACTGCGCATTTAGCCGTGCCCCGCGCACATCCTGGTCGCCCAAGAGCACCTGATTGCGCCGGGCCTTCTCCGCCTCAGAGATGTCGTCCTCCCACGTCGCCGAAACCGTTCCCGGACGCGGGCTGTACTTAAAGATGAAGGCGTTATCGAAGGCGGCCTCCTCCATCAGCGTGCGCGTCTGCTCAAAGTCCGCCTCCGTCTCACCGGGGAAGCCGACGATGACATCGGTGGTAATCGCCATCTCCGGCACCGCCGCACGCAGTTTGGCAATCGCCTCCAAATACTGTTCGCGCGTGTAGCCGCGCCGCATCCGGCTCAGCACCTCGCTCGACCCGCTCTGCACCGGCAAGTGCAGGTGGTGGCAAACCTTCGGCTCGCTCTTGTAGAGGCGAATGAGCTCATCCGTCACCCCCGCGGGGTGACCACTGGTAAAGCGAATGCGCTCGATGCCAGGGATGGCGGCCACGGCCTCCAGCAAGCGCGGGAAGGGCAACTTGTAGCCCCCGGGCGAAGGCGGATCGGCCTCCGTCCACGCCGGCGTGCGCAAACCGTAGTTCATAATCGATTGCCCCAGCAGCGTGACCTCCTTCACCCCGCGCTCAGCCAGGGCCCGCACCTCCGCGAGCACCTCGCTCGCCGGCCGGCTCCACTCATCGCCCCGCACATCCGGCACAATACAATAGGTACACCGCCGGTTGCAGCCCAGCAGAATCGTCACGAAGGCCGAGAAACTGCCATCCTCCAAGTGCCCGCTCAGGGCCGTTGGCTCGGCGTGCAAGTCCCGCATCGCCAAGGTCTTACGCCCGGCCAGCGCCGCCTCCACCGCGTCCACCACCCGCTCGGCGCACCGCGTCCCAATCGAAAAATCCAACATCGGCACGCGGCGAAAGACCTCATCGCCCAGCCGCTGAGCCATACACCCCATCAACCCCACCACGCGCCCGGGGCGCTCGCGCTTCGTGGCGCACAACAACCCCAACTTTCCCAACGCCTTATCCTCGGCCTTCCCACGCACCGAGCAGGAGTTCACAATCACCACATCCGCCTGCGCCTCGTCCACCGCCAACGTCAACCCCGCCTCTTGCAAGGCCCTGGCCGCCGCTTCACTCTCGCGGACATTCATCTGGCAACCGTAGGTGTGAAAGGCAAAACTCGCCATTGCGCGCTCCTGCTCCATCCCGGCCCGCTGGCCTTACTTCCCCGCCGGCACTTCAGCCTTGCCGAAGAGTAACTTCACGTGGCGAATCTCCAACCCCTTCATCAATGTAGAAGGTTCATCCCGCGAATCGTTACCAACCCGCAGATAGAGCGTATCCGGTTTCGGCGTCCGATTCTGCACATTCTCCGAGAAACGCAGCCCAGAGGTATACCACACCTGCCCCTCATCCACCCACGCGCGCGTCCCGATCACCTCGCCCGGCCCCTTAGGATAGTAGGAAATCGTCACCTTATGCACCCCCGGCCCCATCGTCAAATCCCCGCCGATGATGTGCTCTTCCTCGTTCTCGCCAGGCCCTAGGCAGCACCACGCCGCCCGGTAAACCTGCGGCCGATCTCCCTTATAGAAGCGGATTGCGCGCGTCTTGCCCACCCGCCAGGAAACCAACGATGTCCGCGGCGTCACCTTCTCCGGAATCACCACTTCGCAGGTAAGCGTCCAATTGCGCATATCCCCTTCCGGGACAATCTTCAGCCCCTCCATTGAGATCTCCGCCGTTGCCTTTCCCCCCTCGCAAGTAAACTCCTCAAAGGGGAACCCCATCGCCTCGGCCAAGCCCATCACCGGCACCAGCACAATCGCAATCATCCACAACAGTCTCTTCCGAATCATAAGAGCTTCCTTTCCAAACAAACGCTCGCCATAATAGCCAAAACCCCTGCCCCTGTCAAACCCGCCCGCGCGCGCACCCGCGTACGCGCGTCTTAATGGAAGTCACCCCACTCCGCCCGCGGACCTTATTCCGCCGAAGCCGCCCCCTCAATCTCCTCGGCGCGCAGTCGAAGGTTCCTCGCACGCCGGCGCAACATCTCCACCCGCCCCGCAGGCTGCCGACCGGCGCGCGCCATCTCATCGGCCTGCGCATCCAGCTCATCCGCGTGCTTGCGCAAGTTCTCCGGCAACACCGGGCAGCGCCCCTCACGCTCAATCCCACAGACGCGCGGCTGCGCTTGCGCGCCCGCCTTGTCCGGTGCCTTCGCACTCTCCCGAATCTGGACATTCACCTTCGGTGGGCACTTCAGCACATACGGCTGCACCTGCATGTCACGAATCGCCACTGGCCGCGCCTCACACGCGCCCCCCTCGCAAAGCCCCTCTGCCGCGCCACCACTCACGGCGGCACCTGCCAGGAAGCCACTCATCAAGATCCAAAGCAATCCGCGCATACGCCTCTCCTTCAATTCCGATTGAACTCGTCTTGAAGATTACTAAACTTCCGCCCCTTTGGCAACCCCGCCGCATGAACGGTCTAGGCGTTGCCTGAATCGCACCTGCCCGAGGTTGACCCCGCACCCGCCCGAGGTTGACATCGCACCCGCCCGAGGTTGACCTCGCACCCGCCCGAGGTTGACATCGGACCTCGGCGTGGTTGACATCGCACTTCGGGCGGGTTCATTTTGGGGCTTGGAATCGCCCGAGGCAGGAAGTGGGCCTAAAAACCCGTGAGCCTATCCGTCGCGGCACGCGCACTGTCGGCTGTCGGCTGTCAGCTGTCAGCTGGGCGCACAGCGCCCCACGCGGCACGCGCACTGTCGGCTGTCGGCTGTCAGCTGTCAGCTGGGCGCACAGCG
>JBJEVY010000098.1:0-7482 GCA_051884775.1 Candidatus Spyradenecus sp. | reverse complement strand
CCCCACGCGGCACGCGCACTGTCGGCTGTCGGCTGTCGGCTGGGCGCTCGGCTGTCCGCTGGGCGCACAGCGCCCCTCTCCCCTGCGACGGGGTTAGGCGAGGTGTGCTATGATAGAGGTCTATGAACACGCCGAATGTTGCAGCAGCGCTGATTATCAACGAGGCCGGGGAGGTGCTTTGCACGCTCCGCGGCGCCTCCAAGCACGCCAGTGTGGCGCATAAGTGGGAGTTTCCGGGCGGCAAGATTGAGCCGGGCGAGACGGCTGAACAGGCTGCCGTACGCGAGGTGCAGGAAGAGTTGGGGCTTGAGATTGAGGTCTTGGGGGGCGGCTGTTGCGTGGAGCACACCTATCCGGAGTTTACGGTCCGCCTGAATGGGGTGCTCTGCGCCGCGAAGGGGGGCACGTTGACGCTGCGCGAGCATCTTGACGCGCGTTGGGTGGCCCCGGACCGCCTGGAGGAGTTGGACTTTGCGGCGGCCGACACGGCCATTCTCCTGTGGCTGAAGGAGCGTTTCTTTGGTAGTTGCCTGCGCACCGAGCGCTTTGGCCGCTACCCCACCTTCCTGGCCGAATGCACGAGCACGAACGACGAGGCGCTCCGTCTGGCCGAAGCCGGTGCCCCGGAGGGGACGTTGGTGGTGGCCAATGTGCAGCGCGCCGGTCGCGGGAGACTGGGGCGCACCTGGCTCTCTGAACCCGGGCAGGGGCTGCTCTTCTCCCTGGTGGCCCGACCGCAGTTGCCCCCCGAGGTGGCGGCCACACTGCCGCTCGTGGCCGGGCTGGCCGTCACCGCCGCCCTGCGTGAAGCTGGTGCCCCGGAGGCCGGGCTCAAGTGGCCGAATGATGTGCTCCTGGGCGAGCGCAAGGTCTGCGGCATCCTTTGCGAAGCGCAGACCTCCGCGCGCGGCATCGAGGGCATCATCGTGGGGGTTGGCGTCAATACCGCCTCTGCCCCCGAGAGCCTCGCCCACCGCGCCATCGCGCTAGCTTCTGGCGAGGGCCGGCCCGACCGCCTCCGCCTGCTAGCGCGCATTTGTGCGCACTTCGAGGCGCTCTATGGCCGTTGGCTGACCGGTGGTCTGGCGGCCCTGCGTGCCGAGCTCGATGCGGCCGATTGCAAGTGCGGCAAACCCATCACCATCAAACCTGGCCGCGAGGAACTCACCGGCATTGCCCGCGGCATTCGCGAAGATGGCGCGTTACTCCTCGAGACCGCCTCCGGCACCGAAGCAATCCTCTGCGGCGAGATTGTCCAATGGCACGATTAATCCCCCTACGCGTGGCCTGCGCGCTTGCCACAGGCCTGCTGCTGTCCGCACCGAGTTTTGGTGGCGAGCGGTTGATGGTCCAGGCCCAGGCGCCCGGCGAAGCGCTGCCCGCCCTCGCCCCCACCCTCACGGCGCTACACCTGCGCGGCTTTGGGCCCACACGCCTCTTTGCCCAGCCGCTGCCCGAAGGCCTGGAGGAGCTCAACCTTTCGGACAACGCCCTGCCGGTCCTGCCCGAGCGCTTCCTGCCCGCCAAGCTCCAGCGCCTCTGGCTGGCTGACAACCGCTTGACCACCCTGCCCGCCAGCCTCGCCAAGCTTGAGCACTTGACCTATCTGAATCTCGACCGCAACCGCCTGGCCGAGCTCCCGCCCCTCGAGGCGCTCCCCCTGCGGTGGCTCCGGCTCAATGGCAACTGCCTGACCGCCCTGCCGCCCCTGCCGGCAACCCTCGAGCGCCTCTACGCCGCCGAAAACCAACTCGCCGCAGTGCCTGCGCTGCCGCCCGCCTGCCGCCACGTGACCCTCGCCGGGAACCCCATCGCCGAGCTCCCGGAGGGTTGGGGCGCTGGGCTGGAGATGCTCGACCTCTCGCGCACGCGTCTAGAAAAGGTGCCGCAGGAGCTCGCCCCCTGGCGCTCGCTGCGCCTGCTTAACCTCACCCGCTGTCCCCTCTCCGAGGCCGAGCGCGACCGCATTGAAGCTGCGCTCCCCACCACCACTCTCCTCTTCTAACCGCCCGCTCTGGAGCCCTGTTTATGTCCCCCTCCGCGCAACACGAACTGCTCGCGCCCGCAGGTTCCTTCGAGGCCGCCCTGGCCGCCTTCACCTATGGGGCCGACGCCATCTACCTGGGGCTCCAACGCTTCTCCGCCCGAGCCGACGCCACGAACTTCTCTGACGAGCAGTTGCGCCAGATTGTGGCCTACGCCCGCCAGTTGCCCCGGCCGCGCAAGATCTACGTCACCCTCAACACCCTTCTGGAAACGCGCGAGTTCGCCGAATTGCCCGCGGCCATCGACCTCCTGGCCGAGCTCGCCATCGATGGCGTCATCGTCCAGGATCTTGGCGTGGCCGCCCTGATCCGCGAGCGCGCCCCCACCCTGCCGCTTCACGCCTCCACCCAACTGGCCTGCACCTCCGAGGCCGGCGCCCGCGCCCTCAAGGCTCTGGGCTTTGTGCGCATCGTCACGGCCCGCGAGCTGCCCCTGCGCGAGGCCGCCGAGATCGGCCGCCGGGTGGGCATCGAGATTGAGACCTTTATCCACGGCGCCCTCTGCTATAGTTTAAGCGGCCTGTGCCTCTACTCCTCGCTTACCACCGCCCGCTCGGGGAATCGCGGCCGCTGCGCCTACTGTTGCCGCCAGCGCTTCTGCGACGAAGCCGGCGCCTCCTGCCACCCCTTTTCGATGCGCGACCTCGCCCTCGCGGACGATGCCGAGCTCCTCCGCGCCCTGCCCATCGCCTCCTATAAGATTGAGGGCCGAATGAAGAATCCCCTCTATGTGGCCGCCGTCACCGACCTCTATCGTCACCTCCTGGACGGCACCCTCACGCCCGAGGCCCTCGCCGCCAAGGCCGAAGACCTGCGCACCATCTTCTCGCGCCCCTGGACGCCCCTCTACGCCCGCTCGGCCGAAACGCCCCCCGAGGCGATCATCGACCCGCTCTGCGTCGGCCACCGCGGCTCGCCTATCGGCCGCGTCCGCCGCCTCCTGCGCGATACCGATGGTCGCCGCTGGCTCTGCTTCCAGACCTCGCGCGCCCTCGAACGCCACGACGGGCTGCAGATTGACCTCCCTGGCCGCCCCGTTGGCTTTGCGGTCGACCGCCTGCGCGATGGCCGCACCCGCCGCTCGGCCATCACTCTCCCCGCCGGCGCCGCCGTTGAGGTCGAACTCCCCCGCGAAGTCGGCGACCTGCCTATCGGCGCAACGGTCTACTGCTCGGCCTCCCAGGCCGTCCGCCGCGCCTTCCCGGTCCCCAAGCCCCGTGCCACCGAGCTGCGGCTCCTGCGCCCGGTGGACCTCACCCTCACCCTGGAGCCCACGCGCCTCATTCTTGAAGGGCTCGGGCACACCTGCTCGGTGGCCGCGTCGCTCGCGCCGGCCAAGGACCCCGCCCGCTCGGAGAGCGCCGCCCGCGACCTCCTCTCGCGCCTCGGTGAACACGGCTTTGCCCTGCGTTCGCTGACCTTCCGCAACCCCCTCGCTCTCTTCCTGCCCGCTTCGCTCCTCAACGCGCTACGCCGCACCTGGGCCGAGGGCGTGGCCCAAGCGCTGCCCCCCGCCGAGGCGGCCGCCGCCCCCGAGCCGACCGAAGCGCCCGAGAAGGTCGTTGCCACCCCCGAGCCCCCAGCCCTCTCCCTCAAGGTCGCAGCCTGCCAGCGTCCCGAAGCGCTTGGCCTCGACCGCGCCCTCCCCTCAGGCGACCTCGTCCTCCTGCTCACGCCCGAGCTCACCCTGGAAGCCCTTGCCCCGTGGCGCGCGCTCGTCCCCGCCGAGCGCCTCCGCTTTGCCCTCCCCGTGGCCCTGCGCAATGAAGAGCTCGGCCCGATGGCTGCCCTCGTTGGGGCCCTCTCCGACCGCGGAGCGCGCCGCTTCGAGTGCGCCGACCTCACCTCCTGGCAGCTCTTGCGCGACCTGCAGCCCGGCTGCGATACCTTCGACCTTTCGGCTGACTGGACCTGGTATGCCACCAACGCCCGCGCCGCCCGCCTGCAGAGTGCCCTGGGCCTCACCCAAGCGGTTACTGGCCCCGAAGCCAATCTCCCCAACCTCCTCACCCTCCCGCGCACGCTCCGCCGCGAGGTCCTTATCGCCCAATACGCGCCGCACTTTATCGCCCTTACCCGGCCCCTCGCCCAAGGCAACCAACTCGTTGGCCGCAATGGCGAGCACCTGCGTATTGCCCGCCTCGGCCGCCTGTGGGTCACCTTTGATGAGCGCCCCTGGGTCCTCTCCTCCGCCCAACGCCGCGACCTGGCTGCCCACGGCTTCACCCGCCAGCGCATCGACCTCTCCTGGGCGGCCGACTCCCTCCCCGGCCCCCTCGATTGGCGTACCCTCCCCACCGCCAGCGAGACCCTCAGCGCCCATTTCTCCACGCCCCGCCTTTAAGCCCACCGCAAGGCCAAGCCTAAGAGCACTTCGTCTTAGCCCCTCTTGGAGAAAACTTCACTGTCTTTGAGGGGGAGCCGTTTCAAAGTCTTGCTGTTTCGCACAGGGGTGTGCTATACTGCGCGTATCGATTTCAACCTTACACAAAGGAAAGTGATATGGATAAGAAGACGTTGCGTGACGTGGATCTCAAGGGCAAGCGCGTGGTGATGCGCGTGGACTTCAATGTGCCGATGAAGGAAGGCGTGATCAAAGACGACACGCGCATCCAGGGTGCGTTGGGGTCGATTAAGTATGTGCTCGACAACGGCGGCTCGCTGGTGTTGATGAGCCACTTGGGCCGTCCGAAGGGCAAGGGCTATGAGCCGGAGTTCTCCCTCAAGCCGGTGGCCGAATACCTCTCCAAGTGCCTGAACAAGCCGGTCACCTTCGTGCCCGACTGCCTGAAGGCCGATGCCGAAGCCGCTGCCCTCAAGCCCGGCGAAGTGATTATGCTCGAGAACACCCGTTTCTACAAGGAAGAGACGGCGAAGGTCAAGAAGACCGACGATATGACCGATGAGCAGCTCAAGGCCGCCAAGGCCGAGCTCAAGGCCAAGTGCGAAGAGATGGCCAAGAAGTTGGCCTCCTATGGCGACATCTATTGCAACGACGCCTTCGGCGCTGCGCACCGCGCCCACGCCTCCACGGCCGTCATTGCCAAGTACGCCCCGGTCGCCGTCTCCGGCTTCCTGCTGGAGAAGGAGATCCAGTATCTCGGCTCGGCGGTCGAGAATCCGGTCCGCCCGTTCGTTGCCATCCTCGGCGGCGCGAAGGTCTCCGACAAGCTCGCGGTGGTGAAGAACCTCCTCTCGAAGGTCGACACCCTCATCATCGGCGGCGGTATGGCCTACACCTTCCTCAAGTCCCAGGGCAAGAAGATTGGCAACTCCCTCTGCGAGGATGACCAGCTCGGCTACGCCACCGAGATGCTCGCCCTGGCCAAGGAGAAGGGCGTCAAGTTCCTCCTCCCCGTGGACAACATCGTGGCCGACAAGTTCGACCCCGAGGCCAACACCCAGATCCTCTCCGGCGACATTCCCGATGGCTGGATGGGCCTGGACATCGGTCCGGAATCCATCAAGCTCTTCTCCGAAGCGCTCAAGGATGCCAAGACCGTCGTTTGGAATGGCCCGATGGGCTGCTTCGAAATGCCCGCCTTCTCCAAGGGCACCTTCGGCGTCTGCGAGGCCGTTGCTCAGGTTAAGGCCAATGGCGGCATCTCCATCATCGGAGGTGGCGATTCGGTCAGCGCCGTGAAGAAGTCCGGCCAGGCTGACAAGATGAGCCACATCTCCACCGGCGGTGGCGCCTCCCTCGAATACCTCGAAGGCAAGGTCCTCCCTGGCGTGGCTGCGCTCTCGGATAAGTAAGGCACTGGCGCGAGCCTCTAAAAGCGAAGCGGCGGGAACTCCCGCCGCTTCGCTTTTAGAGGCTCGCTGCGCGGGCGTGAGGTGCGGGCTATTGCCCGCGCGAGCGTAGCGAGCACCTCTCGGCGGCTTTGCCGCCACCTCACGGCCCGAAGGGCCACCTTGCGCTCGCAAAGCGAGCCGTATTGTGCTATGCTAGGGGGCATGAAACGGTTTTCTCTTTTGATTATGATGGCAGTAATGGCCGTTACGGCGATGGCGCAGGTGCGCGATCGCGGGGCGGCGGGGGAGCCAGTGCCGCCAACGGGGAATGCGGATTTGCGTTGGCTGGATGCCGCGTTGTATGAATCGGGCTTTATCTTCAATGAGTCCGTGCGCGAAGCGTATTACGATCACTGTATGCGCTTGATTACGCCCAAACTGCACTTTACCGAGCGGACTTGGGAGTGGTTGAATGAGCACCCGGCGGTCTTCAACGCCACCTTTTCGTTGGAGTATCCGCCGAACCCGAATGTGGTGCACAACTTTGTGAAGTTGGCGAAGTTGGTGGGGCCGGTGTATGCCGAGAAGTATCAGCAGCTGTTGATTGCCTTTGCCGTCAAGTATCGCGGCTCTCGATTGCTCGACAGCTCGCTCTCGGCCGATCGGTACGGGATTGTCTCCTCGCGCGAGTTCACCTGGGATCCCAAGCGGAAGGCAGAGTTAGAGGCGCAGGTGGCGCGGCAGCAGGGGTGGTCGGTGAACCACGATGTGGCGGTGCCCAATGACGTAGCCTTCGCGCGGGATACGAATGGGCGGATTTATCAGGACGAAGCCGAGCGCAAGAACCGGCTGACCAATCTGCACCGACAGTTTGACCTGGGCTCCGATGAGGATGCGAAGCGGACGGTCAACTGGCTCAAGCAGAATGGGAAGACGAAGATTTACGAGCTGATGGGCTTGAACCGCATCAACTTCTATAACAAGACGGGAATCAGCCTGAAGGAAGGGCGCGAGCCGAAGGATTTGCCGTGGGATAAGATTGCCCATGTGGCCCATCGTTACCCGCCGCGCACGAATGGCACCGTTGTCGAGAACCTCTGTTTGCGGATTATGCGTTATGAGGAGAAGGGGGCCGAGCGCTCGAATCTCTTCCCGCTCTCGCGCGCGCCATGGCCGCTCTTGTTGCTCTTAACGCAGCAGGATCCGGTGGATGAATCGACCTACTGGTGGCTGTGGTACAAGCAGAAGGGCAGTGTGCCAAACTACTCCACCTACTCCTTCGACTACACCAAGCCCGAAATTCGCTATAACGATGGTGCTTGGCACCCGGATGCGACCCCGCGCATTCTCACTGATGGCGGCGTCTGCGGGCGTCTCTCCACGATGGCCGAGTTCGCCGATCGCTCGATTGGCACGCCCTCGCAGGGCATGGGGCAGCCCGGCCACCGCGCGTACATGACCTACACCTACTCCAACGGCAAGTTCCGCGCCAATATGCACCACTCGGTCGACACGATTCAGGTTTCGACTGTCGGTTGGCACCTGCCGCCGATTTACGGTCCGGTCACCGATCCCAAGACCAAGCTCACCGGCTTTGCCCGGATGTTGCCGAATAATTGCGATGCCTACGACCGCGACAACTTCCGTTGGCATATTGGCCTGTGTGAGGCAATGAATATCGGCCTAGCGAACTGGGAAGATT
>JBJEVY010000097.1:0-16790 GCA_051884775.1 Candidatus Spyradenecus sp. | reverse complement strand
TTCTCGTCAAAAGGTCATCCCGGCCTAAAAAGTAGTTGACAACATACATATTTGCTCTTTGTGGTTAAAAAACTGCGTGTATTTCGGCGTGACAAGGCCTCCACAACCCTTTGTGCCTCCCTTTCACATGGCCCATTTCGGCGTGCCTTTCTTTGTGCTCTTTGTGCTCTTTGTGCTCTTTGTGGTTAAAAAACTGCGTGTATTTCGGCGTGACAAGGCCTCCACAACCCTTTGCCCTTTGCCTTTTCTTTGTGGTTGCTAACCTGCGCGGCGTTTGCAATTGTGATAAACTAGGGCGCAACCACCAACGGAGAGAGGCTAACGATGGCAGAATTACCGACTCGGCAGGATTGGGAACAGGGTCCGGCGCGTTGTTTGAGCAAGGGGCGCGCGGGGAATGCGCGGGTGTATGCCTTGGCGTGGCAGGGGCGCGAGGTGGTCATCAAGGACTTCCGCAAGAGCCCGTGGTGGATTCGCTGGACCTGGGGGCGGTGGATGGTGGGCCACGAGTATGCGCTGCTCAAGCGCTTGGAGGGGGTGGCGGGGGTGCCGCAGGGGGTCTTCCGCACCGATGCGTATGCCTTTGGGATGGAGCTGTTACCGGGCGAGACATTGGGGGAGCTGAATCAGCGTAACACCTCGATTCTCTTTGGCACGCTGCAGGGCGAGCGGACTGTGTTGCCGGTGAGCTTCTTCCGGGATTTGGAGCGGCTGATGTGCGCGTTGCACCGGCGCGGGGTGACGCATCTGGATGCGCGCAACGCCAAGAATGTGCTGGTGATGCCCGGGAACAAGCCGGCACTGATCGACTTCCAGTCGGGCGTGGGGCTCTACCGCTTCCAGCCGCGCTGGTTGCGCAAGTTGCTGAAGCTGGCGGACCTCTCCTCGGTCTACAAGCACTACTTCCGCTACTACTACGATGCGCGCACGCAGCAGATTCCATCGGTTCCCGGCGGCTTCCCGCCCTCCCGCACATGCATCTTTTTGGGACACCTGCGCTTGCGCAAACTGTGGATGCTCAAGGGCTATTCCTTCCTGCAGAAGCGCAAGGTGAAGGACTTTGAGGCGGCGCTGGTGGCGCAAGTCACCGCGCATTAAAGGAGAGAAAGCGATGCTCTCAATCTATCAGTGGGTTAATGGCAGTCTGCGCGAAGTGGTCACCCCCGATGGCCCCTGCTGGGTCAACTTGGCCGACCCGACCACCGAAGAAATCCTCCGGGTGCAGACCCTCACCGGCGTCTCGCGCGAGTTCATCTCCGACCCGCTCGACCGCGACGAGCGGCCGCGTATGGATGTTGATGACGACGGCACCGTCCTCATCGTCGTCCACGTGCCCTACCACGAGCCCAACGAGAACCTCCACCCCTTCAACACCCTGCCGCTGGGCGTCGTGCACACCTCCAATGCCGTCATCACCGTCTGCAACCGCCCCACGCCCATCGCCGCTTCCTTCTTGGACCAAATCCGGCGCGTTTGCCCGCCCGAGCAGAAGTTCCGCTTCACCTTCCACCTCCTCTGGCACGCGGCCATCCTCTATCTGCGCTACCTGCGCGACATCCGCCAACGCGCCGACATGGTCGAGCAAGACCTCCACGAGTCCATCTCCAACGAGGGCTTGATGCGCCTCTTGAACATTGAGAAGTCCCTCGTCTACTTCACCACCTCGCTGAAGGCCGACGACATCCTCCTCGGCCGCATCCGCACCTCCCGCCAGCTGGCCATCGACGAAGACGACCTCGACGTCCTTGAAGACGTGCGCATCGAGTATCAGCAGGCCCTGGAGATGGCCTCCATCCACAGCAACATCCTCACCGGCACCCTCGATGCCTTTGCCTCCATCATCAACAACAACCTCAACAACGTGATGAAGTTCCTCACGTCGATGACCATCGTCCTGGCCGTGCCCACCCTCATCGCCTCCATCTTCGGGATGAACGTGTGGCTACCCTTTGCCAGTGGCGAGGCCGGCGGCTCGTGGGGTCCGCTGGGCTTCTGCATCGTCCTGGCCCTCGCCCTCCTCCTGGTGCTCATCACCGTCATCTTCTTCTCCCGCCGAAAGTTCTTCTAACCAACGCCGACCCGCGAGGAACCGTGGGGGTAAGGGGAGATAAGATGGATAGCCGACAGCCGTCAGCGGACAGCGAACAGTCGCTCACGCGACGGATAGACACCAGCCCAGAGGCGCTTATGCCAGGCTCAGACGGTTCTGACGGGCTAGTCACAGCGAGCGCCAGCGCTGTCAGCTGTCCGCTGTCGGCTGTCAGCTTCTCCTATGCGAGCCTGCTCGCCTGTGCTGAAGCGAGCCCAGAGCCCGGTGCGCCGCCCGATGAGGCCGCCCTGCAAGCCCTCTGGCAGAGCGCGCGCTACCGCCCCAAAGCCCTTGCGCTGCCCTCGGGCGAAGCGGTGGAGGTCATCGCCCCCGGCCGCCACAACGCCGGCCCCGGGCCCGACTTCCAGGACGCGCTCGTCTCCATTGGCGGCCTCCTCCGCCGCGGCGACATCGAGCTCCACCTCCGGCCCGCCGATTGGGACCTCCACGGCCACGCCGGCGACAGCGCCTACGCCAACCTCATTCTCCACGTGACCTGGTTCGAGGGCCCCGCCGCCAAGCACCTCCCCCCGGGCGTGCCCACCCTCGCCCTGCGCCCCTTCATGCCCCAGGCCATCGGCTTCGACTTCTCCCTCCTCCCCCGCCACCGCTACGCCAAGACCGCCGACGCCGACGAGGCGCCCCCCTGTCGCCGCGCCTTTGCCTCAAACCCCGCCGCCCGCGACGCCCTCCTCCTCCAAGCCGGGCGCTTCCGTCTGCAGAACAAGGCCCGCCTCCTGGCCGACGCCCTGCGCGTCGATCCGCCCCAGGAGGTCCTTTACGCCGGGCTCATGCGCGCGATGGGCTACGGGCGCAATGCCGAGACCTTCTGCCGTCTGGCCCGCGAGGTGCCCCTCCGTCGCTTGCTCCCCTTCCCGCCGCTCCAGCGCTTTGCCATCCTGGCCGGTCACGCCGGGCTCCTCCCTCAGGACAACCGCGCTCTTTGGGACCTCTGGTGGCAGAGTAGCCTCCAGCCGCCCCTCGCCCCCTACGCCTGGGACCTGCGCGCCATGCGCCCCCAGAACCACCCCTTCCGCCGCCTCGCCGGTCTCGCCGGGCTCCTCACGCAGCTTGACCGCCTGGCCGAGCTGCCCCCCAAGGCCCTCCCCGACGCCCTCTGTCAGGCCGCCGAGGCCCTCTGCGAGCCGCTCGTGCTCGCCCAAGCCCCTATCGGCCGCGCCCGCGCTAACGCTATTGTTACCAACCTCTTCGTGCCCTACCGTCTCGCCCTCGGCCGCCTCTCCCTCGAGCGCCTGCCCGACCTCCCCGGCGAAACGGTCTCCATGCCTATGCGCGAAACCTGGTTCCGCCTCACCGGCTCCCTCGAGCACCTCCCCACCGAGGGCCTTCGCCAACAGGGCCTCCTTCAGCTCTACGCTGACTTCTGCCACAACCCCAAGCTCCGCTGCGCCACCTGCCCCGTCGCAGCGGTTAGCCGCTAGCGGTTAGCTGTGGTGGCTTCTCGCCCCCACACCCCTCGGGAGCGCAGGGCGCTCCACCCCGGCGAAGGCGCCCGTTGGGCACTTCGGCTGTTCACTGTTCACCGTTCACTGTTCACCGCCTCGGGCACACGGAGGCACGCGCAGCAGGGATGCGCTCCGCGCCTCCCTGCCAGGGCCGTTTGGGGGCGCTGCCCCCAAGCCCCCGGCGCGCACCGGCGCGGGGGGCAACGCCCCCGCACCCCGAGAAAAGCCGCGCTGCCCCCCAGCCGCGCCCCCTGCCGCGCTGGCCCTGCCCCCCCAGCCGCACCCCCTGCCGCGCCCTGGCCTCCACCCCGCCTGGCACGGGGCTCCCTTACCGAAAGGCCAGCCCTCCTCCTGCTGTTTGCTGTTCTGTGGCGCGGCATATTTGCCGCGCAGGGCGGGCTGCGCCCGCGTGAGAGGGCCGCGAGGACGCGGCCCGTCAGAACGGGCAACGCCCCTTCACGGCCAGCCGCCGCATAGCGGCCTGGCCACTCTCACGGCGGCGCCAGCCGCCACCTCACGCGGGCGCAGCCCGCACCTCACGCGCGCGCAGCGCGCATTTATGGACGCGGCCCGAAAAAGGGCGCACAAAAGCCCGCGCACCTCACGCGCGCGCAGCGCGCATTTATGGTATAGTGGGGGTGTTTTTCCCAATTGAAGGCATTGGAAGCGTATGGTTAAGGTAAAGATTATCGGCGCCACCGGGTATGGCGGCATTGGTTTGATTGAGCTCTTGCAGCAGCACCCGGAGGCGGAGATTACGGCCCTGGTGGCGCGCGAGGATGTGGGCAAGCGCATCAGCGAGCTCTTCCCGCACTTGGAGGGCTTCTGCGATTTGCCGATTTTGGATGCGGCCGATGAGCGCGCGCAGGCGCCGGCGGATATTGTGGTCTTTTCGACGCCTGACCGCGTGGGGATGTATGAGGCGAACAAGGTGTTGGCCACGGGCGCGAAGGTGCTGGACTTCTCCGGCGACTTCCGCTTCACGACTGCCGAGGCCTATGCCGACTACGCCACGCGCCACGGGAAGGACCCCGTCCACGCCGCGCCCGAGCTCTTGGGGAAGAATGCCTACGGTCTGGCCGAGCTCCATCGCGAGGAGATTAAGGCCGCGCGCGTGGTGGGCAATCCGGGGTGCTTTGCCTGCTCGTGCATTCTGGGTCTCTCGCCGGCGGCCAAGGCGCAGCTCTTCGACCCGATGAGCGTGATTTGCGATTGCAAGACGGGCGTCTCTGGCGCGGGCAAGAAGCTCGCCGCCACCTTCCACTACCCGGCGCGCTACGAGAATATGAATGCCTATAAGCTCGCCGGCCACCAGCATGTCTGCGAGGTGGAGCGCGAGCTCTCGTTGCAGTATGGCCAGGCCGTGCGCCTGACCTTTACGGCCCATGTGCTGCCGATCTGCCGCGGCATTATGAGCACGCTCTACGCCCAGCTCAAGGCTCCGCTCACCGAGGCCGAGGCCGTGGCGCTCTACCGCGAGTTCTACAAGGACGCGCCCTTCGTGCGGGTCTATGGCTCGAAGGCGCCCATCGGCACCAACTGCGTCCAGCGCACGAACTTCTGCGACCTGGTGGTGAGCGTGGACGAGCGCGTCAACCGCCTGCGCGTGGTCTCCTACATCGACAATCTGATGAAGGGCCAGGCGGGCTCGGCGCTGCAGAATATCAACCTGATGGCCGGTCTGCCCGAGACGCTCGGCCTGATGCGCTCTGGCATGTATCCCTAAGAGGAGAGGTTCGCGTGAAGAAGCAAGAGAAGAAGTCTGGCCGCCATGCAGGGTTGGGGCGCGGGTTGGGGGCGCTGCTTGATGCGCCCACCGCGCCGGTCAAGCCCATCCAGCGCCCGGTGATTCCCGCCCTGGGCAAGAAGATTGCCAAGCCCGCGCCCGATCCCGAGCCCGAAGCGGTGGAGGCGGCCGAGCCGGCGCCGCGCGCCGAGGCCGGGGCCGGCAGTGTGCTGACCGTGCCGGTCACCGAGGTGGTGCGTTCGCCCTGGCAGCCGCGCCAAACCTTTGACGAGACCGAACTGCAGGAGCTGGCCGATTCGATTAAGGCCAACGGTATCATCCAGCCGCTCATCTGCCGCAAGCAGGCCGAGGGGCACTTTGAGCTCATCGGCGGTGAGCGGCGTCTGCGCGCGGCCACCCTCGCGGGGCTCACGCACGTGCCGATTATCCTGATTGAGGCCGAGGACCGCCGCGCCGCCGAGCTGGCGATCGTCGAGAACATTCAGCGCGCCGACCTCAATGCTATCGAAGAGGCCGAGGGCTACCGCACGCTCGCCGAGCGCTTTGGGCTGAGCCAGAGCGAGGTGGCCGAGCGCGTGGGCAAGGCCCGCCCCTCGGTGGCCAACGCCCTGCGTCTGCTGGAGTTGCCCGATGAGACCAAGGCGATGGTGGCCGATGGCCGCCTCTCGCCCGGGCACGCTAAGGTGCTGCTCTCCCTGCCCAAGACCGAGGACCGCATCCGCCTGGGCCGCAAGGCCGTGGCCGAGAATATGACCGTCCGGGCCCTGGAGCGCGCCATCAACCAGTTGCTCATGCCCCCCTCGCTCAAGCGTGCGCCCAAGAGCGACCTCCCCGAGGCCTATTTGCGCGACCTCACCGACCGTCTGCACGCCCACTTCGGCACCGCCGTCCGTCTGACCCCCGGCAAGACCCTCCCCAACGGCCGTCACGCCAAGGGCACCCTCGAGATTGACTTCTATGGTAATGGCGACCTCGATCGCCTCCTCAATCTCTTCGGTCTGCGGATGGACTGATGACAGCGGACAGCGAACAAGTCCGAGCGGCGCGAGGAGCTATGTCATCGCCGACAGCGGACAGCCGCTCACGCGACGGGCAGCCTGCTGGTCCAAGGAGTGTACCTCCCACGGTTCAGACTGACAGCCGACAGCCGCTTACGCGACGGATAGGCTGTTGGCTTAAAGCATTCCTCCACGGCTCAGACGGGCCCTCCTCATCGAGCGCCAGCGCTGTCCGCTGTCCGCTGTCCGCTGTCCGCTGGTTGCTGTCCGCTGTCGGCTGTCTGCTGTCGGCTGTTCTGGTTGCGGGATGGTTTGCTAGGCGTGCCAGTCAGGCTGAGGGGGAGGCCGCGTTGCAGGCGGTGGTGCGCTTTTTGGAGGCGTGCCCCGAGCGCGAGGCCGGGACTGCGGCCGGGCGCCGAGCCGCCGAGTGGCTGGCCGCGCAGCTGGGACCGCGTGCGCAGGTGCAGCCCTTCACCTCCGGCCTGGGGCTGCCGATGACCAATGTCTATCGCCCGGCCGCCGCCCAGCCCGTGGCTATCCTGGCCACGCACTTCGATACCAAGCGCGGCATTGAGCGCTTCGTCGGCGCGAACGATGGCGCGAGCACCGTGGGGCTGCTTCTGCACCTGGCGCGCGAAGGCAAGCTGCCGGTGGCCTACCTCTTCCTCGATGGCGAGGAGAGCCGCGAACGCTACAGCGCGCAGGATGGTCTGCAAGGCGCGTGGCATGCGGCGCGGTCGGCCGAGTTGCCGCGCGTGCCGGTGATTGTGCTCGATATGCTCGGGGCGAAGGGGGGCACGCCCGGGCTGGCCACGAATGGTTCCCCGCGCCTGAAGGCCCTTGCGTGCCGGGCGGCCAAGCAGGTGGGGCTGCCCTTGCCCGCGCAGGGGGAGATTGTCGATGACCATGTGCCCTTTCTGGCCGAGGGCTGGCAAGCGATTGACCTGATTGACTTTGACTACGCGCCCTGGCACACCGCCGCCGATACCGCCGAGCAACTCTCGGCCGAGACCCTTGCCCGGAGCCTCCGGTTGGTGCGCAAGCTCGTAGCCCTCTTGGAAAAGGAAAGCCTATGATTACCGTTCTCATCAATCTCTTCGTGGCCCTTTGCGTGGGGCTGGGGCTGACGCTCTCGGGTCTGACCGGCTGGGGCTGGGGCCTGGTGGCCGGCGTGCTGACGCTCGTGGCCGGGCAGGTCGGCCTGGGCTGGCTGCTCAAGCGGCGCATGGGCGCGCTCTCCGACCAGGTGCAGGCGGTGATGGCCCGCGCCCAAGCGCAGATGCAGGCCAAGGTCAAGCGCTGGCAGACCCGCCAGATGGCCAACCCCAAGGCCGCCGAGGCCGAACTGGCCAAGGACCGCGATGCGATGATCGCCGAGGTGCAGGCCCTCCTGCGTCCCCTCGAGCGCTATCGCCTTTGGGTCCCCTTCCTCGGCCGCCAGCTGGCCACGATGGAGCTGCAGTTCGCCTGGCAGCGCAAGGACTTTAAGCGCGTCGATGCCCTCCTGCCCCGCGCGCTCTTGCTCGATCCCAGCCTCGCGTGCATCAAGCTCGCCCGCCTCTGGCAGCGCGAAGCCCCGGCCGAAGCGCTCGCCAAGGCCTTCGCCAAGGCCGTCCGCCGCACGCGCTACGACACCTCCGCCCTCCTCTACGCCACCTACGCCTGGATGCTCGTCAAGCGCGGGGCCATCGACGAGGCCTTCCGCGTCCTGCGCGAGGGCGATGAGCGCAACGAGAACGCCACCCTCAAGGCCAACCTCGGCCACCTGGCCAACAACCGCCTGGCCCACTTCTCCAATGCCGGCTTCGGCGAGATGTGGTATGCCCTCTGGCTCGAGGAGCCCAAGTTCCACCCCCGCCGCGCCCGCGACATGGGGCGGTACTTTGGGTAGGCCGGTGGGCTCGCGAGGGACGGTGGAAGCGAATGGAAGATAACCTGGTAAGCCGACAGCCGACAAGTCCGAGCAACGCGAGGAGCTATGTCATCGCGGACAGCGGACAGCCGCTTACGCGACGGATTGGCTGTTGGCTTAAAGCATTCCTCCACGGCTCAGACGGGCCCTCCTCATCGAGCGCCAGCGCTGTCCGCTGTCCGCTGTCCGCTGTCCGCTGCGAGCGCAGCGAGCAACTGTCAGCTGTCAGCTGTCAGCTGTCAGCTCTTCTTCTCCTCTTCCCCGCCGCCGTGGCGCTGGCGGGCTCGCCGCTGCTCGTGGGGATGGTGACTGCCGGTTTTGCCTTGGTGGCCTTCCGCTTTGGGTGCTTGCGGCATTGGGCGCTGACGGTGGCCGCCGCCCTCGCGCTCGCGCTCCTGACCTTCGCGCCCAGCGGCCTCTACGATGTGGAGAACTACCTCGCCCCGCAGACCCTCCTCCACGCCGGCGTGCCGCTCTCGGGCGACTACTCGCCCCTCCACTGCGCCTTGCCCGACCTCCTCGCCCGCTTCGGTGCCGCGCTCTACCGCCTCACTGGCAGCACCGACCTGGCCACTGCCGCCCTCTGGCTCTGGCTCGCTGCCGCCTGGCACACCCTCCGCGCCACCTGCTCGCGCCTCCAAACGGCCCTCCTCCTCTTTTCGCCCCTCACGCTCCTGGGCGTCGGCAACCTGATGCCCGATGGCGCGCTCTACTGCCTCCTGCTCATCGCCCTCTGCTGCGTGGCCGACACTCGCGCGCCCCTCACCCCTGCCCGCGCCCACCTCGCTCTCGCCGCCCTCGCCCTCGCGGCAATGACCAAGATGACCGCCTGGATTCCCGGCGCGCTCCTGGGCGGCGTCTTGCTCTATCGCGCCCCGCGCCTCTGGTGGAAGGCGGCCCTCGCGGCGGCCGGCGTGGCCCTCTTCTGCCTGCCGACCCTCCGCCTCCTCGCCGCCGGTCAGCTCCGCGAAATCTCCTCGGACTTCCTCTCTGCGAACGCCGATGCCCAGGCGATGGGCTATTGCGCGCGCGTGCTCTACGTCTACCTCGGCCACTGGACCACCTCCCTGGCGCCCAACTTCGGCGTGGCCGTGCTAAGCGCCGATGGCGCGAGCGCCGATGCGCTCGGCCCCGGCCTGCGCCTGACCTTGTGGGGTGGGGCGCTCCTGGCGCTCTGCTGCCGGCGGCACCTGCGCGGCTGGGGCGGCGCGTGGGCGCTGTGCCTCTTCTCGCTGCTCTGCGTGCCGCGGCTCTACGTGGGCTACGCGCGCTACGTGCCGCTCCTCTACCCGGCGGCGATGTTGCCTTGGGTGATGTTGCGTCCGCGTTGGGCGGTGATGCCGTGCGCGCTCTTGGCGGCCGTGCCGGTGGCCTTCATCGGCTGGCGCCTCTTCCTCGCCACCGAAGCGATCACCGTTGCCACCCACGCCACCGCCGTCCAGAGCCCAACCGCCGCCTCCCGTGCCCTCTTTGCCGAGCGCCTGGTCGCCCCCGAGCAGCCCACGCGCTCGGGCAACCTTCTCTACACCTACACCCTCGCCCGCCCCGAGGCCTTCCCCTCGCTTGCGCGCACCCCCGCGCCAGACCTCCGGCTCCAGGGCTTCCACACCAAGGGCCGCGATGTTGCCCGCGCGCTTCTCCGCCGCTGGCTTCCCTGGGCCCTGCGCTCGACCCCGCGGCTGCTGGGCGAGCTCCTAAGCCTGCGTCTGCGCGCCTTTTGCCGTCTTCACTTCCAGGAGTTCACCGATGGAGTTTCGCCCGCTCACCCGTGAGGTCTTGCCCGCCCTGCGCCCCTACTTCTGCGCTCAGCGCTTCCGCCTCTCCGATTACTCCCTCGGCTTCCAGCTCATGTGGTTGCCCTACGCCAAGACCGCCTACGCCGAGAGTGAGGGTTGCCTCCTCCTGCGCTCGGCCTACGGCGGGCGCCAAGTTTTCGACTACCCCCTCCACCCCGAAGGCGACCCCGAGGCCGAGCTGCGCGCCCTCGCCGCGCTCGAGGCTTGGTGCGTCGAGAACGCCTGGCCGCTCGTCCTCGCCTCTATCCCCGCCGAGCGCCTCTCCCCCCTCGTCCGCCGCTACGGCCGCGACCTCACCCTCTCCAACCCTCGCACCTGGCGCGACTACCTCTACCGCTTCTCCGACTTCGTGGACTACGCCGGCAAGCGCTTCGCCGGCCAGCGCAACCACGTCTCCAAGTTCCGCCGCCTCTACCCCTCCGCCACCTTCCGCCTGATGACCTCGGCCGACCTCCCGCGCGTCCTCGACTTCCTGCGCACCTACGCCGAGCGCCAATACGCCAAGCACTCCTTCGTCGCCAACGAAGAGCTCCACGGCTCGCGTCTCCTGCTGGAAGCCTTCGATGACCTCGGCCTCTGCGGCGGCCTCCTGGAGCATGAGGGCACCCTTGTGGCCATTACCGTCGGCGAAGTCGTCGGCTCCACCCTCGTGGTGCACATCGAAAAGGCCCTCGTTGGCTACGAAGGCGCTTACCCCACCATCGCCCAGGCCTTCGCCCGCGCCCTTCAGCGCCCCGAACTCGAGACCATCAACCGCGAAGACGATGCCGGCGACTGCGGTCTGCGCAAGTCCAAGCTCCAGTACAACCCCATCGAGATTCTCGATAAGTACACCCTCACCCCCCGCCGCGTTATCGAGAGCCTCGACGCGCCCCCCGCCTTCCACTCCGAGCGTCTCTCCCTCCGCCCCGTCGCCGATGCCGATGTCCACGCCTACGGTCGCCTTGCCCGCGACCTCCCCCGTTCCCTCCTCTGGGGCTGGGATTGGCGCAAAGATTGGTCCGGCGAGGGCGATCCCCCCGCCGCCTGGTTCCTCCAAATCGCCCGCCACGACTTCGAGCGCCGCGCCGAACTCTCCCTCGGCCTTTACCTCGGCGAGGACTTCATCGGCGAGGGCGTCTTCCACAACTTCACCTACGATAACACCGTGGAACTCGGTATTCGCCTCCTCCCCGAAGTCGAAGGCCACGGCTACGCCACCGAAGCCATGCGCGCCATGGCCGACTACGCCCTCTGCTACTGGGGCCTCGAAAAGGTCCTCGCCAAATGCTACCGCGAGAACCTCCCCTCCAAGCGCATGCTCCTCGCCTCCGGCCTCCGCCCCGACCACGAAGACCCCACCTTCTTCTACTTCTCCCGCACAGCGAAGAATTAGCGGTTAGCTGTTAGCGGATAGCTGTTAGCGGATAGCGGCTAGCGGATAGCTGTTAGCGATGTGGGGTCTCCTCGCCCCCACACCCCTCGGGAGCGCGGGGCGCTCCACCCCGGCCGACGCGCCCTCCGGGCACTTCGGCTATAGGCACACACGGGGGCTGCCTGGCACACGCAGCAGGGATGCGCTGCCGCGCCTCCCTGCAAGGGCCGTTGGGGGCTAGCCCCCAAGCCCCCCCGCCCACACGCGCGCCCCCGCGCACCGTTCACCTCTCACCGTTCACTGTTCACGGGGCTCCTCCGCGCCCCTCGGGCGTATTCCGCCCGAGGTTGACCTCGAACCTCGGGCGACTTCGCCTCGGACCCGCCCGAGGTTCGTTCTGCCGCCCGGGGACCCTCGCTGTCCGCTGTCGGCTGTCCGCTGCGCGCGCCAGCGCGCATCTCCCGTTCACCGTTCACTGTTCACCGTTCACGGGGGGGCGCCCCCGCGCCCCCCTAAAAAAGTTTCACTTTTCACTTGCACGGGGGGGGGTAAAGCGTGTATACTTCACGCCGTGACTGGGGAAAGGTGGCCCTTTCTCCGGGCTCAGTCTATTAGGAAAGGAACTGGAATTATGAGAGGAATAACACGCACTCTAGGCGCGCTCTTCGCCGCCTCAGCATTAGCTCTATCAGGAAGAGCAGCCGACGCACCAACGCCGAATCTATCGTTTTCATTCACCAATAGCACCGCGCCAACGATTGGTTCACTTTCGTGGGACTGGAATAACGGTAATGCCGTTTATGTCGACTCCCTGCGCACGGAGTCGGGTGGAAGTGCATCCAAGGCGGTGACGATTAGCGATGCGTGCCACCCGGGTGTGGACTACACATGGCCGGCGGAGTTCTCGGTGATGTCCTACATTAAGGTCTCGGACGCGCCGGACAAGGCCACGGTTGTCTCCTTTGGCAGTGGCTGCTTCCTCTTGAAGCAGAACGCCTCGACGATGCGCTTTGGCACGGCTGATACCTATGTGGACGCGACGGCGGAGAATCTCTCGACCGGGTGGCACTTGGTGGTGGCCAAGCGTTCATCCTCGGGCCTCTCGATCCAGATTGACGGCGGCACGGCGGTGACCGGCTCCACGGCCATCGAGGTCGGCGGCGGCTTCCAGGTGGGGACGCGCTGGACCGGGCCCAACGCCACGGCTGTTCAGGCCACGAACCTCTATATCGACGAGCTGGCCATTTACAATAGCGTGCTGGATGATACGCAGGTGGCGGCGCTTGTCGAGGCCTATCCCGCACTGCCGAAGGTCTATACTGCTGACCTGAGTTCTTCGACAGAGACCACGGTGGTCTATAGCGCATTGGAATGGGATACGGGTAGCGCGCCGGGCGAGAACGCTGCGGTCGTTATCAAGACTCCCTCCGCAGGGATTACCATTACGCTGGATAGCGTGTTACCGGCATTTAGCCAGTTCACGGTGCAGGGTGATGGCAAGCTGGTTTTTGCAACAAGCGCAGAGATTACGGGCACGGCACTTTCTGCTACAGAGACAGTGGTCAATACGGGTTTGGATGTCTCTGCCATTACCACTTCGTTAGGTACATTGTCGGTGGCCACGGGGAAGGAATTGACCGTGGGCGCAACGACGATTAGCGACATCGACACAGCCGCGAAGGGCGCGTTGGTGGTGAAGGGGGTCGCGCTCTATGATAAGGGCGACAAGGGCAGCGTTGGGTTGACGAATGGCCGCGTGATTACGGTCTCCGGTTCCGGGGCCTCGCTGAGCCTTAAGGGCAACGATTCGACTGGCTGGGGTTATACCGATGGCCAGAAGATTGTGTTGCAGGAAGGCGGCACGCTGATTACGAAGTCGCGCGAGACGATGATTACGCCATTGGAGCTCTGTGGCGGACATTTGCAGTTGACGGCTGCGCAGTCGAACCGTGCGATTGACTTCTTCAATGGAACCGCTTCGGTCAACGACTTGACGGTTACAGCGAAGAATGGCGAGACGGGCGAGACGCTCTCGACGCTGACGAGTACCGGCAGTGACGAGACGGCTCAAATTGCCCTCATTCGGCAAGCTCCGGGTGACTCTAATAATACCTTCTCGATTGATGTGGCTGATAAGGCGCGTTTGCGGGTCGATACCATTCTCGCCTCTTCCGCTACTTACAATAACGGGAATGGCAATCAAACAGAGACCGGAACCGCGCCCTTGGAGAAGAAGGGGGCTGGTGTGCTGGAATTGACGCGCGTGAATACCTATGCCACGGGAACAACCATCACGGGTGGTAAAGTGCTCTTGACTGGCGTAGGTACGGTAGGCACGGGCACCGTTACAATCGCTTCGGAGGCGACATTGGAGATTGATGCTGCAACCGACCGCGATATTGCGAATGTGATTTCTGGTTCTGGAACAGTAGCTAAGCGTGGTGCTGGTATCGTGGCGCTTACGGCTGTTTCGGGGACTGAGTTAAAGGTCTCGATTCAGGGCGGTACGCTTGGTATTGGTACGCTTCGCCCTGCGGCGTTAACGATTGCTGAGGGGGCGACCGTACTGGTGACGCCGACGGAAGAAGAAGTGACGGCGGGCTCACTCACCTTGCCGGCGGGGGTGACGGCCGAGCAGATTCTCATTCCTGGCTATTCGATCTCGGGCGTTTCGGAGGGAACGGTGTCCTTTGGGGTCGTCGGTGATGTGACTTGGACCCCGACGGCGGACAATCAAGCCTGGAATGATGCCACCTTGTGGAGCACTGACATGGTGCCAACGAATGGTCGTCTGACGATTGACTTCTCGGCTTTGACGGCCCCGGCTACGGTGACCATCCCGGCGGGAACCTATTTTGAGAGCACGACCTTTGTTGGTGGTTCGTCCGCCGAGTGTGCGCTGGAAATTGAGGTAAGCTCGGTTCTCGCGCTAGGTACAGTGAGTGAAACCTCAGGCAATGTAACGCTGCCGATTGATGTGGTCAATGCGCAGAGTGCCGTGACGGTCAAGGATGGCACCTTGACGGTAAAGACTTCTGGCGATAGCACGCTGACGACGGCTTTGACCGGTTCCACCACGAATGGCGCCTTTGCCAAGAGTGGTGATGGTGTGTTGACGCTGAATGCTGCTGTTCGTATGGCTAATAAGACCGTGGTCAAGGTCGGTACCCTCAAGATGGGAACCGAGGCCATAACATCTACAGGGAATGATGGGGCTCTTCATGATGTGGATGTCTTGGCCGGAGCCACACTCGATGTGAATGGTAAGGCGGCACTTTGGTTACAGACGGTGACCTTGTACGAAGGTGCCACCTACGCGAATAGCGGTGCGGAGATTGGTAATACGCAGCGGCAGTTGGTCAGCATTGTTTTGCAGGGCAACGCAAAGGTCTCTGGTGCCAATAACTTTGGTCTACTGGCCAGCGGCTATGGCGATACCGCGCTGACACTGAATGGTTACACGCTGACCAAGGAAGGTGCCGGAAACTTCTGGCTCTATAACACAACGGTTACTGGTGGCACGACGAGTGCTCTCGCAGTCTCGGCTGGCCAGTTTAATGTTCAGGGCGCTAGAACAAATCTCGCTAGTGATGTGGCACTTTCTACTACGAAAGACTCCGGAGATGCCCTTACTAAGAATGGCGCGCTGACGGTTAATACTGGTGTTATGTTGACGGTCGCCGGGCGCGGCTCGATGCTTGGTGGTAACGGTTCGTTGACGGTAAGCGATGGCGCCACGCTGAAGTTGACCTCGACGGCCAATATCTCGGAGGCGGGTGTAAATTACTCGACCATCACGGGCACGGGCACTATCCACTTCGCGGGCACGGGTTTTCGGACATTGCCCAATGCCGAGTCGTTGCGCTTTGGCACTTCTCTAGCAGTCAAGAATGACCAGGCTGGCGGTTTGGTGATTACCCAAGGTAATACGGAGGCGGATCCCACCATCGTTGAGATTGGCTCGCTTTCGGGTGCCAGTCCCTTCCGCGCTGACTGGGACCCAAGGACTGATAACTCGCGCATCTTGCGTATTGTTCAATCCAAGAATACCGAACATACCGGTGATCTGCTCACTTCGGCTGCCCGATTGGCCAAGGTCTGCGTGGCGGGTGCTGCGGATGCTACGGAGAAGACCTTGACTCTCTCGGGCACGACCGATGAGACTAAGCCCCTCGAGATTGAGGCCTCCGGTTCGGTGAACCTGACCGGCTCCTGGGCTGGCGCGGTGACGGTGGCGGGTAAGCTCGCCGGCACCGGCACGGTGAGCGGGACACTGACCTTCAATGACGGTGCCACGCTCGATGTGACCAACGGCGCGTTGACGGCCGGGACGGTGACGATTGCCGATGGCGCGACGGTGACGGTGACTGGGGCCGCTGCTGCGGCTGACACGGTCATCCTCACCTGCACGGACCCGGCGACCGTGGCGGCGAAGCTTACCGGCGCGCCGGAGGGCTATACCTTCGCGGCTAATGAGGCGGGCACGGCGGTGGTCTTGGCGGCGGTGCCGACGATTGTCATTCCGCCGGTGGCCGAGGGCGAAGGCTCTGTGGCGCTTTCTGCGGAGTCGCAGGCCACTCTGCTGGCGGCTGCCCAGGCTGCTGGGCTGAGCGAAGTGACGGCGGTCTCGGGTTCGACCTCGGTCGCGGGCGCCGCGAAGACGCTCACCGCCGCCGAAATCGATGCTGTCCTCGCGGTCTTCGGCGATAGCGTGGTCACGGCCGAGGGCACCACCCTGAAGGTCGACTACAACTTCGGCATCGTCTCCATTACGCCGCAGTATAGCGCGACGGGTGAACTCCAGACCTTTCTCGTCAAGGTCGCGGTCGAGACGGCCGATGGTGCGCTGGCTTCTATCGCTGAAAACGTAAGCGTTAAGCTAGTCGATGGCGAGGATGTCACCATTGAAGATGGCTATGGCCTTGGCTTCCAGGACCTGGACAGCGATGGGATGTACGAGGCGTACTTCTCTGCGGATCCCACGGCAACCCATACGCTGATTGGCCGGAGCTTCAAGGTCAAGGCCACGAAGTAATTCCTGCGCGCTGCGCTTACCCGCAGCGCGCCCCCTTTCCTCATTCCTAATATATACTGGACCCTGCGGCAAAACGCCGCAGGGCTTTTTGCAACCACAGAGAAGCACGGCGTACGCCGAAATAGACGCAGGATGAGCAACCACAGAGAAGCACAGAGCACGCCGAGCACGCCGAAATACACGCAGTTTTTTAACCACAAAGAAACACAAAGAGCACAAAGAAACACAAAGAAAAGAAGGGTTGTGGAGGCCTTGTCACGCCGAAATAGACGCAGGAGGAAATCACAGAGCACAAAGAAGAGCACGCCGAAATACACGCAGTTTTTTAACCACAAAGAAACAAATATGTATGTTGTCAACTACTTTTTAGGCCGGGATGACCTTTTGACGAGA
>JBJEVY010000096.1:0-52286 GCA_051884775.1 Candidatus Spyradenecus sp. | reverse complement strand
GCCCTAGGTCGAGGCGAGGTAGGCCCTAGGTCAAGGTGAGGTAGGCCCTAGGTCAAGGCGAGGTAGGCGCGGGCAAAAGCGAGGGCCGGGCGGCGAAAGAGGGCCATCGGAGGGGCCGAGGGGTGTGGGGGCGAGTTGCCCCCACACTCAGCTAACCGCTAACGGCTCCGATGTGCTACACTATGCCTATGGAACATTGGGATACGATACTGGCGCGGTTGGGGCAGTTTGCCAAGGAGCACCGCGAGGATAGCGACGAGAAGCAGCAGGCGGCGACCTTCCTCGACGGCTTTGCCGCCTGCTTTGGGCTCAAGATCGAGCACGAGGTGCCGCTGAAGGATCCGGCCTCGGCCTCGACGAAGTTCATCGACGGTCTCTTCCCCGGCAAGCTCCTCATCGAGATGAAGAGCCGCGGCAAGAATCTCTCCGATGCCTACCTCCAGGCGCAGGCCTACTGCGCGCTCCTGGGCGAGGCCGCCCCGCGCTACCTCCTCTGCTGCGACTTCGAGCACTGGCACTTCTTCGACCGTCAGAGCGGCAAGAGCAAGAAGTTCCTCCTGCGCGAGCTCCCCAAGCGCGGCCACCTCTTCCGCTTCCTCCTCGATGATGCCCTCGCCCCCGACTGGGCCGAGCAGCAGGATGTCACTACCAAGGCCGCCGAGAAGATGGCCCGCCTCTGCGACGCCCTCGAAGCCACCGGCTACGACCCCGCGGACCTCCCCCTCCTCCTCACCCGTCTACTCTTCTGCGTCTTTGCCGACGACACCGGCATCTTTGCCCCCAACACCTTCACCACCTACATCCAACGCTCCCTCACCACCTCCCTCGGCGACGCCCTCACCCACCTCTTCACCCTCCTCGATGCCGACGACACCCGCCGTGACCGCCTCCCCTGGCTCAACGCGCGCGACCGCGAGCGCTTCCGCTACATCAATGGCGGCCTCTTCCGCGGCACCATCCAGCCGCCAGACTTCACCCCCGCCACTCGCGATTGCCTCCTCGACCTCTGCGACCAAGATTGGCGCAGCGTCTCCCCGGCCATCTTTGGCTCCCTCTTCCAAGGCGTCACCGACCCCAAGCGCCGCCACGACTTCGGCGCCCACTACACCAGCGAGACCAACATCCTCGCCCTCATCCGCCCCCTCTTCCTCGACGCCCTGCGCGCCGACCTCGCCGCCGCCGTCACCCCCGCCCAGCTCGACGCCCTCCACGCGCGCCTCGCCGCCCTCACCTTCCTCGACCCGGCGTGCGGCTGCGGCAACTTCCTCATCGTCGCCTACCGCGAACTCCGCCGCCTGGAGCGCGACCTCCTGCGCAAGCGCCACCCCAACCCCGCCTTCGCCCCGCCCCTCGCCGAGCTCCTCAAGGTC
This sequence comes from Candidatus Spyradenecus sp., assembly GCA_051884775.1. GTDB lineage: Bacteria > Verrucomicrobiota > Kiritimatiellia > RFP12 > DVOR01 > Spyradenecus. The sequence continues at coordinate 50,916 of JBJEVY010000096.1, read as the reverse complement.
CGCGTCACCCAATTCTACGGCCTGGAGATCGAGCCCTTCCCCGCCCAAATCGCCCAGACCGGCCTCTGGCTCACCGACCACCTCGCCAACCTCGACGCCTCCGCCGCCTTCCACCAACCCTACGACCGCCTCCCCCTCCGCGACTCCCCCCACATCCTCTGCGCCAACGCCCTCTCCTCCCCCTGGCCCACCACCGACTACATTATGGGCAACCCGCCCTTCCTCGGGGCGCGCAATATGAGTGCGGAGCAGAAGGCCGAACTCAACGCCGTCTTCAAGGAGATGAAGGGCTGCGGCGACCTCGACTACGTCACCTGCTGGTATCGTCTGGCCGCCAACAAGATGAAGGAACACCCTGCCACCCGCGCGGCCTTCGTCTCCACCAATTCCATCTCCCAAGGCATCCAGCCGGCCCTCCTCTGGAAGCCTCTCTACGCCGAAGGCTTCCGCATCAACTTTGGCGTGCCCACCTTTAAGTGGTCCAACGAAGCCAAGGGCAAGGCCGCCGTCCACTGCGTCATCGAGGGCTTCTCCCTCCTAGGCGAGAACCGTTATACGCCCTATCTCACCGAGGGCGAGAGCGTGGTCGTTGAAAGCCGCACCACGCCCCTCTGCGATGTCCCGCCTATCGGCATGGGCAATCAGCCCATCGACGGCGGCAACTACCTCTTTACCGACGAAGAGAAAGCCGACTTCTTGGCCAAAGAGCCCGGCGCTGCGCCCTACTTTAAGGAGTGGCTCGGCTCTGATGAGTTTATCAATGGCTGGCACCGTTGGTGCCTTTGGCTGGGGGATGCCGCCCCTGGTGACCTACGCAAGTTGCCCGAGTGTATGAAGCGAATCGAGGCCGTAAAGCGCTTGCGTCAGGCAAGCAAACGTGCCTCAACGAACAGACTAGCTGCCACGCCCACGCGCTTCCAAACGGAGAATATGCCCAAAGGCAACTCCATCGTTATCCCCGAGACCTCCTCCGAGCGGCGAGAGTATGTGCCGATGGGCTTCATTGGGCCGGATGTCCTCTGCTCCAACGCTCTGCGCCTCATCCCGAATGCGACGCTCTATCACTTTGGGGTGTTGACGAGCTCGGTGCATAATGCGTGGATGCGGGCGGTCTGCGGGCGGTTGAAAAGCGACTACCGCTACTCGAAGGACATCGTCTACAATAACTTCCCGTGGCCGGAGGCGGACGAGACCCTGCGCGCGGCGGTGGAGGAGAAGGCCCAGGCCATCCTCGATGCGCGCGCCCAGTTCCCCGGCTCCTCCTTGGCCGACCTCTACGACCCCCTCGCGATGCCCCCCGCCCTCCGCAAAGCCCACGCCGCCCTCGATCGCCTCCTCCTCAAAGCCTACGCCCTCCCCGCCGACACCCCCGAACCCGACATCGTCCGCACCCTCCTCGCCCGCTACGCCGCGCTGGCACACTAGGCTGCGCAGAAGGCACGCCGAAATACACGCAGGTTTAGCAACCACAAAGAACACATAGGGCACAAAGGGTTGTGGAGGCCTTGTCACGCCGAAATACACGCAGGGAAAGGGCTGCGCTGGTAAGCGTGGTGCAGTGGCCTGCTCCGCCAGGCCACCCGGCGCTCCCGAGGGGTGTGGGGGCGAGAAGCCCCCACAGCTAACAGCTAACGGCTAACCGCTCGCTCGTTCCGCGAGCCGCCTCGCGTTTTTTTCCTTGCTTTTGGGGTGGGGATTTTGGCATAATCACGCACATTACGTTTCTGGGGCGTGTGCCCGAGGGCGTAAGAAGCGAGGAAATCCGTCCGCGTGTGCGGGTTTTCAAGCGGATTAAACGGCAACACGTTTGAGAGATACACCATGGCTCATTTGATCGAGCTCAAGGACCTGATTGAAGCGGGTCTGCATTTTGGCCACCAGACCAAGCGCTGGAACCCGAAGATGAAGGCTTACATCTTCGACAAGCGCAACGAAATCCACATTATCGACCTGACCCAGACGGTTGACCTCCTCGACGAGGCTGCCGAGTTCCTCCGTGGCGTTGTCGCCGGCGGGCAGAAGGTCCTCTTCGTGGCCACCAAGAAGCAGGCGCAGGAAGTGGTGAAGGATGCCGCCCTCGCGTGCAACCAGTTCTACATGACCGAGCGTTGGCTCGGTGGCACGCTCACCAACAATCAGACCATCCGCCGCAGCGTCAAGCGCATGCAGCAGATCCAGAACATCGCCCGCAACAACAACGGCGTCCTCTCGGCCCACAAGCAGGAAGCTTCCGCCCTGGCCCGCGAGCTCGCGAAGCTCGAATCCAACCTCACCGGTATTGCCGAGATGGACAAGATGCCTGGCGCCCTCTTCATCGTCGACGTCTGCCGCGAGGCCAACGCCGTCAAGGAAGCCAAGCGCCTGGGCATCCCCGTGGTCGCCATCGTCGATACCAATGCCGATCCCGACCCGATTGACTACGTCATCCCCGGCAACGACGACTCCGTCCGTGGCATTCAGCTCATCGTTGAGAAGATTGCCGAAGTGCTGAAGGATGCCGACAGCGAGGCCGCCAAGGCCGCCGCCGAGGCCCGTGCCGCTCAGGAAGCCGAGCGCGCCGCCAAGCTCGCCGCCGACAAGGCCGCCCGCAAGGAAGCCGCCGCCACGCGTAAGCCGGCCGCCCGCAAGCCCGCCGCCGGTCTCTCCCCGCGCCGCGCCGCCGCTGCCGCCGCTCAGGAGGCCGTTGCCGCCGCCAAGGCCGAGGCTGAGGCCGAAGCCGCCGCCGAGGCCGCTCCCGAAGCCCCTGCCGCTGAGTAAGCCGAAAGAGGAGCAAGACCATGGCTGCGATTACCATTGCAATGATTAACGAGCTTCGTGCCGCGACCAACGTGGGCATGATGGATTGCAAGCGCGCCCTCCAGGATACGGATGGGAACATGGAAGAGGCCATCAAGATCCTTCGCGAGAAGGGTCTGGCCCTCCAGGTCAAGCGCGCTGACCGCGAGTCCAAGCAGGGCATCATCGCCGCTGCCGCTGGGGCCGATGGCGCCTACGGCATCGTCGAGCTGAACTGCGAGACGGACTTTGTGGCCAAGACCGATAAGTTCCTCGACTTCGCCAAGAAGCTCGCGGTGGCCGTTGCTGCCGGTGACGAGAAGGTTACCGAGACGCACGCTACCGAGCTCACCGAAGTGGTGGCCGCCACCGGCGAGAACGTGAAGATCCGCCGCTGCGCCTACATCGCCCTCACCGGCACTGGGCTCGTGGAATCCTACATCCACGCCGGCGGCAAGGTGGGCGTGATCGTTGAAGTGGGCTGCACCAAGCCCGAGACCATCGCCACCGAAGCCTTCAAGCAGCTGGTGCACGACGTCTGCCTCCAGGCCGCCGCCGCCGCCCCGCGCTACCTCAACGAGAGCGAAGTGCCCGAGGCCGAAATCGAGAGCGAGAAGGAAGTCTACCGCGCTCAGGTGGAAGGCAAGCCCGCCAACATCATCGAGGGCATCCTCAAGGGCAAGCTCAAGAAGCACTTCGCCGAGGTCTGCCTCATCGATCAGCCCTTCGTCAAGGAGCCCAAGATGTCCGTGACCCAGGTCGTCAAGGAAGCCGAAAAGGCCACTGGCGACACGATCACCGTCAAGCGCTTCGTTCGTTATCAGCTCGGCATGGCCTAAGCCGCGCCGCGTTTCCCCTCCCTTCAACCCTTTAATTAGGAGAACACCATGGGTCAGCAACTCCGTAAGCGCGTCAAGCGTGCCCGCCGCGAGGCCTACAAGAAGCGCGTGCAGGCTCGCCTCCGCGCCGGCGCCAAGGCTTCCAAGTAAGCGGTTGGTCGTTAGCTGCTAGCGGTTAGCCCGCGATACCGCGATGGATAGGCTGGGGGCTTGTTATTTATCCTCCGTCATCTATCCTCTGCGCGAGCAGCGAATATCCAAAACAAAGGGCACGTCCTCTCGGGCGTGCCTCTTGTTTTGGAGTGAAGGCTTGGGGCTACGCCAAGCGCTCGAGGAGGGCGGAGGCAAAGTCGGCCAGGGCGGCGGTATCGCCCGGGACGGCCTCAAGGGCTTTAAGGGCGCGCTTGGTGCAGTAGGCCGCTGTCTCACGCACAGCCTCGGCCTCGTTGTCATAGACGGCCAGCGCGTTGAGCTCGTTGCCCACCTGGGATTGCTGGGCATCCAGGAGGTCGTCAACATACTGGAAGGCGAGGCCCACGTGCGTGCCGTAGTCGGCCAACGCCTCGCGGACGGCCTCCGGCGCACCGGCGGCCGTGGCCCCGAGGGCGCAGGCACAGCGGATGAGTTCGGCCGTCTTGTTGGTGAAGACGTAGCCCACGAGCGCCGGGGTCCATTGCGCGGCGGGCATCTGCGCGGCGGCGATGTCCGAGACCTGACCGTGAATGACCTGCGTGGCCGCGCGCGTTAGGAGCGGGAGCAGCTCCGCTGCGCGGCGACAGGCGGCCACCTGCGCAAAGGCGAGGGCTTGGAGGTAGTCGCCCGCCAACACCGCCTGCCCCTCGCCGAACTTGGCCCAGACGCTGGGCGCGCCCCGGCGCTCGGTATCGTTGTCCATACTCGGCAGGTCGTCGTGGATCAGGGTGTAGCTGTGGAGCAATTCGATGGCGAGCGCTGCATGCAGGGCATCGGCCGCCGCGTCCGACCCCGCCTGGGCGCCACACGCTTGGGCGCAGAGGAGGGTGAGGATGGGGCGGACGCGCTTGCCGCCGCCTTTGAGGGCGTGTTCAAGCGCGGCTTGGAAGGCCTCGCCGCCGGGGTAGGCGCGGGCCTCGGGGCTGACGCACGCGAGGGCTTCATCGAGTGCGCGCTCGACTTGTTCCCGCAGGGGCTCGAAGGGGGCATTCATCGGGGTGGCCAGCGTTAGAGGGCGGCGGCGATCATATCGCCCACCTGCTCGGTGGTGAAGCCCATCTCGTTGGCGAGCTGGCTCTTCATCTTGGGGGTGACCGAGGCGATGGCGCGGGTGATGGCGTTGGCGGCCTCCGCTTCGCCCAGGTGTTCGAGCATCATCGCGCCGGCGCCGATGGCGGCGATGGGATTGATGGCGTGCTTGCCGGTCCACATCGGGGCCGTGCCGCCAATGGGCTCGAACATCGAGACGCCGTTGGGGTTGATGTTGCCGCCCGAGGAGACGCCCAGGCCACCCTGGGTGATGGCCGCGAGGTCGGTGATAATATCGCCGAACATGTTCTCGGTGACGATGACATCGAACATCTCAGGGGAGGCGACCATATAGAGGGTGGTGGCGTCGACGTGGAAGTACTGGCGCTCGACGTCCGGGAACTCGGCCCCGACTTCGGCGAAGACGCGGTTCCAGAGCTGGTACATATAGGTGAGGACGTTGGACTTGCCGACCAGCGCGAGGGTGTTCTTCTCGCCCACGCCGCGGGCCTTCTTGCCATACTTGCGGGCATATTCAAAGGCAAAGCGGATGCAGCGCTCCACCTGTTCGTAGGTGTAGGTCATCACCTGCGTGGCCACGGCATCCTTGGAATCGGCGCGCGAAATGCCGCCCATGCCCGTGTAGAGGCCGCCGGAGTTCTCGCGCACCACGCAGTAGTCGATGTCCTTGGGGCCCTTGTTCTTGAGCGGGGTCTCCACGCCGGGATAGAGGCGGATGGGGCGCAGGTTGATGTACTGATCGAGCTCAAAGCGCATCCGCAGCAAGATGCCCTTCTCGAGGATGCCGGGGGTGACGCGCGGATCGCCGATCGCGCCCAGGAACATCGCGTCGTGACCGCGGAACTCGGCCAAGACGCTATCGGGCAAAATCTCGCCGGTGGCCAGGTAGCGTCCCGCGCCGACGTCGTAGGTGGTGGTATCGAGCTTGAAGCCGAACTTGGCTTCGGCGGCGTTGAGCACCTTCATGCCTTCGGCAATGACTTCGGGGCCGGTGCCGTCACCGGGGACTACGGCAATCTTATAGGTCTTCATGGGATTGTATTCTCCTCTGCTGTGAGTAGGGTTTGCAGGTCCTGAAGCGTCGGCTCCAGACCGTTAGTCAAAAGGGTTTCCAGACGCACCTGCAGGGCTTGAACCGCCGCGTGGGGCCACTGGGCAATGTGGCCGATGAGGATCCGCTCGTGGTGCGTCTTGGTGGCGGCGCGCTTCACTTCGCCCAAATCTTCGGTCAACTTTTCGCCAGGCCGAATGCCGGTAAAGACAATTGGGATGTCGCGCCCGGGGCGCAGCCCGGCCAGGCCAATCATCGTCTCGGCCAGGTGGACAATCGAGACGGGTTCGCCCATATCCAACACAAAGATTTCTCCACCAGCGGCCAAGGTGGCGGCTTGAAGGACCAGGCCGCAGGCCTCGGGGATGGTCATAAAGTAGCGCTCCATCCGCCGGTCGGTGACTGTGACCGGGCCCCCGGCGGCAATCTGGCGGCGGAACTTTGGCACCACCGACCCCGAGGAATCGAGCACATTCCCAAAGCGCACCGCACAGAAGCGCGTCACCCCGCCGGAGAGGTCTTGCATCAGCACTTCGGCCAGACGCTTGGAGATGCCCATTGCCGACACCGGGGCGATGGCCTTATCGGTCGAGATTAACACAAACTTGGCCACGCCGGCCGCCAGTGCCTCCTCTGCGAGGATCCGCGTGCCCAAGGCATTGTTCCTGAGGGCGGCCCCGGGATTTTCCTCCATCAAAGGCACATGCTTGTAGGCGGCGGCGTGAAGGATAATTTCCGGCCGCACCTGGCGCAAGAGTCGGCCCATCGCCTCGCGCTCAGCGCAGTTGCCCACCACGCCCCGAACCGGGCCGTGCAGCACTTCAAGCACGCGGTAGAGCGCCGCCTCACTCAGGTCGAGCAAGGTCAGGCTCTCGGGCTGGGCATCGAGGACCTGGCGCGCGAGTTCGCTCCCAATCGAGCCGCCCGCGCCGGTAATCAGCACGCGTTTGCCGCGAAAGGCGTGGCGCACGGCCGGGGTCCCCACCTCGGCTTCGGCGCGCCCAAGCAGGTCGGCCACTTCAATCGGGCGCAACTGAATTCGCGTCACATACCGCAACGCCAGCCACCCCAGCAGGGCGAGCACCGAGAGCATGATCGCCACACTCACCGGCGGACGCAGGAGAATGGCTTCATCGGCCGGGACCAAAGCGCGCAAGAGCAGGAGGGTGGCGGCCAGAATACCTGCCGCTGCGCCAAAACGCGGTACGGCGCGCAAGGTAATGGTGGCGGCCCGCAAGCGTGCACAGCCCGTCACCCAAAGGGCCGTCAGCCCAATGAACAAGGTTGGCAGGAAGCCGAGGAGCACACGCGCCCACCCCCAACGCGGCTCCTCAAAGTCGAAACGCAAGGCAAAGGCCGCAAGATAGGCGGCCGCCAGCACCAGCGCATCGCCCGCCAAGCGCCTCATTTCTCGGAGATGCTCCGCTTGATGTAGGGCAGATAGTTGCGCGTGTAGACGTAGAGCGACCAGAAGTTCAGGAAGATGGCCACCGCCTCGCCGGTGTAGACCACCCAGCGGAACCAAGTCATCGTGTCGGGCGTGTAGTCATAGAGCATAATGTAGAGGTAGATGACCCCGCAGAGTGGGAAGGTCATCGCCGTGCGGAACTTGCCCAGGAAGGTGGCCGCGCAGTTGGCCCCGTAGAGCGTGCCCACCGAACGCAGGAAGGTGACCCACTGATCGCGCAGCAGATAGAGCACCGTGAGCACCACCATAAAGAGCGCGTGCCACCGCTCCAACGGCTTGCCAATCGGCAACAGCCAGAGCAACGTGGGGAAGACGATCAGGTAGAAGACCTTGTCCATCAAGGGGTCGCACATCGCCCCAAACTTGGTGACCACCTTCCACTTGCGCGCCAAGGCCCCATCAAAGAGGTCGGTCAACGCCGAAAGGGTCAGGCAGACAAGCGCCACCACCGCCCAAACATTCGACGGCGCGGCCGCCTCCTTCAGCAGATGGCGCTGGACGCCCCACCCGTGCACCAAGGCCAGCACCAAGAAACTGAGGATGAAGGGCACCCGGATGAAGGTGATGCCATTGACCACGAGCAAATGCAGTTGCCGAATACTCATCGTTGCCTCCGCGCGTTTACTTCCGAAGTCCCTTTTGGCGGACTGCCTCGTACATTGCCAACGCCCCGGCCACGCCGGCATTGAGCGATTCCACCTGCCCCATCATCGGAATGTAGCCGATAAAGTCGCATGTCTTGCCCACCAAGCTGCCCAGCCCATTCCCTTCGCTGCCGACCACAATCCCGCAGCGGCCGCGGAAGTCCACCTCGGTAAAGGGCTTGGCCTCCTCGGTCATATCCAGTCCCGTAAGCCAGACATTGCGCTCCTTAAGCTCCTTCATCGCCTGGGCCAGGTTGACCACATGGGCAATCTTCAAGTGCTCGGAAGCGCCCACCGAGGCGCGCACCACCGTCGGCGTCACCAACACCCCGCGATCTTCAGGCAAAATCACCCCGCACACGCCGCACGCCTCGGCCGTCCGCAGGAGCGAGCCAACATTCTGCGGGTCCTCCAGATGGTCCAGCAAGAGCACGATCGCCTCGGGATCCGCCTCGGCCGCCTCGTAAATCTCCTCCGGGGCCACGTAGGGATAGCCCCCGGCCTTTACCGCACAACATTGATGATTGACTTGCCCGAGAATGCGGTCGCACTCGCCGCGCTGGGCTGCACGCACCGGCAAACGCCGCGCGCGCGCAATCGAAATCATCTCTTCCACCTCATCCGTTGCCGGCCCCGAAGGCACAATGACTTCCCAAATCTCCCGCCGCCCTGCGCGCAACGCTTCGAGCACCGGCCGCCGACCGTAAATCCAGCCGTCTTTCTTCTTCGTTTTCTTGTCCATAGCCCTGCTATAATAACACAAACGGCGCGAGCGCGTGAGAGCGATGGCGTGAGTCGACTAAGCGAAGTCAAATCTTCCGCGTGCCGAGGGTGAGGGTGCAGCGGGGATGGGTGGCGTTTTGGGTAAGGTAGAGGCGCAGCGGATGGAAGCCGGCCTTGAGGGCGAGGGTGATGGAGGTGGTGCGGGTGGCCGCGTCGGTCATCTCGCGATCGATGGCGTGGACCTCATGGATCCAGAGGTGGACGCCGCCGGTGCCGGAGGAGGCGAAGGTGTAGTTGCCATCGGTGGGGGCGCGGAACCAGCCGCGGAGCGAGATGCCGCAGGCTTCGTTGCCGAGCTTGGCCAAAGCCTCTGCCAGCTGTTCATCACTTTGGACCGAGAAGCCGTCATCGGGGATCAGGGTGCGTAGGGTGGGGACCCACGGCCAGGCCTCGGCCCCCTTGCGGTAGAGTAGGCACCCCCAACCTGGGGCGGGCACGGCCTTGGAACGGATGGCCGGGAGCGCGGCACCTTCGATGCCGGTGTGCGCGGCGGTCTGCGCGTAGGCGGCAATCGCCCCGCTGGCGGCCGGGACCTTGGCCACCGGCAGGCGGCAGGTGAGGAGGAGATCCTTCATCGCGGCCACACGTTCGGCCTGGGCGGGCTGGTTGGCGAGGTCGGTTGTCTGGGCAGGGTCCTCGACCACATTATAGAGTTGGCAGGTGCCGCCGAGGCCCTTGTTGCGCAGGAGGACGTAGTCGCCATCGCGTACCATCTGGGCGAAGCCGCGGACACCCTCGCCATCTTGCTGCTCGCCATAGACGCGCATGGGCAACTGTTTACCGGAGCCGGTGAGCGTGGGAAGGATGGAGACGCCATCGCACGCGGCAGGCTGCGGGAGCCCGGCCACATCGGCCAAGGTGGCCATCCAGGCGGGGAATTGGAAGGGGAAGTCGCTTTCGCGGGGCGTGTCGCCGCCGGAAGCGGGGATGGTTCCGGGCCAGAGGGCGAAGGTGGGCTCGCGCATACCGCCTTCGTTGACCCAGCGCTTCATCCCGCTGAAGGGACCGTTGGACTTGAAGGCACCATCGACCCAGCCGATACGCGAACGGTAGCCGGAGAGATATTCGCCGGCGGGGCCGTTGTCGGAGGTGAAGATGAAGAGGGTGTTCTCGAGCAGGCCGCGGACCTTGAGGAAGTGGAGCAGGTCGCCCATCGCGTCATCGAGGCGCTGGACATTGGTGGCGTAGCGCTGTTGCGAAGGGGTGTAGCTGGCGTAGGCGGGGTAGATGTAGGTGTTGGAGGTGTTGGCTTCGCCCTCGCCGGTGCCCTCCTTGAAGGGAAGATAACCCTTGGCATCCTTTTCCCACTTCACGCCGCCGCCCCAACGGCTATCGCCATCGCTCAGGGTCGGGTAGGGGGCGCCGGGCACATGGAAGTTCGCGACCGAACGCAGGGTAGGGTCGCCCTGGTTATTCTGACTGCCCGAGCCGTGGACGGTGGTGTAGCAGGCATAGCAGAAGAAGGGCTTGGGGCCGCGATGCGCGTCAATCAACTGCTTGATCTTGGCCGTAAAGAGGTCGGTGTCGTAGCAATAGCGCACCTCGGCGTTGGCAATTTGCCGGCGGTAATAGGTGCCCTCGGGGTCGCGCGCGAAGGCTTCGCTCCCGGCCGCGCCAGTAGAGAGGTCGAGATACTGCCCAGCTGCGTAGGCCTCGGCCGAGACATTCTCCACAATCGGCGAACCGGCCTTCGTGCTCGCCCAAGTGGCGCACTCCCAATGGTAGAAGCTGTGACCGTGGGCGTGGGCCGGGTAGCCATAGGAGTAGTCAAAGCCCGCGTCGCAGGCCATTGCCCGCCGCGGCTGGCCGCCGCTCTCATAGCCTCCGCCGATGCCCCACTTGCCGATGTGCCAGGTGTCATAGCCGGCCTGCTTCATCACCGTGCCCAGGGTCATACGCGCATCAATCGGCCGATCGAACATATTGTCGCGCAGCGTGCAGTGGCCCTGATTCTTCCCGGTCACCATCGAGGCGCGGGCCGGCGCGCAGACCGGGGCGGTGGTGTAGGCAGCCTTGAGCATCACGCCCTGCTGCATGGCCGCATCGAGGTGTGGCGTTTCGATATGGGTTTGCCCAGCAACGCGCCGCCCGTTCTGCCAAAAGGCCCCCAGGTCGCCCCAGCCCAGGTCGTCGCACAAAATCAGAATGACATTCGGCTTCTTCCCCGAAGCCGCGCAGAGGGGGTTCTCCACGGGCATTGCCGCGCCCGCCTTTAGATTCTGCGCCCATGTGCGCGCAGCGATGCCCGCCCCCACGCTGCCCAACGCGCTCATCGCCAAAAAGTGCCGCCGTGTCATCGCCATTGTTCGCCTCCTGCTTGCTTCGTGCGCGGAACTCGCGCTAACTGGCCACCATCCTACCATCCTGCGCCACTTACCGCAACCGCTCTGCCGCGTCCTATTAAGTAAAGGCGGCAGAAAGCGCCCGCCATCTGCCGCCCAAACACTCGCCTGAGAAGCGCTCCTTATGCAACCTTCCGCCGCAGGGCCACCCCGGCCACCCCTAAGGCGAGCAGCGCCAATGCCGTCGGCTCAGGCAGCGAATCGATGTCCTCCTGAGAGGCGATACCATTCATATAGTAGGCCTCCGAACCGGAGAGGGCCGCCAGGTTCTGGTAGTCGTAGACATCCTCATTGATGCCAAAGTGATAGCCCGTCACCACCTGCGTGCCATTGATAAAGAGCGTATAGGTGGTGGAGCGGTCGTCTGTGGACATATCCACCGTGATGACCGCCGAGTTTTGGCCCTCATGCAGCAGCACATTGACATCGGCCCGGCCACGCTCGCCGTAGTCGGTGATGCTATCACCCGTGACCGTGTAGCCCTCCCCCTCCATCTGCGGAGCGAGCTTGCCCTTCACATCGCCATCGGTCCACAACTCGAAGGAGGGGCCGGCGTTGTCGGAGGAGCCGCTATTGCGAACGCCCAGGAGCATTTTGGAGTCGGCGTCCGCCGTAAAGGCAAAGAGGTCGGGCACCGTGAAGATAATGCCCACGGAGAAGGAGGCGGTGGTGGTGGCACCAAAGCCCGTGTGGAACCAGCCATCCGCCTGCCACGAATCGGAGACGGTACTCCAATTGACCGACGCGGCATAGGCCGAGGTGGTGCCCAAGAGGGCAACCAGTAGTGCAAAGAAGTGTTTTCTCATCCTGATTTTTCCTTCTCTATTCGGGGTGAAGTGAACGCCCCCGCTTGAGGAGCCTTCTCCACCGTTAAAGACGCGGCTATTATACGACCCCTCCTTTTGATGTCAAGGGTAAAAATGCACGCTTTACACGGCCTTTGGTTGTCGTGGAGCTCCCATAGTCGATAGATAGGTCGCAGACAGTGTGACGGTTACCTGCCCGCTACTTGGACTTCCCGAGGCGACCAGTTTTTGCACCACGGCGTGGTTGACCTCGCACCTCGGCGTGGTTGACCTCGGACCTCGGGCGGGTTGACCTCGCACCTCGGGCGGGTTGACCTCGCACCTCGGGCGGGTTGACCTTGGACCTCGGGCGGGTTGACCTCGGACCTCGGGCGGGTTCATTTTGGGGCCTGGAATCGCCCGAGGCAGGAAGTGGGCCTAAAAACCCGTGAGCCTATCCGTCGCGGCACGCGCGCTGTCGACTGTCGACTGTCAACTGGGCACTAACGGCTAAGAGCTGCGAGCGCAGCGAGCGTGCTTGTGATATACTTCAGGGCAGACAGGAGTTTGCGATGAACGAGACAGCAGGAAAAGGCGGAGAGAAGCCCTTTGCGCTGACAGCGAGTTTGGAGGATTACCTTGAGGCGATCAAGGAGGTCATCGATGGCTCGGAGGAGGCGCATGCGCATACGAGCGAGATTGCCAAGCGGCTGAAGGTGGCCAAGCCGTCGGTGACCTACGCGTTGGGGATTTTGCGCGACCAGGGGTATCTGAATTACAACACGAGTCGGCCGGTGACGTTGACGGCGTTGGGCGAGGCGGAGGCTTCGCGCGTGATTCGGCGGCATCGGGTGTTGACGGTTTTTTTGCGCGATGTGCTTAAGTTAGAGGAGGCCTCTGCCGGGCAGACGGCTTGCCGAATTGAGCATGTGATTGACGAGCGGGTGCTTGAGCGGCTGGAGGTGTTGAACCAGGCCTTTTTGTCCTCTGAGGCGGGGGAGGCGCTGCGCACGCGCGTTTGGAATGGTTTTGATGAATCAACAGCGGAAGCTGAGGAGAAGTGAAATGACTCACGAGATGATGTTGGCCCGTGCCCACGATGTGATTGCCACGGAGATTGCCGGGTTGCGGCAGGCAGATGCCGGGATTGACGGCACCTTTTGCGAGATTGTCGAGGCGATGCTTGCCACGCTTGAGCGCGGCGGCAAGATTGTCGTCACCGGCATCGGCAAGAATATTCATATTGGCGAGAAGTTGGCGGCCACGATGGCGAGCACGGGCTCAACGGCGATGCTCTTGAACCCCGTGCAAGCGATGCATGGCGACTTGGGGATGGTCACCCCGGCTGATATTGTGTTGGCGATTAGCTACTCGGGCGAGTCTGATGAGGTCATCCGCCTGATTCCCTCGCTGCGGCGCATCGGTGTGAAGGTGATTGGGATGACCGGCAAGGCCGATTCCTCTTTGGCCAAGAATAGCGACTGGGTCTACCTGATTGACTGCGGGCGCGAGGCGTGTCCCTTCAACATGGCCCCGACCACCTCGACCACGGCTACGCTGGCGCTGGGCGATGCGTTGGCGATGGTGCTGCTGGAGGCGCGTGGCTTTAAGAAGGAGAACTTCGCGCTCCTTCATCCGGCCGGTGCCATTGGCCGCGCGTTGCTCTTCCGCGTGAAGGATATTATGCGCACGGGCGATCGGTTGGTAACCTTGGGCGAGACGGCAACGGTGAAGGACGCGATTGTGGCGATGACCTCGGCCAAGGCCGGGTGCGCTTGCGTCACGGCCGCCGATGGCACGCTCGAGGGGATCTTTACCGATGGCGACTTGCGCCGTCTGCTTTCGAGCGATGCCGCTGAGCCGATGGCGCTGCCGATTACCCAGGTGATGATTCGCAAGCCGGTGAGCGTCTCGCTTGGCGCGTTGGCCGTGGAGGTGCTCAACATCTTCGAGAACCACAAGGTCGACGACCTGCCGGTGGTGGACGAAGCCGGGCATTTGGTCGGCACCATCGACATCCAGGATCTCCCGCGGATGAAGATCCTCTAACGATGATCACCTTCTTTGTCGGCAGCGACGACTACCGCAAAACGCACGGCGCCAAGGCGTTGATTGACCGCCTGGTGCCGCCGGAAAATCGCGACTTCGGTCTGGAGGTCATCGATGCGGCTTGCGACAAGGCCGAGCAGGTTCTCTCCGTGCTTGACCGTGCCCGCGAGGCGTTGTGGACCGAGAGTTTCTTCGGCGGGGGCAAGGTGGTTTGGCTGCGCGAGGCGAACTTTTTGCCCGGCACCAAGAGCCGCGCCACTGAAGCGCAGGCGGCCAAGGATGCGATGGAGGCCTTTGCTACGCTCCTGCAAACCACGCCCCTGCCCGAGGGGCACGCGCTCATCGTCTCCACCGCCGCCTTCCCCAAGGTCTCCAAGTTCTATAAGTGGGCCGAGCAGAACGCGAAGTTCGTGGAGTGCGGTTCGGCCGACCCCAAGAAGGGGGTCAACCTGACGGCCGCCTTGGAGCGTCTGACCGCCCTCTTGCCAGATCACGGGAAGCTCGAAATGTCCCCGGCGGTGCGGCAAGCCTTCGTGCAGCGCGTGGGGGAGGACTCCTGGACGCTGGTCTCCGAACTGGAGAAGTTGCGCACCTATCTGGGCAAGGAGGGGGCCACCGTGGAGCTGCGCGACCTTGAGGCCGTCACCTGCAAGGCCACTGGTTCCGAGCCCTTCGGCCTCTCCAATGCCATCTGCGCGCGCTCGCCGGCTCAGGTGGCCAAGGTGGTCGCCCAACTCGCCACCGAAAAGGATTCAGCCTTTCCCTCGGCCATCCTCGTGCTGAACCTGCTCAATGAGCTCTGCGCCTTGCGCGATGCGCTCGACCGCGGGTGGCTTGCCGGCGGACGGTGGACGATTCCTGCCGAGCAGATTCCCGCGCGCCTGCGCTTCCTTAATGGCTTTATCCTCAGCCGCCGTCTGGAGGCCGCCGGGCGCTACACCCTCAACGAGCTGCGCGCCGCGCGTCACTACGCCGTGGAGATGCGCTTTAAGTTGGTGGACACCTCTTCACAAGATCCGTGGACTATCATCGAGCCGGTGCTCCTGCGGATGACCCGGCGCCGATAGTCCCCTCCGAGGAACTGTGGAAGATGCGTGCTGAGCAAGAGCCGACAGCGGACAGCCGACAGCGGACAGCCGCTTACGCGACGGAAAACCAAGGGGCTAACGGAGTTGTTTCCACGGCTCAGACGGGCCAAACCACACATCGAGCGCCAGCGCGATGGCATAGCTCCTTCGCTGACGCTACGGACTTGTCGGCTGTCCGCTGATTGGCGTAGTGAGTATGAATCCTAGTTAGAGGACTCCCTTTGAAACGGTTGATAACGCTCTTGGCCGCCTTGGTGCTGGCCGCTCTCGCCCCGGCGCAAAAGCCGCTGACGATGATTTGCGAGGCCACCTTCCCCCCTTACGAATACCATGTGCGCGGCGGCATCGACGGCATTGACCCCGCCCTCGCGCGCATCGTCGCCGCCTGCCTGGGCCGCGAGCTGGAGGTGCAGGATATGGCCTTCGATGCCGTTATCCCTGCCGTCTCCACCGGCAAGGCCGACATCGCCGCCTCGGGGATTACGGTGACCGACGAGCGCCGGCGGCAGGTCCGCTTCTCCGTGCCCTATGTGGAGGCCGCGCAGGTGGTGGTGGTCCGCCAGGGTAGCGACATTGCTACGCCCGAAGCCCTTCGCGGCCGACGCATTGCCGTGCAGAGCGGCAGCACGGGCGACCTCTTTGTCACCAGAACCTTTGGCGACCCCGAGCGTTTCCAGAATGTCACCTTCGCCATCACGGCCGTGCTGAGCGGAAAGGCCGAGGCCGCCGTGGTCGACCAAGAGCCCGCGCGCGTCTTTGTGGCTGGGGCGCCAACCCTCGCCATCTTGCCTGAGCCAGCCGTGCGCGAAACGTATGCCTTCGCCTTCGCCAAGGAGCAGCGACTGCTCTGCGCGCAGGTCGATGCCATCTTTGAGGCGATGCGCCGCCAAGGCACGCTCGAGCGCCTCTTGGCGCGCTACTTCGCCGCCGGGCGCGCCTACCGCGAAGATAAGGAGGCCCTGGCCGAGGCGCTGGATACCTCCGACCTGCTGGCCGAAGTCTTGGCCGACGAGGCGCTGCGCGCGCAGTTGGCGGAGATTGCCACTACGGCCGGCGCCGAGCGCGAGGGGAACTCGGGGGGTGCCTGGCAGCGCCTGCGCGAGACGCTGCACCTGAACTTTGTGGCCGGCGATCGGTGGCGCTACCTCCTGCGCGGCTTTGGCGTGACGGTGGAGATCTCCTTCTTTGCCGTGCTCATTGGCCTGGCGATTGGCTTTGTGGTGGCGGTCATTCGTGCCACGCACGAGACGCAGGGCAACCTGGCGGCGGCCGACTTCCTCTGCAAGCTCTACCTAACGGTCATCCGCGGCACGCCGGCGGTGGTCCAGTTGCTGATTATCTACTTCGTTATCTTCGGCTCGGTCAATGTGAGTAAGGTCTTTGTGGCGGTGATTGCCTTTGGCTTCAACTCCGGGGCCTACGTCTCGGAGATTATCCGCGCGGGCATCCTTTCAATCGACCGTGGGCAGATGGAGGCCGGGCGCTCGCTCGGGTTGGGCTACCTTTCGGCCATGCGCCACATTATCCTCCCGCAAGCCTTCCGCAATGTCCTGCCCGCCCTCGGCAACGAGTTCATCGTCCTGCTCAAGGAAACCTCCGTGGCCGGCTACATCGCCCTGATGGACCTCACCAAGGCCGGCGATATCATTCGCTCGCAGACCTATACGGCCTTCCTGCCGCTCCTCGCCGTGGCGGCTATCTACCTCGCCGTCGTCTCGCTGCTCACCTGCCTGCTTGGCCTCTTGGAACGGAAACTCAAAAATGGCTGATACGCTCTTCGAGATTCGCGACCTGCGTAAGCACTTCGGCGACCATGCCGCCCTGCGCGGGATCACCACCGAGCTGCGCCGCGGCGAAGCGGTCTTCCTCATTGGTCCCTCGGGTTCGGGCAAGTCCACCTTCTTGCGCTGCCTCAACCTCCTCGAGCGCCCCGATGGCGGCAGCCTGCACTTCTGCGGCGAGGACCTCCTCTCGCGCCGGTGCGATGTCAACCGCTTTCGGATGCGCGTGGGGATGGTCTTCCAGCACTTCAACCTCTTCCCGCATCTGACCGTCCTAGAGAACATCACCTTGGCCCCCGTGCTCACCAAGCGCCTGACCGCCTCGGCTGCCGAACGCAAGGCCCTCGACCTCCTTGGCCGCATTGGCTTGGCCGATAAGCGCCACGCCTATCCGCCCCAGCTCTCTGGCGGCCAGAAGCAACGCATCGCCATCGTTCGCGCTCTGGCGATTGCCCCGGAGGTCCTCCTCTTCGATGAGCCCACCTCCGCCCTCGACCCCGAGATGGTCGGCGAAGTGCTTGCTCTGATGAAGGAACTCGCCGGCGAGGGCCTCACCATGGCCGTGGTCACCCACGAAATCGCCTTCGCCCGCGAAGTCGCCAGCCGCATCCTCTTCTTAGAGCAAGGCCAAATCACCGCCGAAGGCGCACCCAGCGACTTCTTCTCCAACCAAGCCAACCCCCGCGTCCGCGACTTCCTCGCCAAGGTTCTCTAAGTGCGCACTCGCGTGCGCAAGTCGACAGTCGGCAGTGAACAAGTCCGAGCGACGCGAGGAGCTATGTCATCGTCGGCAGTGCGCGTGCCGCGACGGAGGAGCCGGCAGCCCCCTCGCGTGCCCAGCCCTCGCGAAGGGCGCGTATTTATGCTATAGTGTGCGGCAGAAAGGAGCGGAGACGATGCCAGGCGTGGATCTTCAGGGTACAGATTTCGAGGAGTTGCGGCAGGCGGAGATGATCTACGTCGATAAGACGGCGTATTTTCATCGGCTGGCAGCGAACAGGCAGAACCAAAAGCTCTTCTTCTTGGCGCGACCGCGGCGCTTTGGCAAGTCGCTGATGCTCTCCACCTTTAAGGCTATCTTCCAGGGCAAGCGCGAGCTCTTCGAGGGGCTGGCCATCTCCAAGACTGACTACGACTGGCGGCCGTGGCCGGTGTTGCACTTCGATCTGTCGCGAGCGACGGGGGAGACCTTCGAGTCCTTTATGAGCGGCTTGCGCAGTGCGGTGAGAGTGGCGTTGTCTGGTGCGAAGATAACGGTTGCAGAGGACGAGCCTCGCGTGTGGTTGGATTCCGCCTTTACGCAACTGCAAGAGCAGGGGAAGCAGGCGGTCATTCTCATTGATGAATACGATGCGCCCATCTGCCATACCTTGGATCGGCCTGAACTTTGCGAGGCTATCCGCGGTGAGTTGGCCAACTTCTATGCCGTGCTGAAGGGCAATCAGCGGGCTATTCGCTTCGCGATGATTACCGGCATCTCCAAGTTCGCCTCAATGGCGGTCTTCTCGGGGCTGAACAATGTCATCGACCTTACCTACCGAAAAGAGACTGCCGCAATGCTGGGCTACACCCAGGCCGAACTGGAGGCGAACTTTGCCGAGCACCTTGACCGCCGCGCCAAAGAGATGGGTCTCTCCAAGGCCGACTTTATGGCTGGGCTCACCCATTGGTTCAACGGCTACCGTTTCTCCATCGCCTCCGAGGCCTCGGTCTACAACCCAGTGGCCATCGCGCGGACGCTGACTTCCGACCAGCAATACTTTGAGGCGCAGTGGACGACCACCGGACGCTCCTCAATGCTCTCCAAGTTCCTCCGGCGTTATGATCTGCTCAAGATCGACTTTCAAGGTCCTATCTACGCCTCGCAGAGCAGTTTGGAGACCCCCTCGCAGATTGTCGCCCTTTCACCCACTGCAGTGCTCTATCAGACCGGCTATCTGACATTGGCGGACTATAATGAAATGACGGGAACCTATACGCTGCGGATCCCCGATGAGGAGGTCCGCCGCGACCTGATGGCCTTCCTCTGCGAGCTCACCATCTCTTCCGATGCTGCGCGCGAAGATGCCCGCGCCCATGTCTCGATCAGGTCGCTCGACGACCTGCTTAATGTCGACCTCTATGAGCTGTACGCCCAGTGCCACTACGGCCCCACCGAGACGCGTATCCAAGAGTACAACTACCAGCGCATCCTCCAGGTCCTCTTCTGGTCGCTCGGCTATGAGCCCATGGTCGAGCCAACGCAGTCCTCCGGCAAGCACGCCGACCTCGTCGTCAAGGCGGGCGATGTCATCTTCATCTTCGAGCTCAAGAGCGATGGCACCACCGCCGAAGAGGCCCTCCAACAGATCAAGGACCGCGGCTACGCCACACCCTACCTCCACGATGGTCGCCCCATCGCCCTCGTCGGCCTCTCCTTCCACAAGGGCCAGCGCGAACTCCAAGGCGTTGCCTACGAGGTGCTCGCTTCGCTCGCGTGAGGTGGCGGCTTCGCCGCCGTGAGGGGCGCCTACGGCGCGAGAGGGGCCGCGCGGGCGCGGCCCCTCAGAACGAGCATCTCACGCGCCGAAGGCGCACCTCGCGCGCGGCTTGTCGCGCACTTCACGGCCTCGGGGCCTCCTTACAGCGGCGGAGCCGCCACCGTTCATCTTTCACTGTTCACGCGGCTCAAACCGCCCTCGCGCCGTTGTGTTTTCGCTGGTGCACATGCAGCGGGAATGTGGTAGACTATGGGCATATGGCGAGTTTTAGTTACCTTGCATTGAATCGGAAGCGCGAGAAGGTCTCGGGAGTGATCGAGGCTGCGGATCGGCGTGGGGCAATGGCGGCATTGGCGGGGCAGGGGTTGCAGGCGCTATCGTTGCGGGAGGCGGCGGGGGCGAAGGCGAAGGGGGGCGCCAAGGCTGTTCAGGCGGCCCCGGCGAAGGCGGGGAGTGGGGGCTCTTTTTGGTCGCTTTCGGTGGGTGGGGCGAAGCGGATGAAGCCGGCGGAGGTGCTGCTCTTTACCTCGGAGTTGGCGGATTTGATTGACGCGGGGATGACCTTGGGGGCGGCGTTGAACTCGTTGGCGAACCAGGGCGAGCCGACGAGCGGCATCTGTGCGGTTTCGGCGGATTTGCGGGATCGGATTATGCGCGGCGAGGCCTTTTCGGACGCGGTGGACGCGCATCCAAAGACCTTCCCGGCGATCTATGGGAATATGGTGCGCGCGGGCGAGGCGTCGGGGGCGATGGTGGAGGTGTTGCGGCGCTTGGCCGAGCACTACGAGCGGAACCAATCGATGAAGAGCAAGGTGATTTCGGCGCTGACCTATCCGGCGATTGTGCTGGGGATGGGGGTGGTGGCGGTGATCTTCGCGATGGTGAAGATTGTGCCGCAGTTCACCTCGCTCTTCGCGAGTATGGGCAAGGAGTTGCCGTTGCCGACGCGGATTCTCATTGGGATGAGCGATGGGCTGACGAAGTATGGCATTCTCTATGCGTTGGGGTTGGTGGCGGGGATTGTGCTGCTGCATAAGTGGATTCACGGCAGTGGGCGTTTGGCGTGGGATGGCTTTAAGCTCAAGGTGCCGCTGGTGCGCGGATTGATTGCCTCGGGCACCTTCGCCTCGCTCGCTTACACGCTGCAGACGCTGCTGGCCAATGGCGTGAATGTGCTCAATGCCCTGCGGATTGCCGAGGAGACTAGCGGCAATGCGGTTATTGGCGCGGAGTTGCGTAAGGCGCGCGAGCGGGTCACCGACGGCACCACCATCTCCGGGCCGCTGGCGCAGAGCGGCATCTTCCCGCGGTTGATGACTGATATGATGGCGCTGGGCGAGCAGACGGGCAACCTGCCCACGGCCCTCGGGCATATTGGCAAGCGCTACGAAGCCGAGCTGAATCAGAATATCCGCAACTTTACCACGGCCCTAGAGCCGATTCTCATCTTCCTGGTGGCTGGCGTGGTCGGCTTTGTGGCCATCGCCATTCTCTCGGCCGTTTTCTCGGCCACCTCCGCCATGGGGCAATAATCTAGAAAGGACTACACGATGAACGCTTCCCGCAAACTTCGCCGTCGTGCCGGCTTTACGCTGGTGGAACTGCTGCTTGTGATTGCCATCCTGGGCATCTTGGGCACCGTGGTGGTGGTCAACTTTGGTGGCGAGAGCGACAAGGCGCGCAAGACCGCCACGCTCACCTCCATTGGCGCTATTAATCAGGCCATCCAAATCTATAAGATGAATACTGGGCGCTATCCCAAGAATCTGGATGACTTGACCGTGGGCATCAATGATGACGAGCCGCTCCTGAAGGCCGATTCGCTCAATGACGCCTGGGGCATGCCCTTCACCTACAAGCTCGATGGCAAGAAGTACACCATCCGTTCGGCCGGCGCAGATGGCGTCGAGGGCACGGAAGACGATCTCACCAACTGAGGTGCGGCGATGGACGCGCAGGGTCTGCCCCAAGAACCGGCTAAGGTGACCGTTGAGGTTGCGGGTCAAGCCGCCACATGCGTGCCGCGCGGGACGCTCCTGGGGGCGATTCTGCCGAGCGAGGTGGGCGGTCTACCGGTGCTTGCGGCCTTGGTGAATAACGATGTCGCGCCGCTGGATATGCCCCTGCTGGTCAACGCGCAGGTGAAGCCGCTGACCTTGGCCGATGAAGAGGGCTGGCAGGTCTACCGGCGGACGCTCTGCTTCCTGGTGGCCAAGGTGCTGCATAGCGACTTCCCGGGGGTGGATTGCCGCGTGCGCCAGAGCTTCGGCCACAACGCGCTTTACTGGACGTGGGAGGTGGGGGCCGGCGAACGCGATGCCAAGGTGGCCGCGTTGCGCGCCGGGGTGGCGCGGTTGATTGCCGCCGATGAGCCCATCCACCACCAGCTCTTCGCCTATGCCGACATCCTCGAGCGCTTCCAAGCCAATGGGCAGATGGACAAGGTCAACCTGCTGGCCCATCGCAATCCGCCCTATCTGGCTTTGGCCACCTGCGGGAGCTTCTACGACCTGCCGCAAGGGGTGATGGCCACGCACACCGGGGTGCTGAAGCTCTTTGATCTGGTGCCGCTGCAATCGGGCTTTGTCCTCGAGTTCCCCAGCGTGAAGACGCCGACCGAGCTCGACCCGATGCCACCCTACGACTTCCTCTTTGAGGTCTACGCCGAGCACCTGCGCTGGGGCGAGATTATCGGCATCCGCAACGCGGGCGAACTCAATGCCGCGATTGCCGATGGCTCGGTGCTGGATGTGATTAACACCGTCGAGGCGCTGCATGAGCGGCGGCTGGCCTCGCTGGCCGACCGTGTGGCCTCCAAGATTCCGCGGCCGCACGTGGTCCTGGTGGCCGGACCGAGCTCGGCGGGCAAGACCACCTTTGCGATGCGCCTGTGCACCCACCTGCGCGTTTTGGGCCTCAAACCCACGCTCATCTCCACCGACAACTACTTTGTGGGGGACGCGCGCAACCCGCGCGACGAGCACGGCAACCTCGATTACGAGCACCTCGATGCCGTCGATCGCCCCCGCCTGAATGCCGATATCCTGCGTCTGCTCAAGGGCGAGACCATCCCGCTGCGCAAGTTCAACTTCATCGAGCACGAGCCCTACGACTCGGCAGAGACCCTCTCGCTCGATCCGCAGCTTGGCGTGCTCGTTATCGAGGGCATTCACTCCCTCAACCCCGACCTGACCCCCGACATCCCGCGCGGCGAAAAGTTCCTCATCTACGTCAACGCCCTCACGCAGCTGGCCATCGACAGCAACAACCGCATCTCCACCATTGACAACCGCCTCCTGCGCCGCCTCGTGCGCGATGGGCAGTTCCGCGGCCGCTCGCCACGCGAAACGCTGCGCCTCTGGCCGAGTGTGCGCGCCGGGGAAGAGAAGTGGATCTTCCCCTTCCAGCACTTTGCCGACGCGGTCTTCAACACGGCCCTCGACTACGAGATTCCCGTGCTCAAGACCCTCGCCGGGCCGCTGCTCAACCAAATCAAGCCCTTTCACCCCGAGTTCGTCCTCGCCCGTCGCCTCTCCTGCTTTCTGCAGAACTTCACGACGATGCCGATGGCCGACGTGCCCACCAATTCCATCCTCCGCGAATACCTCGGCGAAAGCCGCTTGAGGTACCAATCCTAGCGCCGCAAACCAGGGAGATACGCCATGTCCGAACCCATCATCGGTCGCCTCGTCGCCGGCGAAGAGAGCCAAGTCCGCAAGGCCTACGAAGCCTTTGCGTGCCAACCGGTCACCGACAAGCGCCTAACCGACAACCTCGCCCCCTACGGTCTTGAGGAGACCACGCTCGAAGGCTCGGCCAGCGCCGAGGGCGTGGGCACCTTCGAGAAGCGCAAAAACGCCATCCTCACCTTCGCGCCTTCGACCGTCCCGGGCTGGTGGATCCACCGGACCGACCTCAAGGAGCAGCTCGACGTTAAGGTCTCGGTGCGTAATGTGTGGACTAGCGCGCGCAACATCGTTCTGCGCGCCGGCTCGCCCCACAACTATCTGCGCATGGTCGAGCACATCATTGCCCTGCGCCTTGGCCTGGGGGTCGACAACGTCCGCCTCTCCATTGCCGGCGGCGATCCGCCCCTCTTCGACCGCTCAAGCCTGGACCTGGTGGAGGCCGTGCACAAGGCCCGCATCATCCCCACCGGCCGCCCGGC
Source organism: Candidatus Spyradenecus sp. (assembly GCA_051884775.1). Taxonomy (GTDB): domain Bacteria; phylum Verrucomicrobiota; class Kiritimatiellia; order RFP12; family DVOR01; genus Spyradenecus. The sequence continues at coordinate 27,421 of JBJEVY010000096.1, read as the reverse complement.
GCGCTATGTCACCGTCAAGGAGCCCGTCACCATCGGCGGCACGCGCGGCGACTTCGTCACCCTCCTGCCGGCCGAGGGCAAGGACCGCCGGATGCACCTGGATGTGGCCATCGCCTGGAACACCGTCATCGGCGAGCAGCGCATTCAGGTGGACCTCTCCCCCGAGACCTTCACCTATGGCGCCGGGGCGCGCACGAACGCCACCCAGTCGCAATACCTGATGTCCAAGACCGTTGGCAAGCTCTTTGCCGATGTCCGCCACATGGGCTACACCAAGGATAACATCCTCATCCACGGCAAGAAGGGTTTCATCACCACCCCGCGCCCGGAGTTCGACTTGGGCGATGGGCGCAGTGCCGAGCCGGTCTGGCACCGAACGATGATGGACCTGGTGGCCGCCATCGCGCTCATCGACCGCGGCCGCTTCGTCGGCACGGTGAAGTCCTACCGCGCAGGTCACACGCTTGATGTGCGCCTGATGACCCTGCTCTATATGCTCGATTTGCTTGAAGTGCTTGATTAAGGAGGAACCGCAATGGCACAGAAGACCGTTCTCTGGTGGGGCCGCTTCGACCCGAACTACTCCCGCAACCGCGTCTACATCGCCCTCTTCAAAGAGTTGGGCTGGGATGTGCAGATTTTTCAAGTAAAGTGGTGCTGCGCGGTGGGCGACCTGGAGTTCTCCGTGCGCGGACCCAAGACGTTGAAGCCCGATTTGGTCTGGGTGCCGGTGGCACGCCAGCGCGATGCCGCCGCCGCCTGCCGGTGGGCCCATAAGCGCAACATTCCCGTGGCCTTCGACCCGATGATCTCGGCCTGGGACAAGAAGGTGCTTGAGCAACTGAAGTGGAAGGCCGAAGAACCGCGTGCCAAGCGTCTGCTTGCGTGGGAGACCAAGCTCTTTAACCGCGTAGACCGCCTGCTGTGCGACACCTCTTGCCACGCCGACTTCTTCCACGAGCACATGGGCGTCCCCCGCGAGAAGCTGCGCGTCCTCTTCACCGGCACCGACGAAAAGGTCTTCAAGCCCGCCGCCGAGGGCGAGGATCCGCCGCACGACCCCGCCGCGCCCCTGCGCATCCTCTACCACGGGGCTTATCTCCCCCTGCACGGCACCGAGTACATCGTCGAGGCTGCCCGGCGCACGCAGCACCTGAACATCCACTGGGACTTCCTGGGCTGGGGCGCCTACAAGGCCGCCACTGAGGCCAAGGCCAAGGGCATCACCAACATCACCTTCCTGGAGAAGGTCCCCTACGTGGAGGTCCCGCGCGTCATCCGCACGGCCGACATCGTCCTGGGCGTCTTCGGCACCACGGAGAAGGCCTCGCGCGTCATCGGCAACAAGGTCTACGAGGCGATGGCCTGTTGCCGCCCGGTCATCAACGAGTTCTGCACCGGCTACCCGCCCGAAGCCAAGGAGTGCTCGGCCATCACCTTCATCCCGCCGGGCGACCCCCAGGCCCTTGTCGAGGCCGTCATCCCCTGGATTGACAAGCGCGAGGAACTCCTGGCCCAGCGCGCCATCGCCCGCGACTTCTTCGAGAAGCACCTCTCGATGAATGTCATCCGCAAGCAGCTCGCCGACATCCTCGCCGAGCTCGTCTAATCAACTGGCTTGCGGGGCTGGCGACCGAGGCCATCGCGCCCGGCCAGCCCCCGCCAGTCAATCCATCGCGGCACGCGCCCTGTCGACTGTCAACTGTCGACTCGTTTTCCTCTCCCCGAAAGGCTCCCTCCGATGAAGCGCCTCCTTGCCCTCCTGCTCCTGCTCGCTTGCTTCCCGCTCCGCGCAGAGGAGCCCCTCAACCTTTGGCCCTTCTACCTGCGCGAGAACGCCGAAACGCACATCGCCTGGCCGCTCATCAAGTCTGCCCCCGACGAACTGGCCCTTCACCCGGTCTACTGGCGCACCGCCACCACCCACCGCTTCGCCTACCTCCTCTCCCTCGACTTCGCCCAGCGCGAGTACGCCTTCTATCCCTTCTTCTACTCCGCGCCCGACGGCTGGCTCTCGCCCCTGGGCGGCACCGGCGGCGTCGATAACCGCAGTCGCTGGTGGTATGCCCTCACCGTCGGCACCCACCGTGCCTTCACCACCCTGCCCAATGGCGCGCGCTCTGAGCGCTTCCGCAACTGGTTCCTCCCCTTCTGGTTCTACACTGGCACCGAGACCGCTTCCAGCCTCTGGACCCCGCTCTCCTACCGCGACCGCCTGGATGACGACAAGTGGCCCCTTTCCAGAGTCTATATCGGCCCCTTCGGTCTCCCCTGGCTCTACTACTATGACCGCAGGGCCGCCGACCGCGAATGGCGCCTCTTCACCCTGATTTACGGCTCGCACGAGGATTACATCACCCGCCCCGACGGTACCCATCCCGAGCCCTTCGCGCCGAAGCGCGATGCCTTCTCCCTCGCCTTCGGCCTCCTCTACCGCTACCGCCACGCGCGCTCCCTCCCCCTCGACCGCCCCCTCCCGGCCGATCTCCTCAAAGACCATTCGCGCCTCGAGCGCCCCTACACCTTCACCAAGCACGCCGCCCTCCTCAACCTCGCCGGCTTCTCGCGCGAACACTACGGCCAGGACACCTACGTCGAGGAGTGGCTCTTCCCCTTCTACTTCCGCGGCGAGGAACCCCACGGCACCTCCGAGAAGACCGAAGCGTGGTATGAGCCCGACCGCCGCTACACGAGCTGCTCCCCCTACATCCGCACCAAGCGCTACACCCCCGCCGACCTCGACAGCTGGCTCCACTTCCCGCCCCTCTGGTTCTCCTGGCAGACCGGTGGAGAAGCTCCGCGCACCACGCGCCTGCTCTTCCCCCTCTGGTGCCAACGCGTCTACCAGGGCGACAACGCGCGCTGGTGGTTCTCGCCCCTCGCCGGGGCCGGCAGCGCCCCCGTCAACCAGGCCAAGTGGTGGTTTGCCCTCACCGCCGGCGCGGCCGAAAGCACCCCCAAGTCCGGCCGCGAAGCCTCTCGCTGGTTCCTGCCCTTCTACTTCGCCAACGAGACCCCCAAGTGCTCCACCACCTGGACGCCCCTCACCTACCGCAAAACCGAATACGACCGTCTAGGCGAAAACTACTTCTCCTTCGGCCCCATCCTTCCGCTCTACCACCGCCTCCGCTCCCTCGCCAAGGAATCCGAGGGCGGCTTCCTCCTCTGCCACAAGCAGCGTGAGTGGACCCTCTCCGCCGCCCAAACCGGCGAGAAAAACCGCATCATCCCCGAGCCCAATGAGGAGGAATTCTCCCTCGGTGGTGGCCTCCTCTTCTCCAAAACCACCCTTCGCCCCCTCCCCGATGCCTGCCCGGTGGACCAACTGGAGCCTTATAAAGTGTGGAACATCTTCTCCCCCGCGTGGGGTTCTCGTACGTCGCGTCGCGACTACTCGATGCTCCTTAACCTTGTCAACGGGTCGACATCCCAAGAAGCCCTGGCGACCAAGCGCTCCGACTTCAACCTCGGTTGGTTCCTCTGGCGGTGGGAGCATGAACGCGACTGCTTTGGTGCAGACCGCCGCTTCTCCCTCTGGACGCCGCTGGCTTCCTACCGCACCAGCACCTGGCAGAGCGGCGACCTGCGCGACTTCAGCCGTAGCCGCCGCAACGGCTTCCTCTTTGATGCCCTCTGCTGGAACTCCTCCGCGCACCAGCGGACCAACGATTATAACTTCGACCTCGCCTGGGGGTTCTTGGCCGACTACTTCTCGCGCCTCCCCGCCGAGGGTTACAAGCGCCCATCCGCTCCCGAGCTCCCCTTCACCGACGCCTGGCCGGAGTCGATGAGCCAAGTGTTCTCCCTCTTCCAGAACCTTCTCTCGTACACTCGTTTCTACCGCGAGGTCTCCCTCGGCGACTATGAGCCCGGCGGCCAGTCTGAGTGCTGGGAACGCGATGCCCGCTTTACGGAGAAGCGCATCCGCACCTTCCTGCCCGGCGGTCTCCTCTACAACTTCTCCGACACCGCGCGCGATGAGGTCGACTCCCCTCGCGAACGGCTGAAGGGGACGCGCCAGTTCGTTCGCCGCGAGACGATTACGCGCAATCGCACCCGCACCCTCGACAGCTCCCTCCTCTGGAGCCTCCTCTACGCCCGCCACGAAAACTGGCGCGAGGCGTGGGCGTGGCCCAACGGCCAGCCGCCCGCCGAGCAACCCAAGACCCGCGAACACACCGCCACCCTCTCTTGCCTGACCCCGCTGGTCTACAAGGCCGAAAGCACCGACCCCTGCGACGAAGCCCAGGCCACCTATACCCGCCGTCTCCTCCTCGGCCTCCTCTATAAAGAAGAAGGCAACCGCAAGGCCGGCACTGAGCAAGTCAACCTTCTCGGCTTCCTCTTCCACTCCCGCCTGAGTGCTGACCAAACCCGCACCCGCGCCCTCTTCCCCTTCATCACCACCACCACCAACGCCTCCACCGGCGCCTGGAGCTTCTCCTTCTTCCACAAGCTCTTCCGCATCGAGCAAACCGCCGAGGGCGAAACCAAGTGGTGGCTCTTCTGGCTCTAACGATCCGTTGATCGTATAAAACAAGACGAGAGAAGGCCGCAACCTTCTCTCGTCTGCTTTATACGCGCCCAGTTATCTTACCAGTAGGTCGGCCAGGAGGGGGTCTTTTGCGCGGAGTTCGGCGGGGGTCAGCCCTACGAGTTCGTGGGGGAAGACGAGCCAATCGGCCGTTTCGCGTAGGGTGTAGTCTGGCGCGAAGGGAACGAGGGAGGCGGCAGGCTTCCAGTAGACGGTGGCAAAGCGCAGATCCACATGCGCCAGGCGGGCTTTGACGGCCTCGGCGGTCTTGCCGGTGTCGAAGACATCATCAATGGCCAGGACGCGCAGACCGGGGCGCAGGGTGCGGAAGAGTTCCTCGGCGCCATCGAAGGCGACGGTGTCCTCGCGGCGGCCGATGCCGGTGTAGGAGGCGCATTTGACGACGGCGTGTGGGGTGGGGCGGCCGAGATAGGCAAAGACTTCGCTCATAATCACGCCGGGCTGGGCACCGCCACGCCAAAGGCCAAGGAGGAGTTCGGGCTGCCAGGAGGAATCCTCAAAGACCTTCTTGGCGAGGCTGACGCAGTCGCGCTGGAAGGCATCGGCCGAGAGGAATTGTTTTTGCATAGCGGGGAATTATCGGGTGGCGCGCTGAATGGCGGCCGCGAGGGAGAGGGCGCAGGTGTCGAGCGTGGTCATCAAAGCCCGGGTGGCCACCGGCAGGGTGATGAGGATCCCGACGCCAAAGCAACAGATGCCCAGGAATCCAAGGAGCCCCAGGCCCATACAGAGGAAGGCCTTGGCGGGCGCCAATTGGATGAAGGCCAGGGTGGCACGCAGGGTGAGGGCAGGCGGCAGATCAAAGCGGTCGGCAATGGCAATGGCCAGCCAAAGGGGCTGGATGGCAAAGAACCAGATCGGCAACCCGAAGAGGGAGGAGGCAAAGAGGGGCAAGAGGGCCATCACCCAAATGGCCAGCCCTAACCAGAAGGCCGTCTGCATCCGCGCGTTCCCATTCAAGCGTTGGGAGAGCAGGATGGCCGCCGCGGGCGAGGTGATGGCATTCTGCGGATTGTGGTGCCACAGGTAGCAGAGGGCAGCCGGCCCCAGGAGAATCCCGGTCATTGAGGCCAGGAGAAAGAGTGCGGAGAGGAGAGCTTCGGGGAGCGGATTGCGGCAGAAGCGCTCCCAAGCTTCACAGAGATGGGCCATCATTAGAGTTGCCACTCCAGTTCATCATTGCCAATCGGCAGGGAAATGCGATCGCGCGGGGTGCCATCCGGGCCAAGACGGTCCTTGGCGGCCGGCAGTTCTTTGGGGGCTTCACGCTTGGTCTTGGGCGGGAGCGTGGGTTTGGGCGCAGGCTTGGCGGCTTCGGCCGGCTTGGCGGTCGCAGCCGGGGTCGGCTTGGCCTCGGGCGCGGGCTTGGCGGCTGGCGCTGGGGCAGGCTTGGCCTTTGGGGCAGGTTTGGGCTGCGCCTTGGCGGCCGGCTTGGGTTGGGGTTTGGGCGCGGGCTGAGCGGGTTGCGCGGGCGGGGTCACCTGCACGGGCTGGGTCTGCGGTGCCGGGCGCGCGGCTTCCGCCAAGCGGGCATCCAGGAACTTTTCGTTGAGGCTCATCGTGCGTTGCATCACCCAAATAACCGTGCCGCAAATCATCGCCACGATGAGGAGCACGGCGAGGGTAATGATGACGAGGGGCGCGATTGAGGGGCGGGGAGTCGGTTCCATAGCGTCTTATTCCGAAGGGGTGGGGTGGAGACGGCGCAGGGCGCGGAGCTTGCGGCGGACGCGCGCGTCGTTGTAATCATAGAGCAAGAAGAGATCATCGACCGTGGGGTCCGCTTTGCGCAAGCGCGCAGACTGGCGGATGGCGTGGCCCCAGGCCTTGTGCGCGGCGGGGTAGAGGCCGTTGCGATAGAAGATGTCGCCGGCGTGGTCGAAAAGAACGAGGTTGGAGGGGGCGCGCTCTTCTTTACCCGCCAGCTCAAGCGCGGCGAGGATGTCCTGCAAGGCGTCGGCTGGGCGGTCGAGGGCGAGGTAGATGCACGCGCGCGTATCGAGGAAGCCCGCCTCGTCCAGGCGCACGCCGCGCAGGAGTTCGAGGGCGCCGGGGGCATCGCCGGTGGCAATGAGGCGCGTCCAGGCGGCGTTATTGCGCAAAGTGTCGCACTCGGGATGGGCGCGCAACAGGGCTTCCAATGTTTGGCAGGAGGGCAAGTTGTTCAAGGTCAAGAGTTCGGCGGCCGTGCTTTCACAGGCGGAGGCGTAGGCCTCTTCGCCGGCCTGACGGTAGTCCGCGGCCCAGCCGAAGAAGGTCTTCGCCACTTGCTGCGGCGGAAAGACCTCGAGGATCAACTCCATCACGGGGTAGAACCCCTCCATCAGCCGTTCATCAACCTCCTCGGCGCGCGCCGCTCGGCCCACTGGCAGGAGGCAGAGGGCCAGGAGGGCCAGGCGGCAGAGGGGGCGAAGGTGGCTCATTGCGGGGTTCCAACCGGGGCGGAGGTGGCGGGCTTGGCCTTGGGCGTGCCCAGGAGGAAGCCCTCGGCGCAGACGAAGAAGAGGCCATAGAGCATCATACAGGCCGGACTGCGGAAGACCAGGTCGATGAAGCTGTGGGCGGCAATGAGCGTGGTACCGACGAAGGCGTAGACGTAGAAGGCGTTGATGCGGTTGAGCCAAGTGCGGTCGGCCAGGTCGTCATTCACAAAGATTTGGGGGCTGCGCAGGAGCTGCCAGAGGAAGGGCAGGCAGAGTGCCGCAATGCAGCCGAGCATCAGGCCAAAGCCGATGCGGCCATGTTCGGCCAAGAATTGCAGGGTGTCATTGTGCACATTGGCTTGCCCGCTTCCCAGACGCGCTTTGTGCCAGGCCTGCTCTTCGGGGACATCCGGGCGAATGTACTTGGCGTTCAGCCAGCGAAAGCTCCACGCGCCGGTGCCGAACCAAGGGTGGTCCGCGGCTTGACGTAATGCCAGGATGCCCTGATAGCCTGAGCGCATCAACATGGGGTGCTCAATGAAGCTTTCCCAGGGCGTGTCGGCAATCTCCATCAACACCGTATCGAGGGCCGGAAGCGTGCCATAGGTGCGCAACTGCGTGGCCGCCGCGCGCGCTTCGGGGGTGTTTGCGGCGGCGAGGGCGGCCTGGGCCTCGCGGTTGCGGGTGATGGCATAGATGCGGAAAGCGGCCGTCCCGAGCGTTACACCGGTAACAATGAGGAGCAGCACCGGCACCAAGATGCGCCACTTGGGGGCCCAAGAGCCCAGATAACGCACGGGAATGTAGAGGGCCGTGAAGGCAATCAGCGCCAGGGTAAAGAGCATGCCGGCTCGGGACCCCGAGAGGATGCCCGAAACGGCACAAAGCACCACCGTCACCCCATACATCCATGGCCGCACGCGCGTGTGTTCGCGGTGTTCCACGCTCCACAGGAGCATGCCCATCGCCCAGGCCATTACGGCGGGGAAGAAGCAGGCTGCGTGATTGGGATACCCAAAGGTGGCAAAGAAGAAGGCGTGGCTCTTGCGTCCCCAATAGAGAAATTCGCCATCAAGCACGAATTGGATAATCCCGGCCACCGCCAAGAGCGAGGTCATGGCGCAGACGAAGAAGGCCAAGCGCCGCTTTGAGCGCTTGCGCAGGCCGTGTTTGACCGCCAAGAGTGCCGTCAATACCGGCACAAACCAATTGAGCACGCCGAAGGCTTCGTCCGAGCGCAAGGAGCCTGGGAGCCACGCCCATGGGTGCGAGCCCACCGGCAGGAAGGCGACGGCGGCGGGATTGGCCGGGCGAACCGTCATCGCCGCCGCTGTTTCGGGCGCTTGAAGCCACGCGAAGGCCGGAGAGACCACGCGCCAGGTTTGCGTTTCCACCTGCCACTCCAAGAAGGTGCCGGCGTTGAGCCATTGAATGGCCAAAAAGAGCATCAGCAGCAGCGAGAACCAGGTGAAGGGATCGCGCACGAGACCGCGGAGCACCCGCCGCCGGGCGTCAAAGAGCGTCTCTTCGCGGCCCTGCTCGGGGAAGACGAGGAGCACTTCGGCCAGCAAGAGCGCGAACCACATCGTCCACGGGCTGAGCCATTGGCCCACAATGCCACCGCCCAACCACGTTAGCAAGGTCAATAATAACGCCACCAGCCCCAACAACAATTGCCGAATCATCGTCTCGTTCCTCTTTGCTCGGCCTAGCGTTCTTCGTCCGTTAGCCCCAATTGATCCAAGATTTGCTCGGCGGGCGTCTGTGCTGCTTTTGTCTGGTTACAGGCAAAACAGGCCGGCACCACATTGCCCTTGGTCGAGGTTCCCCCGCGCGCCACGGGAATCAGGTGATCCATCGTCAACTGCGCTGGCGGGAAGTGACCGTGGCAGTAATAACACACCCCCTTGGCCAATTGGGCCTTCCACCAGGGGCTTGCACGCAACTGCCGGGCCCGCTCCCGTTCGCGGCGGATATGCGCACTGTCAGCTGGCTGATACCACATACCTTAGCGCTCCGGCACTTGCGGCACCGGGATGCCACGGAAGCGCCGGTGCAGCCACAGATATTGATCAGGCGCGCGGCGGATGACCTCCTCCAAGCGCGAAATGAGTTCCGCCGTCACCGATTCCAGGGTCGCCCCGGGCTTAGGATAAATGGGCTCGCCAATTGCCACCATCTCATACTTCAGGTGACCGCGGCGCAGGAAGCCGCCCACCACAACGGGGGCGCCGGTGCGCAGATGTAGCCGGGCGGGCGAGGTGTAGACCGAGAGGGTGTGGCCGAAGAAGGGCACCATGGCCCCGTGTGAGCAATATTGGTCGAAGAGAATCACCAGGGCTGCATTCTCTTTCTTCCAGCGGTGCATTGTCGAGGCGGAGAAGCCGTTGCGCTTGGGAATAATCGTCACCCCGCCACGGAAGTTGTGCCGCTCCAGAAAGCGCTGAACATAGGGGTTATCCATCAGCCGCGCCACGGCAAAGAGCGGCCGCGCCGAGGAGATTGCCGTTGTTCCAGCCTCCCACGCGCCGAGGTGCCCCGTGGCCAGAATCACAGGCCCCTGCGGCTTGAAGAGCAACGCCTGGGTCTCGGGAGACATGGTCAGCGTGACATACTTCCCCCAGTTTTCGCGCGTGATGACATCCGAGAGGCGCAAGGCCTCGCAAATGTGCCCGGCAAAGTGCCCCAACGAGTCGCGCGCAATCACATACGCCTCATGCCGCGTCTTGGCCAGCCCGGCGATTAGCACATTGTCGGTGGCCGTTCGCGCTCGCCGCGTCCAGCGGAATAGGGCAAACATGCCAACACCAACCCCTCGCCCAATGCCGTAGGCCCAACGGATTGGCACCACGCGATAGAGCCACCAAAGCCCGGCAACCAGTAAGTATTCTAAGTAGGATAACGCACGCATAGAGATATTGTAGCACAAATCCTTTGCGTGCAACGCCCCTCGCAGGGCACTTTCCTTGATATTTTACGCGGGAGGTGGTCGACAGTGGGGTGGAACTGTGTTAGGATGAAGTCATTGGAGGACAGCGCGATGACCGAACGGGAACGGCGGGATGCCGGAGAACTTTATGATGCCAACTATGACCCCGAGTTGGGGCAGTTGATGGATGCTTGCAAGGATGCGTGCGCCGAGTATAACGCCCTGCGGCCGAGCGATTGGGCGGCCAAGGAGGCCAAACTGCGCACAATTGTGGGCCACTTGGGCGAGGGCGTGCGTGTACAGGCCCCCTTTTGGTGCGACTATGGCACGCAGATCACCTTTGGCGACCGCTTCTACGCCAACCACGGGTTGGTTATCCTGGATGCCGCCAAGGTCACCTTTGGGCGCGATGTCTTTGTGGCGCCCAATTGCGGTTTCCACACCGCCGGCCATCCGTTGGACGCTGCACGGCGCAACCGCGGCCTGGAATACGCCCGGCCGATTACGGTGGGGGATGATGTCTGGTTCGGGGCCGGCGTGCAGGTCCTTCCCGGGGTGACCATTGGGTCCAATGTCGTGGTTGCCGCAGGGGCCGTGGTCACGCGCGATGTGCCGGACAATGTCCTGGTCGGCGGAGTTCCCGCACGGGTTCTCAAACCCCTTCCGCCGCGCGAGTTGCAATAGCCTCAGTCCCAAGGCGAATTCATAAGAGTCAGACTTATTGGAATTAAGTCTGACTCTTAATTGCAATAAGACTCAGTCTTAATGGTTCCCCCAGCCCGAGGTTCAAATCTGCCCAGCCCGAGGGCAAGGTTGTACCCCAATTGGGGAATGGTCGGTCCCCCAATTGGGGAATGCGTGGTACCCCAATTGGGGTACTTGAAGTACGGTAATTGGGGTACGCGCTTCGCTTCGGGCGGTTGGAGAGCGATTGCGGGCGCGCTGCCTACAGTTGTATGCAGGGGGCGGGGCGAGGGCGATTTTGGTGTTGCGGGGGTGGAAAAGCGACTATAATATAAGGCGTGTTGAGAAAGGAACAACGATGAAGCGGATTGGTCAATGGCTTTGGTTAGCGATGGCGCTCGGGTGGGGGGCTTGGGCGGCAGCGCAGACAGCGGTGTTATATACGGGCTCGGACTGGTGTTCGGCGCAGGCGCCCTTCGTCGAGGCGTGGCACGCGCCGGACTTCGCCGCGCAGGTGGGGGTAGCGATGGTGGAGGTCGATGAGCCGGAGGTGGTGACCGATGCGGTGCGCGCCAAGTGGCAGGAGCAAGAGGCGTGGCGCCTGGAGTTGGCCAATCTGCCGGCGGTGGCCTACTTCGATGCGGCCGGGCGGTGCGTCTATCTGCGTGAAGGGCTCTGGGCGCAGGATGGGCAGTCGGCTCGCGGCGAGCTCTTGTCGGCCCTCGCGGCGGGGCGGCAGGCGGAGAGAACGCTACTTGAGGCGCTCGCGAGCCAGGACGGGGAAAGGGTGGGGGCTGCGTTGCAGGCGTTAGAGGTCCCCTTTGGCGTTGAGCGTTCCCGGGGCGAGAAGGTGCTCAAGGCGCTTTGGGATCACTTACGCACGGTGGACCCCAAGGATGAGACCGGCTGGCACTTTGCGCTGACCTTCGACCCCTCGGGCGAGCCGGCCGAGCGGGTGCGAATCTTCCGCGAGGGGGCGGAGGCTGTGGGGTTTGACGCTTCGGTGCGTTTGGCACAGGCTCCCATCACCTTCCGCGAGGATGCCAATGTGGCGGGCTTCGAGGCGTACTTCCGCGAACTCTCCGCGCATCCGGCCAAGCACCTTTCGGTCAATCAGCGGCAGGGGTTGCAGATGTTGCGCTATGCCTTCTATGGGAAGGACCCCGCACGCCAGGCGGAGATGCGCCAGTTACTGCGCGAGGTGGCGGCGATGGGGCGCGAGACGCACTTTGGGATTGCCGCCCAGGGACTGCTCTGCCTGGCGGGAGAGGGCCCGGTGGCGGTGCCCTATGGGTGGTTCCCGGGTCACGCCAAGGCGGGCGAACAGGATTGGCCGATTGAGCTCGGGACGCGCTCGGTCATCACGGCGGCGGGATGGTATGAACTGACGCTTCGGCGCAAGGCCGGGCAAGGGGAGATGCGCGTGGAGGGGGTGCGCGTTGGGGGCAAGCGCAAGGCGCTCTCGGCTGGTAGCCTTGAGGTGGGGGCGGCTTGCAGGTTGGCGTTTCCGATTTTGGCCGAGGAGGTGGGGCAACCGGTGGCGCTGGTGGTTACCTTTGAGCAGCCCCAGGGCGAGCGTGGCGAATTGGCCCTGCGCGAAATCTTGCCGCCGCGGCTTGCGTTGACCGCGCAGCCCTCGGGCAAGCCGTGGGCCGCGCGCGCCGGGGAGCCGGCCGTCTGCGCCTACGCCCGCCAGTGCATTCCCGAGGCGGCCTTGGGCGAGCTGATGAAACGCGCGGGAGGCGAGGCCTTTCTGAAGACGCTCTTCAACGACCCGGCGTGGCTGGAGCAGCTCTTTGCCAATGGCGAGCCGCGCACCTCCTGGAGCGCCACGGTGCGTACGCTGGAGGAACTGGCCTATCGCTACGATTTGCGCGATGAACGCCTCCGCCGCTGGGCCGTGGCTGCCGCCCTCAATGCCGGGGAGGACCCCACGCCGATGGTCCTCTTCTTCCGCAACCTCCTGGCCTTGCGCGAGCGCGCTCACCTGTGGAAGGGCGCCGAGGCGCTCTCCATCGCGCAGCTGCGCTATGTCTTCTTACCCGACCAAGCCCCTGCCGAGAGTCTCCTCTACCTGGCCGCGCGCCACAATGTCCCGCCGCGCCGCTACGATGGCGTCTGCTGGTTCCCGCCCTACCGCCTCTTCAACTTCTTTGGCGAGTCGATTCACACCCCTGAGTATTACCCGCCGTGGCGCCATGCCTACATTCGCCACCAGGAGGCGCGGTTGGTCGGTGGCGTCTGCGGGGCGCTGAGCTACTACGGCTCGGCCGCCGCGAAGGCCGCCGGGGTGCCCTCGACCCCTGCCGGCCAGCCGGGCCACTGCGCCTATACCCTTTGGAGCCCCACGGAGCAACGTTGGCGCCTGGCTTACAATGTCAACCCTTACAGCGAGACGCACTTTGATCCCTGGGATCGCAAGGGACCCTTTGAGCAGGAAGAATTGGCGGCCAAGGCCTTTGCACACCCCGGGCGCCTGGCCGCGCTGCGCGCCTTTTGGCAGATTGAGGGGCGTAAGCCGAAGCAGTACGCGGCCGACATCGATGCGGCCTATCGCGAAGCGCTTGCCCTTTGCCCGCCGGCGCTGACCATTGCCCGTGCTTGGGGCGATTGGCTGGCCGCCTGCCCCGATACGCCCGCGGCCGCCCTGACGGCCTATGTCAGCACTGTGGCCGAGAGCCTGCGGGGTTACCCCGAGTGCCTCCTGCGCACCCTTGAGCGGGCCGTGTTGCCGGCAATGGCCAAGGCGATGCCGCGCGAGGAGGTGGTCAAGTGCCTCTGTGCCCTCCAGCCGGCCCTGCGCCAGCCGGAGACTAAGCGTGACGAATCGTGTGACTTCGCGGCCCTCTTTGCGCGTCAGGTGCGCTTGGTGGGCGAGGCGGATGCCCCCTTCTTTGCCTTGCTCTCTGCGGCGCTTGAAGTGCAGTTCGGCACGCCCGATGCCTTTGGGCAACTCCTGCGTTGGGCAGCGGGCAAGTCTCTCCAAGAGCCCAATCGCGCCCGCCAGTTTGTGGCCCTGCTCACGGAGCTCTTGAGCCGCCGCGAGCCTGGCGCGCAGGAGCCCGGGAAGTTTCTGGCTGGCGCCATTCGCGAAGCCTCCCAGGCCGATAACCTTGAAGCCTTCAATGCCCTCTGCGATTTGCTGGATGCGCTCGCTGCCCAAAAGCGCGCGCCCTACGACTTCGCGGGCCTGCCGGAGGGCACGGCTCCGCTCCTCTCCGATCGCGCCCTGCTGCGCCTTTCCACCACCTCCGGCTGGGATCACCCCGAGGCCTACCGCCATGTGCTCGATGGCCTCGAGCCCACCGAAATCTTCCACACCGCCGAGGAAGCCACGCCTCGGGCAGAGGTCCGCCTGCCGGGCATGGCCGAGATTTCCGCCGTCTACCTCCTCAACCGCGCCACCTGGCAAGGGCGCCTGGTGCCCTTCACCCTCGAAGCCTCGCCCGACGGCACCACGTGGTTCCCGCTTGGCTCGGCCACGGAAGCAAAGGAGTGCTACCGCTTTACCTTCGCGCCCGTCAAGGCCCGCTACGTCCGCCTAACCTGCATTCCCGGTGAAGGGGAGAAGACCTTCCTGCACCTGCGCAAGTTCGCAGTCTTTGGCCGTAAACTTTACTGATTCGTAGGCGCGGAAGGCATCCTGTAACCGCAGGAGGCTTTCTTTTTCGTCGGGAATGGTGTATACTCAGTGGCATTCGCTTCCGTTGATTCACCGATAAAGGAGTGGTTTATGCGTTGTTGGACAGGTTTGGCAGGGCTGGCCGCGTTGGCCGGGCTGATGGTGGGGTGTGGCGACCCGGGCACGGAGATTGTCTTGCAAGATGGCACGGTCATCCGCCCCGAGATTGTGATGGATCAGCACGGCAGCTGGGAGACGGTGGGGACGACCTTGCCGGGCAAGGCTTCTGCAGCGAAACGCTCGGAGCGTCAGACGCGTCAGGCGAAGGCGGTTCAGACGAAGGCGCAGGAATCGTGCGGCCTTCGGTATGCCTTTACATTGGTGCCGAATGATGCATTGAACTATTCGCGCGTGGTGATGAGCCTGACGAATGTGACGCGCTCGCCCATTGGGATTGACCAGATCGTGGCCTTCTCGATGCCGGTGGCCGTGGAGAAGCAGCTCTCGATCTCGGGCAATACCGATGGCTCGGTGATTGTGGCCGAGGCGGCCGATGGCACCTGCGAGTATCTGGCCGTGGAGCACCCGATGGCCAAGCTCTCGGTGGGAAAGCCCGATGCGAAGTTTGCCTGGACGGCCCAGGATGTGGCCAAGGGCACCTGGGAGTTCCCGGTGGAGGCGAAGGCGGGAGACCTGACGTTGACCTTTAAGTATACCGGCGGCAACCATCGCACCGACCTGGCGAAGGTGGAGCTGGTGGGCACTTCGGTGACCGATGAGCACGCGGGCTTCACCGGCGGCAAGGCCTCGCAGAATGTCTACACCCTCAAGGGCGTTCCGGCCGGCAAGCAGACCGTGCGCGTCACCTTTGGCTACGAGGGGAACAACCGCACGCCCAACACGCGCGGCGAGGTCACCCTGGGCGGCACGGCCCTCTCGGGCGAGCAGATTATCCGCGGCATCATTCCGATCGCCGATAGCATCGGCCCGGGCGAGACGTGGTCGTACGCGGTCGTTTACGGCACGGTCAAGGAGAAGCGCCAGTTGCGCCGCGCCTTCCAGGCCTACTTGGAGGAGGAGCGCGCGCACCCCTATCGCGTCTTCCCGCACTACAACTCGTGGTATGACCTCTGCATCAACCGCAACGATGCCCCCTGGGCCAAGCGCATGGACGAGGCCGAGTGTATGGCCACGATGAAGGCCTTCCGCAAGGAGCTCGGCGCGCGTGGCGTGCATATCGATTCCTACCTCTGGGATGACGGTTGGGACAACTGGGATTCGCTCTGGGATTTCCACCCCGGCTTCCCCAACGGCTTCAAGGCCCTGGCCGATGAGGCCCACAAGGATGGCGCCTCCATCTCCGCGTGGATGAGCCCCTGTGGCGGCTACGGCGGCTCGCAGGCCGCGCGCGTGCGCTATGCCAAGAAGGAGGGCATCCTGGAGCCCAACGAGGGGCAGATGCGCCTCTCGCGCCCGAAGTACTATGCCGCCTTCCGCGACCGCTGCGTGGCGATGATCAAGCAGTACGATATGAACATGTTTAAGTTCGACCGGATGGGCTCGGGCTCGGACGCCACCGGCGCCGGTGCCCGCCACGCGGCCGACCTCCGGGCCGTTGTGAAGCTCATTGAGGAGTTGCGCGCAGCCAAGCAGGATGTCTTCATCAATGCCACCGTCGGCACCTGGGCTTCGCCCTTCTGGGTGATGTGGGCCGACAGCATCTGGCGCGGAGGCAACGACTGGGAGGGCCTTGGCCCCGGCCCGCAGCGCGAGCGTTGGATCACCTATCGCGACAACAAGGTGCACGACCGCTTTGCCGCCCCGTGCCCGCTCTTCCCGCTCAACTCGATGATGATGCACGGCATTATCGTGGGCCAGAAGGGGCCGCCTGCCTGCATGGACCGCAGCAATTCGCCGGCCTCCACCCGCGCCTTCGCCAACGAGGTCTGGATGGGCGTTGCCTGTGGCACCGGGTTGCAGGAATACTACATCACCCCCTCGCTGATGCACCCGCAGTGGTGGGACATCCTCGCCGACGGCATCAAGTGGCTGCGCGCCAACGAGGCGACCTTGCGCGATGTCCACTGGGTCTTGGGCGACCCTCTGGGCCCCGGCAATAGCTACAACATCTACGGCTATGCCGCCCTCGGCAAGGGGAAAGGCATCGCCATCCTCCGTAACCCGAGCGACAAGCCCCAGGCCGTCACGGTCTCCCCCGACGCGCTCCTCGAGATGCCCAAGGCCGATTGCGGCTCCAAGATCCGCAGCCAGAAGGTGGTCTACACCTCCGACCCTCAGGTCGCGGTGCCGACCTTTGGCTCCACCGATGAAGCCCGCGAGATCTCCCTCGAGCCCTTCGGCGTGCGCCTTATCGAGTGGGAACTCTAAGGCGTTCTAGACCCAGTCCATGGAGTCGCCCGCTTCCCAACGCTTGCTGGCCCTCGACTTGATGCGCGGGCTGGATATGCTCTTCCTGACCGTTGTTGGGCCCCTGTTGTGGGCCTGCCACCGCGTCTGGGGGCTCCCCGCTTGGTTGGAGCGGCAATTGATCCACGTGCCGTGGGAGGGCCTGACCGCCTGGGACCTCATTATGCCGTGGTTCATCTTTATGTGCGGTGCGGCCATTCCCTTCGCCCTGCCCAAGCGGTTGGAGGGTGGCCGCGCGGGCTTTCGCTTTTGGCGCCACGTCCTCGGGCGCGTGGCCTATTTATGGTTGCTGGGAATGGTCGTCCAGGGCAACCTGCTCTCCCTCAACTGGGCTCACGTTGCCTTCTACACCAACACCCTGCAAGCCATTGCCGCTGGCTACCTCATCGCCGCCCTGGCCTTGCTCCTGCCGCGCGCGTGGATGCGTCTGGCGCTCACCCTCACCCTCGCCGGCGTTTATGCCCTGCTGCTGGCCACCCTGGGCGACTACTCGCCCACCGGCAACATCGCCATCCGCGTGGAGCGCTGGATCTTCCCCAGCAGCTCGGGCGACTACTCCTGGTGCCTCACCACCATGATGTTCGGCGCAATGACCCTCTGCGGAATGCACTGCACCGACCTCCTCCGCTCGCCGCGCCTGGAGCCCTGGCGCAAACTCCTCGCCTTGGCCCTCCTGGGCGGCGGATGCCTCGGCGGCGGACTCCTCCTCGGCCTCTGGGAGCCGGCCATCAAGCGCATCTTTACCCTCAGCTTCACCCTGCAAGCGATGGGGTGGGGCATCCTCGCCCTCGGCGCGCTCTACTTTGTGGCCGACCTCCTTGGCGTCCGCCGCGGCTGGGGGCTCCTGACGCTCTACGGCCGCCACGCCCTCCTTGCCTATCTCTGCATGGAAGGCTTCCGCGCCCCCTTCGATGCCCTCGCCGCCCTCCTCACCCAAGGCATCCCCCACCTCCTCGGCAACGCCTACGCTCCCCTCTTCCACACCGCCACCGTCGCCCTCCTCCTCACCGCCCTCCTCCACCACCTCGACCGCCAACAGCGCAAAGCGTAGGCCGATCGTCTCATAGATAACGTCACCCGAATTGCGCAGGAGGATAAACACTGTGCAATTATGTGGCCGACGATTCACTACGACCGATGGATGTAAAAGGGTTGCGTTCTAGGTTGAATATCGCCTATAATGTGCACAGAAGGAGGTTTTATGAAACTGGACACGAAAGAAATCGTGAGTATGACGGCGGCCAATCAGAACTTCTCGGCGGTCGCACGGTTGGTCGATCGCTACGGCAAGGCGGTCATCTTCAAGAATAATCAGCCAAGTATGTGGTTCTCGATATCCACAATGGCGACTATTTCGAGTTGACTGATGATGAGAAGATCGACCTTGCCGCTAAGCGCGTGATGGCCAAATGCAAGCCTGCCCTCATCGAGTTGGCCAAATGATTAAGTTCACTAAAGAGAAAATCCTCCTGCTCCACCAACTGATTGCCCAGGAGACTGGCGGCGACGTTGGCTTGCGCGATCAGGCGTTGCTGGAATCGGCCATTGAAAGCGCCTTTGCCATCTTTGACGGACAAGACCTCTACCCAACCAAGGAGGCAAAGGCCGCCCGCTTGGGCTACGCACTTATCTCCAACCACGCCTTTCTCGATGGCAACAAGCGCATTGGGGTCTATGTGATGCTCACCTTCTTGGAAGTCAACGGCATTCACTTGGACTATACGCCCGAAGAAGTCGTGACCATCGGACTCTCCATCGCCGCAGGCAAGATGGATTGCGAGGCCCTCCTCGCTTGGATTTGTTCCCATCGCATACCGTAAACGACCGAATCTCGCATGCGTTCAAAAATACGCCTTAAAGTCGCGCTGTTGGGTTTTGCAGGGTTATGTTATGATAGGGGCGTTATGAGTGGATGTTGCAACCGGCAGAGGGAAACGGGCGAGGATAGCCACGCGCGATTACCGCGTGTGGCCATCGTTTGGCCGGGCTTTACCGGGTATATGGGGGCGTGTTGGCGGGCGTTGGCCGAGCGCGCGACGGTGAAGATTTGGCTCGAGCCGAGCCACTACGAGCAGCACTTTGATGGTTCGGACCTGGCGGGGCTCGATTGGCAGCGGCTGGAGCCGGCGGACTTCCCTCGGGCGCTTGAGGAACTGCGCGCCTTCGCGCCGGAGTTGACCTTGGTCTGCGGTTGGCGGACGCCGCTGAGCCGCTTGGTGGGGCGGTTGCCGTTGAGTGGTAAGAAGGTGATTGCCTTTGATATGCCCTGGGAGTGGCGGCTGCGGAAGATTGCGGCGAGGGTCGCGCTCTGGCCGCACTTGCGCCACTTTGACGGAGCCTTTGTGCCGGGGCGCAGCGCGGCGAAGTATGGGCGCTGGCTGGGCTTTGGGGGGCGGTTGGTGTTGGGCTCGAACACTAGCGGCTGGGAGCGCTTCCATACCGTCTCGCCGGCCGCGCGCGGCTTCCTCTTCGTCGGGCGGCTGGTTGAGGACAAGGGGCTCGACACGCTCCTGGCGGCCTACGCGCGCTACCGCCAGGGGGTGGCCGATCCGTGGCCGTTGGAGATTGTTGGGGTGGGGCCGCTGACGGTGCCGGAGCGCCCGGGGGTGCGGTTGCGCGGTTTTGTGCCGCCGCAGGAGATGCCCCGCGTAATGGGGCAAGCCGCTTGCCTGGTGCTGCCGAGCCGCTGGGAACCGTGGGGGGTGTGCGCGGCCGAGGCGATGTGCGCCGGGCTCTGCACCATCCTCTCGCGCGTCTGCGGCCTGACGGCTGATGCCGCCCCCACGCGCCTCATTCGCCCGAACGATGTGCGCGGTCTCACCGAGGCGCTCGTGGCCATTGACCGCCTCACCCCCGCCGAACGTGCCGCCGAAAGCCTCCGCGCCCGCGCAGCGATGAAGCCTTACGCGGTTGCCCGGTGGGTCGAGCGCGTGTTGGAGATGGCATGCAGGTAATCGACCCCTGGGAGGAGCATTGCGTGGAGTGCGGCGAGCCGGCGTGCTTCCGCACCTGCCAGAAGTTTCTCCCGGCGCCGACGGGCCGCTGCCGGCGGTTTGCGCGGGGGATTGCGTGGCAGGGCGGGGCGCGGGTCATTCGCTTTTTGGACTGGGGGAAGCTGGAGCTGCTGTGGCACGGAGGCGTGGCCGGGGCGCGGATGGCGGCGGCATTTGCGTGGCTCGACCGCACAGTTCCCGAGCGCTTGGGCTGCGTGTGGCTCTACCGCCGTTGGCGGAGCCTGCGGTGGCGGTTGGGGCGGTTGGCGGCCTGGTATCGGCACGCACCGACGGTGTGGCACATCCGCTGCCGGAGTGCGGCCGCGTGCCGGTTGGTGGCCAGTGTGGCGCGGCCCGATGGCAGCGAGGTGTTGCGCCGGGAACTTCATTTGCGCGCAGGGGAGCCCTTGGAGGTGGCGATGCGGTTGCCGCCCTTGGAGGAACTCTCGCTGATTCGGCTGTTTGCCTACGAGGCCACGCCCGAGGCGGTGGTCTTTGAGCGGCTGGAGCTGACCGATGAGCCGGTTCGGCAGATCAAGTGCGTGGCGTGGGACTTGGATGGCGTGCTGTGGGAGGGGACCTTGAGCGAGGGCGAGGCGGTGGCCGTCAAGCCGGAGGTGGTGGCGGCCATCCGGGCGCTGGATGCGCGCGGGATTGTCAGCTCGATTTGCAGCAAGAACGAGGCCGCCGAGGCGCTCGCCAAGCTCAAGCAATTGGGGCTGGAGGAGCTCTTTGTCTTCCCGCAGATTGCTTGGGGGCCGAAGAGTCTTTTGCTTCGCCGCCTGGCGCAGGAGATGAATATCGGCCTGGATGCCATTGCCTTTGTCGATGACCGGCCGGAGAACCGCCGCGAGGTGCAGCGCGAAGTGCCCGAGGTGTTGACCTTGGACGAGAGCGCGGTGGCCGGGCTCCTGGCGCGGCCGGAGTTTTCGCCGGAAGTGAGTGCCCAGAGCGCTCAGCGGCGGCAGCGCTATCGCGAGGAGATGGCGCGCCGGCAGGTGGCCGAGCACGACTTCGCCGGAGACGCGCAGGCCTTCCTCGCCCAGAGCGAATTGCAGGTGGCGTTGCTGCCGGTCGAGGGCGAGCGCGTGGAGCGGTGCCGGGAGTTGGTTCAGCGGTGCAATCAACTGACCTTGACGGCCCGTCGCTACTCCCAGGAGGCCTTCGCGCAGTTGCTCGCGTGCGCCGAGTGCCGCGCGGTGCACGTGCACGACAAGTATGGGGACTACGGCATCGTCGGCTTTGTGGCGTGGCGTGCCGGGCGCGTGGAGGAGTTGGTCTTCAGTTGCCGCGTGGCGCAGAAGGGGGTCGAGCGGCGCGTTCTGGCGCAACTGCCCCCGGCGCTGGCCATCGAAGCGGTGGTGACCGAGCGCAATGGGCCCATCCGCGCGATGGTCGAGGCCTGGCTGGCAGAGAGGGGGCGGGGATGATTTGTCGGCGGGAGATTGGGCGGCTGGTGGCGCAGGGGTATCGTTGGGGGCGGGGGCGGACGTTGGAGGCGCTGCGGAGCGGTCGCGCGCGGCTGCCGGTGGCTTTTCACGCGGCCGAGGCGGGGGAGGTGGAGGCGATTTTGGCGTGGTTTCAGCGCGCGGGGGTCTTGGCGCAGGTGGATTTGACCTTTGACGACGGCTGGCGGCCCTTTGCCGAGACGGTGCGCGTGTTGGAGGCCTTTGAGAAGCCGGCGACGCTCTTCATCGCGCCGGGGCAGACCTTGCGCGGGCGGGTGTGGACCGATGGCACCACCGTGCCCCAGCGTCAGGCGCTCTATGGGCTGGACGAGACGGCGCGCTACATGCAGTTGGAGGCCTGGGGCATCGACCGGGCGCGGCACCTGCTCACGCGCGAGGAGGTCTGCGCCTTGGCGCGCCATCCGCTCGTGACGGTGGGTAACCACACCTGGAGCCACGTGAGCTGCCCGCACCGTCCGCTGGCCGAGGTGTTGGCGGAGGTGGACCGCGCCCAGGCGGTGCTGACGGCTTGGTGCGGGTATGCGCCCAGGGCCTTTGCCTATCCCTTTGGGCGCGGCACGGCGGAGCTGGATGCGGCTCTGCGGTCGCGGGGGTTGGTGCCGCACTACACGCGTCCGGGGCTGACGGTGGGCGAGGCGGGCTCCGCGCGGAACCTCTTCTACGAGGGGATGAGCCTGGCGGAGAACGTCGGGCGGCTCTTGATGGCCTGGCCGAAGGTGGGGGAGACGCTATGAGGCGGCTGCACATCGTGCCGGCGGCGAACGAGGCCAACGGGGTCTACCAGGTGGCGCGGCTGCTGGCCGGGCGCGACGGCGGGGAGGTGCGCACGCTCGCGCAGGGCCGGGCGATTGCGCCAGGGGCCTTCGACGAGGTGTGGGTCCACGGGATGTGGTTGCCGGGGGAATGGCGTTGTTGCCGGGCGGCGGTGCGGGCCGGGTGCGCCTTGGTGCGGATGGTGCACGGGAGTCTGAGCCCGATTTACCTGCGGCGGCAGAGTCCGTGGGCCAAACGGTTGGTTGCGCCCATCGAGCGCTTTTGGTTCCGGCGCAGTGCGCGGGTGGTCGTGACCGGCGCGTGGGAGGAGGCCTGGTGCCGCGCGTGGGGGCTGCAGGGGCCCTTCGAGCGACTGAATGTGGCGGACTTCTTCCCGCTGCAAACGGTTTGCCGGCGGCCGCAAAGGGCTGGCTTGCGCGTGCTCTACCTGGGGCGGGCCCATCCGCTCAAGGGCGTGGCCTACCTGGAGGCGGCGGTGGCACAGGTGCGCGCGTCCGGGCGGGCGGTGGAACTGCGGCAGGAGGCGAACGCCTTTGGCGCAGCGAAGGAGGCGGCCTTTGCCTGGGCGGATGTGCTCTGTCTGCCGACGCTTTCGGAGAACTTTGGGGTGGTGGTGGCCGAGGCATTGACGCGGGGCGTGCCGGTAATTGTCACCGATGGCGCGAGCGCGTGGTCGGGGCTCTTGCCGGGGCAGGGCTGCTATGTGGCCGGGTATGTGGCCGGGAGCGCGGAGACGCGCGTGGCCCTGCTCAGGGCCGCGTTGGAGGCCTTTGCGCGCGGCGACTGGGGGCGTGATGCGTAGGCTTTTGGCCGAGCACGGTCTGTGGTTGCGCCGAGGCTTTGCCGGGCTCATCCTTGCGGCGGTCACCTACCTCTCCCTGGCCGACAGCGATGGAATGCGCCAGCACGAGGTGCTCCATCTCCTGGTGCGCATCTACCGCGCCACGGGCATTGCAATGGATAAACAGGTCCACGCGGCAATGTACTTTGCCGTCTGCGGGGCGCTATGGCTAGCCATGCGCCATCGGCCCGCCAGTTGGCCAACCCCCCTCAAGGCGTGGCTGATGGCCACCGGCTGGGGCGTGCTGATGGAGTTTGCGCAGTTGGCCGAGACGGCCCTCGGCCTGGGCCGGAGAGGCTTTGATGTGGCCGATATGGCCGCCAACGCCTGCGGTGCCGCCGCCGCTGCCCTCCTCTGCGCCCTCTGGCTGGGAGCCGTTCGCGGCCTTCGCCGCTAACAGTCGACAGTACGCGGCGGGCCGCGACGGAGAGGCAAGTGTTAGAAGCCGTGAGGTTCGCATTCTCTGGCCAAACGTTTGCCCGTCGCGCGAAGCGCGTCCTGACGACTGACGACTGTCTACTGTCTACTGACGACTCACGCGCGGCAAGCCGCGACGGAGAGGCGAAGGGGGGGCAATGTTATGCGAGTAGAGCGGCGGTTTTACTGGCGAGATAGAGGGGAAGGTTGGTGATGAGGCCGTCTGTGCGGTAGCCTCGGGTGGAAAAGCGGAGTGCCACACGGCTCGCGCGTTCGGCGATGTAGCGCTTGAAGGAGGGGGTCGAACGGTCTGCGCCACCTTTGATTTCAACGGGAATAATGTCTGTTCCGAGCGGGAGCAACAGGTCAATCTCACTGGATTTGGTCGAGAAATAACGCGGTCTATCGCTGAATTGCCCTTGCAGTTGTTGGAGGACGTAGTTCTCGGTGAGGGCACCCTTGAATTGATAATCGGTTTTGGTGAGAATGGCTTGATTGTCCAGCCCCGCCATCTGCTTGAGCAGCCCAGTATCAAAGAGAAAGAGCTTGAATTGGTCGAGGCGCTCAAAGGCCGCCAGCGGGTGTTCGGCCTTGGAAACGTTATGGACCCGCAAAAGAAGGCCCGCAGAGACAAGCCACTCGATGGCCTCTTCAAAGTCGCGCGCCCGTGCCCCCTCTCGCACCACGCCATACATAAACTTCTCGTTCGGCTTGGCCAATTGGGAGACAATGCTGCGAAAGACCATCAGCAACCGCGCACTGTTCACGCGCCCGTTATGTTTGGAGAAGTCGTTCTCGTAGACCTCAAGCAACTCCCGCTGAATCTGCCTGACACGCGCAGGGTCGCGTTCTTGCGTCCACGAGGCAACGCATTCGGGCATTCCGCCAATGATGAGATAGAAGTGGTACGCCTCCAACAGTCGCTCGTGGAAGATCTCCTCGATCGTCTGCCCTAGCGTGATGGCCTTAAAATAGTCAAAGAGCATCGGGTTCGTTGCCGCAAGGAACTCATCAAAGGTCAACGGTGCGAGGTCGAGCAGATTGACCATTCCGACAGGATAAGATTTAGGCTGCGCAAGCAAGGTGCCAAGTAGGCTCCCCGCCGCAACGATGTGATAGTCGTTCGCTCGTTCCTTGAAATACTTCAAGGCATTGAGCGCATCCGGGCACTCCTGGATTTCATCAAAGACAACGAGCGTCTCCCCCGGCACAATCTTTCGGCCCGCAATCAGAGAGAGCAATTCAATGATGCGATGAGGCTCCTTATTCGCCTCAAAGAGCGGTCCCAAGGCGCGGTCCTCATCGAAGTTGAAATAGGCTGTGTCAGCATAGCACCGCTGACCAAAGGTCTTCATCAGCCAGGTCTTCCCCACTTGCCGTGCGCCCTTCAAGACCAACGGCTTACGATTAGGCTGCGCTTTCCATTCCTGCAATGCGTGAAAGGCTGTTCGTTCCATTCCGTCTCCTTTTCCTCGGGTTTTGGAGACAGTGTAGCACATTTTTCCGGTTTTTAAGACCTGTTTTCGCCACTTTTTCTCCAATATTCCGGGGACTTTTTGCACATTTTTCCGAAATGGAGGCAGCTGTCATCAGTGAACAGTCGTCAGTCGACAGTCGACAGGACGCTGATGCGACGGGCAAGCCATTGGCCAGAGACTGCGAACCTCACGGCTTCTAACACTGCCTCTCCGTCGCGGCTTGCCGCGCACTGTCCACTGTCGACTGTCGACTGTCGACTGACGACTGGCGACTCACGCGCGGCTTGCCGCGCGCCCCTGGCCTTTGCCAATCGATGATTTACGGTTCATTTACAAACGGCCTTGAAAAGCGGGCCTAAATTGAAATAAGTTATTCATTCCCAAAGTTTTCCAAGGCGGCAAACCAAAGGCGCAAAATCAACCTTCTCAAAACTGCGAAACCCTTGATTTTACTGGCCTCAAGCGGTCTCTAAATCCCCGTTGTAGGGCGGGCTTCCTAACTAGTTCCCTCTAGTAGAGAGGGGACTAGTTAAAGGAAGAACGCTCTCTGCCGCTTCGCTGTTGCTCGCGGCCCTGCTTTCCCTCCCTCCTAAACGGGGCTAAGAGACTGCTTGCCCGGACCCAAGCAAAGGGCATTAACGGCAGAAAAAACATCAATCCTCAAAAAAGTTGCGCCAGTTTTTGGAGAGAGCGCATTAATTAGAAGTGAATGAACCTGAGAAGGCGAACGAAAAAGTGGAAAAGTTTGTTCCATTTTGTCCCCGAAAATCTCTAACTCTTGGTGAACTCTTTTTTGGGGATGGTGTTGGCACACAGCGAAGTCGACAGTTGACAGTCGACAGTCGACAGTCGACAGTGCGCGGTAAACCGCGACGGAGAGGCAAGCGTTCGAAGCCGTGTGCTTCACCTTCACTGGCCAATGGCTTGCCCGTCGCGCGCAGTGCGTCCTGACGACTGACGACTGTCGACTAAATCCTAACCCGAACCAATGAAAGGAACAATGATGACACACGAAACGCTTTTGGAAATTGCGCTGCGGACGCTCTCGAAGGAGACCACGGCGCGGGTGAGGGCTCAGGCCAAGGTGGAGCGGTTGCAGCGGCAACTCTCTCGCCTGAAGACCGCCGCCGACCCGGGGGTCTGCTTTGCGGAGCTTTCGCCTAAGACCGGCTTGCCCAGGGATGTGGTGGTGCGCGCCTATGTCCGTTCGGACCGTAAGGCCCACCGCCCGCAACTGGAAAAGTATCTCGCCCTGTTGGCGAGGTAAGAGAGTCGACAGGGGACAGTAGACAGTCGACAGTGCGCGGCGAGCCGCGATGGAGAGGCAAGCGCTAGGAGCCGTGAGGTTCGCATTCTCTGGCCAAACGTTTGCCCGTCGCGCGAAGCGCGTCCTGACGACTGTCGACTGTCGACTAACGTGAAGCGAAGCGCGCGGGTGCGCGCGGAGCGAAACGACAACACACACAACACACAGAAAGGAGCCAACTATGGCAGATGTGATGATTCAGAACAATGAGAACCTCGAGAGCGTGAACTACCATGTGATCGAGAATGCTGCCGCGAGCAAGGTGGCCGGTAAGCCGGTCTACACGGGCGTGGTGGAGGTCAAGGAAACCTACAATACCGCAGCGGTGGCCAAGCGGATGGTCGAGGCCGGCTGCGCGGTCAAGCGCTCGACCATTCAGCTGGTGCTTGGTGAGTTCGCCGAACTCATCGGGCAGCTGGCTGCCGAGGGGCGCGCGATTAACATCAATGGGCTGGTGCGCTTTGCCCCGGCTGTGCGCGGCACTTTCGCCTCGATTGACGCGCCTTGGAACGCGGCCGAGAATGCGCTGGTGGTCAACGCCACTGTCGGCACGCGCCTGCGCATTGCGGCCTCCAACTCCGCCGTTATCCGCACGGCCACGGGGATGCCGCTGCCCAAGCTCGAGCGCGTGGTGGACCTGACGACCGTGCGCGATGGGGTCATTTCCAGTGAAGGGTCCTTCTTCGTGATGGGCAGTAACCTGACCTGGAACAAGGATGCCGAAGACGAGGGCTTCTTCCTCGATAATGGTATGAGTGAGGTCCGCTGCGAGGGCATTGAGAGCGTTCAGGATCCCACCTGTGCAGCCCTGCGCACCACGCTGGTCTTCGAGACCCCCGGCGAGGAACTGCACCTCTACTTCCGCACGCGCCAGGGCACCAACACCCTCCGCCAGGTCGACTTCTCCAAGCCCCTGGTGACCGCGTAAGCGCGCAGCGCTTAGTCGTTAGCTGTTAGCCGTTAGCGGTTAGCTACGCACTGCGTGCGACGGATGTGCCTGTTGGTCAGAGAAGGTGAAGTTCTCGTTCTCAGACCACATTTTCTCCGTCGCGCGCAGCGCGTCCTGACGACTGACGACTGTCCACTGTCGACTCATCCCAAGAAAGGAGGTGATGCTATGGATAACACGCTTGTTGCCGCGCTGCTCAAGGCACTCAAATGCCTGGTCAGCCAGCTGCTCAAACTCCTTGAGTAGCGGCCAATGGCCCGGCGACTTTGGGGGACCTCTTCGAGGCGCTCAAAGTCGCCGGCCCTCAGGCTTAGGGGCGAAGAGACCTGCCGGTTTATCCGCGGGCGAAGTGGGCGGCGACGGCGAGGCCGATGCCTTTTGCGATGAGTGCATAAGGGTTTAGAGAGGTGAAGTTTAGGGCGTTTGCGTCAAAGCGTGTGCGCATTCGGTTTTTGAGGGAAGCGATGTTGCGCTCAAATGTGGTTCAAGTTGCCTCAAACTCCTCTTTGCGCTATACTGCGGCCATAATTTGGAGTAAATCTGTATGCTTGGTC
>JBJEVY010000095.1:0-16978 GCA_051884775.1 Candidatus Spyradenecus sp. | reverse complement strand
AAGTCATAACTCATCGTCTCAATGCGTGCCATAGGTTCCTCCGTGCGCGCAGTATAGCATAAGGTGCACATCCTTGCGCGGTGAATAGGCAGTATGGCTGACCGAGTTGCCAGGGAATTGGATTGTCCACTCGCGCTAGATTAACTTGACCCAGGGGCGAGGGAAATAATTATCTCCATGGGCTTAATTGAATTATCCCCGCGGGGATAATTATTCTGTTGGCGCCGAGGCGAAGTTGCCGTGCGCGCAAGGCGAAATAGCGCCTCGTGCAACTTACGCCTGTGGCGCGTGGATGGTGAGGTGGCCCGATGGTGCGTGAGACACGCGTCACGCTCGCGAGAGGAGTGGAGCCCTTAGGCGAGGGCCGCGGAGATGTCGGGGACGGCGGCGAGGAGCTTTTGGGTGTAGGGGTGCTGGGGGTGGGCGAAGAGGTCGCGGGCGGGGCCGCGTTCGACGATCTGCCCGGCGTTCATCACGATGAGCTCTTCGCAGACGGTGCGGACGACGGCGAGGTCGTGCGAGATGAGGAGGATGGTGAGGCGGCGCTTGGCGCGGAGGTCGGCCAGGAGGTTGAGGACGCGAGCCTGGACGGAGACGTCGAGGGCTGAGACGGGCTCATCGGCGATCAGGACGCGGGGGTTCATCGCCAGGGCGCGGGCGATGGAGATGCGTTGGCACTGGCCGCCGGAGAGCTCGCGGGGGTAGGCAAGGGCGACTTCGGCCGGGAGGCCCACTTCGTCGAGGAGGGTGCGCACGCGCGCCTCGCGCTCGGCCTTGGGGCAGAGTCGGTGGACGGTGAGGACCTCGGCGAGGGTCTGGCCGATGGTGAGGCGAGGGTTGAGGGAGCCGACGGCATCTTGGAAGATCATCTGGACCGCGCCACGGGGCATCGGGGCAAAGGCGATGGAGCCGGAGGTGATGGGCTGGAGGCCGCAGAGGGCCTTGGCGGTGGTGCTTTTGCCGCAGCCGCTTTCGCCGACGATGCCGAAGAAGGCCTGCTCGCGGACCTCGAAGGAGATGCGGTCGACGGCGCGGAAGGGGGGCTTGCCGGGGCGGGGGTAGTCGATGACGAGATCGCGGACGGAGAGGATGGGGGTCATTTGAGTTTGTACTCGATGGGTTGGAGAAGGTGGCCGGGGCCGCCGGCGAAGCGGGCTGAGCGAATCATCTTGAGGGCGGCACGGTCGAGGCTGGCGTGGCCGCTGCTCTGGTGGATTTCGGCGGCGCGGAGGGAGCCATCGGCAGCGATGTCGAGCGAGAGGATGACGGTGCCTTCCCAGCCGTTGCGGCGGGCATCGGGGGGATAGGCCTTGACGAGGCGGGAGAGGTCGGTGACGAGCTTGGGGGAGTCGAGGCGGGCGGTGGCGCCGGCGGCCTGGCGGGGCGTGCGCTCCCGCTTGGGGGCCGGTTGGGCCGGGGGGAGGGTGATTTCGGGGAGGGGATTATCGCGCAAGGGGCGATTGGGGAGGGCGGCGAGTTCGGGGATAAGGAGGCCGGGACTTTTGGGGTGGGGAGAGGCGAGGGGCGGGGGCGGCTCGGGGAGGGAGATGGCCCCGGCGGCATCGAAGAGGTAGGGGGCCGCTTCGGGTTGGGGCGCTGGGGTGGGGAGGGGAAGTTGCTGCTCGGCGGCCTCGGTGATAGGCGTCTCGCTCTCGACCTCGGCGAGGGTGAGCTCCAGGGAATCGACCAAGAGGGTGGGGCTGGGGCGGGCCGGAAGCGGCGCGAGAAGGCGGTGGGCCGCCCAAGCGAGGAGGGCAAGATGGAGCGCGAGCGCCAGCGCCAACGCCAGGCTGTTGGCCCCGAGGCTTCGCCCTGCCGCGCAGAAGGTCATCGGGCCGCCTTGTCCACCTGGTAGGTGACCTGGGTGACGCCTTGGGCGCGCAGCGCGGCCATCAATTCAAGGGCCGGGCCGGCGTGGGCCTTGCGATCGGCGCGGATAACGACTGGCGCGGCCGTGGTGCGGTGGCGCAGGACGGCGGCATCGACGGCCGAAGTCAGGGCCATTGGGGTACGGCCATCGAGGAGGATCTCGTCGGCCGGGGTGAGGACGAGTTGGATGGATTGGCCGCGTTGGGGGGCACCGTCGGCGCGGGGGAGCTCCACGCGCAGGCCGCGCTGGACGGTCATCGTCATAAAGGCGTAGATGAAGAAGACCAAGAGCAGGAAGATGACGTCCATAATCGGCGTCATCTCGACGCGGGCTTTGGGCGGCTCGCTGGGCAGGAGCTTCATTGGGCGCGCTCGGCGTGTTCGGCGGCGGTCATCACCTCCTGCAGGCGCAGGGTGAGGGCGTTGTGGCAGGCACGGCCGAGGTTGAGGGGGAGGAGCGCGGCGATGGAGACAACCAGCCCGGCGGCGGTGGTAATGAGTGCCTCGGCAATGCCTGCGGCAATGCCCGTGGGGTCGTCGACCCCGCTCTGGCCCATCAGGTTGAAGGAGGCGATAATGCCAGTGACGGTGCCCAGGATGCCGAGCATCGGGGCCAAGGTGACGATGGTATCGAGTACGCCCAGGCCGCGACCCAGGCGGCGGACTTCGCGCAAGGCCTCGGCTTGGAGGGCCTCGGCGAAGGGAAGTGTGGACGCTTCGAGTGCCCGGCGCAGGAGCTTGATGGTGGGGGTGTTTACGCCCTTAAGGCGGGGGGCGAGCTTCTTGCGGGCCTGGGGGTCGGCCAGGTCGGCCAAGGCTTCACGCCAAGCTCGCGCGCCGAGGCGAAGTTCCAGGAGGTAGAAGAGCCACTGGAGGGTCTTACGCAGGGTGATAAAGAGGGTAAGGAGCGAGCAGAGCGCAATCGGCCACATCACCGGGCCGCCGCGCTGCATTAGGCTGCGCAGGAGTTCAAGGGCGGCGTCCATCACGGGGTTCCTTTGCGCTGGGCGTTGAGGAGGCAGATCTCGAGGGTCTGCCCGGCAGCCAGCGAGAGGCGGGCGTTGGGGAAACGCAGGAGGTTGTCGAGGGCGAGGTCGGCTTCGCCAGTGGCCAGGAGCGTCTTGCCCAAGGTGGGGGCAGCCTCGGTGCCATAGGTCCACGAGCCGGGGAGGCGCAGCCAGAGGGGCCCATCGGTGGCGCCTTCGGCTACTTGGAGGCTCAGGGTGAGGACCTGGCTTTGGGCATCATAGCGCGGGGGCAGGAGGGTGTAGGGGCCGCCGGCAATGCGCGCGTCGAGGGCCGGGTTGCCGTAGAAGCAGACGGTGTCGCGGTCGTGCAAGTTGCCCGAGAGGTTCTTGACGAGCTCGCGGACTTCGTCTTCGCTTTTGCCGGCTTTGAACTGGGCCATGGCGTAGGCCT
This sequence comes from Candidatus Spyradenecus sp., assembly GCA_051884775.1. Lineage (GTDB taxonomy): Bacteria > Verrucomicrobiota > Kiritimatiellia > RFP12 > DVOR01 > Spyradenecus. The sequence continues at coordinate 13,690 of JBJEVY010000095.1, read as the reverse complement.
GGATGCCCGGGGTCATCGGTTGATTGAACTGGCGGATCTCGCGCAGACGGAAGGCGCGCAGGTCGGCGATGGGCTGCCCCTCAAGCCAGTGGACGATGCCGGTGTTGGTGAAGTGGAAGGCTTCGCAGGCGGTGTAGAGCCCGGGCTTACCAACAAAGGTGCCCTGGGTGCCCCAGCCTTGCGCGCCGAACCAGGTGGTCACGGTGTAGCCCATAAACTGGCGCACGCCCCCATCGCGCATCCAGGCCAGGGCCATGCAGTCGGTTTGGTCCACGTCGCCAATCAGGCAGTTGCCGGTGGCGAAGTAGACCTTCGGCTCGGGGTTGGAGGCGAAGTAGCCGGTCTTTTGCGTGTCGATGGCTACCAGGCGGCCTTCCTTGTGGACCATTGCCATATTGGGCCCGCAGTAGCCCATCTGCCAATCGTGCTGGGTGGCGTGGCCGGAGGTGGTGAGGAATTGCACCTTGTCGCGCTGGAGGCGTTCGAGGACGCCGCGGGTGTTGTCGGTGTTGCACGGGAGGCTCTCGGGCTCGGGCGTTTGGCCGCGCTTCCAGTGCTTCATCGTGCCGCGGTGATCCTCGGAGTAGCGCCAGGCTTCCGCGAAGGGGGTGAGGTCGCAGCCGGCGCAGTCGAGGGCGCGCTCGATGGCGATGGGCTCAGCTTCAGCCAGAAGGCGCGCGGCCTCGGGGTCGTAGCCGGTGATGACGCCCCAGAAGGTGTCGGGGTAGGGGTCGTCATCGAGCGTGCGGCAGAGGGTGTGCAGGGCAATGGTGAGCTGCACGCCGGCTTCCTCGGGCTTGACCACAAAGGCGGTGAAGGCGGGCAACTGCCGGCCCAGGGCCGCGCGCACCTCCTCCACGGATTTCTCCCAGGTGTAGAGCTGCGCGTGCGGATAGCGCTTGCGCAGCACCTCCACCGTTGCTTCGCGCCAGACCGGATCCTCCGCCACCGCGCGGGAGGCGACGATGGCGTAGCTCTCGGCAACCGGCTCGCCCGCGGCAGCGGGCACCTGAACGAGGCGCGGCTGGATGCCGCTTAGCGGCCCCACCGCCCCGAGCGCTGCGGCAAAGCCCAGCGCACACGCAACGAACACGACCTTGGCGCTCATCGGGGCCTCAACCGATGGAGAGCACTTCGTCGACCACGGCCATAAAGGCCTTGGCGGCGGGGCTCTCGGGGTGGGAGACCACGAAGGGGCGGCCTTCATCGCCGCTCGCGCCGATCTCGGTGGCGATGGGGAGCTTGCCGAGGAAGGGCAGGCCGTACTCCTTGGCCAGGGCCTCGCCGCCGCCGGTCTTGAAGATGGGCGTAAAGGTGCCGCAGCAGGGGCAGGTGAAGCCGCTCATGTTCTCGATGAGGCCAACGATGCGCATCCCAATCTGGTTGCAGAAGGTGATGGACTTGCTGACGTCGAGCGTGGCGACCTGCTGGGGCGTGGTGACGAGGATGGCGCCATCGGCGTTGGGGATGAGCTGGCAGATGCTCAGCGGCTCATCGCCGGTGCCGGGCGGGCAGTCAACGATGAGGTAGTCGAGCTCGTCCCAGCGCACTTCGCCGAGGAACTGCTTGATGACGCCGGCCTTCAGCGGGCCGCGCCAGACGATGGGCTCATCGGGCTTCTCGAGGATGAGGGCGGTGGACATCACCTTGAGCCCCTCGGGCGTCTCGGCCGGGAGGAGCTTTTCGCCATCGCTCATCGCCCGCTCGCCCTGCAACCCGAGAATCTTGGGAATGCTCGGACCGTGAACGTCGACATCCAGCAGCCCCACCTGCTTGCCGCGCAACTTCAACCCCAGCGCGAGGTTGGCCGCTACGGTGCTCTTGCCCACGCCGCCCTTGCCCGAGAGCACCACCAGCACGTGCTTGATCTTGGCCAGGGTGGGCTTGACGGGGTCTTCCTTCGGGGCGGAGCAGCCGCCCTTGCTCGCGCAGCTGGCGCAGTTGCCGTTGCAATCAGCCATAACCTATCTCCTTACTGGGCGCGGCCGACGAACTCGCCGGTCGCGGTCTCGACGATAATCCGCTCGCCCATCGTGATGTACTCAGGCACCACGACGGTCAACCCGGTTTCGCAGGTGGCCGGCTTGCCGCGGCCGGTGGCCGAGGCGCCCTTCATCACCGGCTCGCACTCGGTGACGGTGAGGGTGACCTTCTGCGGAGGCTCGACGGTGAGGACCTTGCCATCGCTGATGAGGGCCTTGAGGTCCTCCATCTCAGGCAGGAGGTAGGGGAGGAGGGCCTCGACGTCGGCCTTGTTCAGGTCGAACTGCTCGTAGGTTTCCTGGTCCATGAAGGTGTAGATGCCCTGGTTCTCGTAGAGGAACTGGGTGGGGCGGACCTCAAAGTCGGCCTCCTTGTAGAGGTCGTCGCCCTTCACGGTCTGGTCGAGCTTCTGCTTGGTGACCAGGTTCCGGAAGCGGAAGTGGTAGAGGGTGGCCGCGCCGCGGGCGCTGGGGTTGGTCACTTGCAAACTATCGAGCTGGTGCGGCACGCCATTGAGTTCCACAAAGCCGCCGCGCTTGAGATCACAGGCTCTTAACATCGGGTTCTTTCCTTTCCAATATCAATTCTCTTTGGCCCCGCTGCGATAGGCCTCCAGGGCCTTCTGGAAGTGGGGGCCGGTGGCAAAGCCGCAGCACTTGAACTCCGGGCAGAAGCCGCGGTAGACGCATTCGGGCACGCAGCAGGCGGCGAGCTCGGGGTTCTCCACGGCAATCGCCGCGATGAGCTGCTTCCACGCCTCGCGCGTCTCGGGCGACGCTTGGTTGCAGAGGCGCTTGCGCGAAATGTTCATAATGGCCTGGGCGTTGGCGATACACTCGTGGGTGACGGGCGCATCCTGCCGGGCGGCATTACGGTCCACGCCGGTGCGGTCGCTGCGCTGGGTGCTGACAAAGTGATCGATGCCGAACTTGTGGCGCACCAGGTGGACGCTGACCCAGCTCTTAAGCCCCACCCACTTCCAGCGGAAGACCAGTTGACGGATGGGCGAGTGCTCGGCCAGGAGAATGCGCTTCTTCCAGGCGGAGGCGGGCTCGCCGTTGCCGGCCTCTTTATTAATGGTTGTGCGGGCGGCATCGGCCACGTCGCGCCAGGTCGAACGCGTGCCGTAGAACTTCAATTCGGCCATGGGCTTACTTCGCCTCAGGCGCGTCACCGGGCTTGCCGCGGCGGATAAGGCCCATCTCTTCCATCTTCTGGACAATCTGCCCCATCGCCTCGTAGGTGCGCAGGAAGGCCTGCGGGGTGAGGATCAGACGCTCGAAGGGTTTGGGCACGGGCGTCTTGTTCTCGGGGCTCGGCTGCAGACGCATAAAGTCCATGCGAATGGTCTGCTCGAGCATGTGCACCTGGTAGACGCCGTCGGTGAAGATTTCGGTTTCAATAGCCATAACAGGGGTCCTTTTTGGGGTTATCCGTGGGTTTGTTCAAAGCCGCGCATGAAGTCCACCAGGGCTTCAACGCCGGCCTCCGGGAAAGCATTGTAGAGCGAGGCGCGCACGCCGCCCAGGGCGCGATGGCCCTTGAGTGCCACCAACCCGGCCTCCTCGGCCTTGGCCAAAAACTCGGCTTCGAGCGCGGCGGTGGGCAGGCGGAAGGTGATGTTGGTGCGCGAGCGCTCGGCCTTGGGCGCGAGCGGCCGCCAGAAGCCCGAACGATCGAGCTCGGCATAGAGCTTGGCGGCCTTGCGTTCATTGCGCGCAAAGAGGGTTTCGAGCCCCTGGGCGCGTAGCCACTCGGTGGTGTGAAAGAGGGCATCAATGGCGAAGGTGTTGGGCGTGTGGTAGAGCCCCTCGGCGCGCGCGTGCTCCAGGTAGCAGAAGCAGGCCGGCAGGTTCCGCCGCGCGTGCGAGAGAAACTCCTTCTCGGCCACCACCACGGCCAGCCCCGCCACGCCGAGGTTCTTCTGCGCGCCGGCGTAGAAGAGGGCATAACGGCGGTAGTCGCGCGGGGCAGAGAGAATATCGCTGCTCATATCCGCGCAGAGGGGCACCGGCGGCTGGGGGAAGTCCTCCGGCAGGGCCGTCCCGGCAATGGTCTCATTCGTCGTCACATGGGCATAGACCGCGCGCTCGTCCCAATCGCCCGGGGCGGCGAGGGTGCGTACGCGGCCCACGCGTGCAGCCTGTTGCGCGGCCTTCTCGGCCCAGTAGCCGCGCACGACATAGTCGGTGGCCGAGCCCTGGCGCAGGAAGTTATAGGGCAACATCGAGAACTGCCCCGAAGCGCCCCCTTGCAACAGCAGGATGGTGTAATCTTCGCCCAGCCCCAGCAGCGCGTGCAAGTTCGCGCGCGTCCGCTCCAAGAGTTCGCCGAAGGCCGCCGTGCGGTGCGACACTTCCAAAACGCTCCGGCCCAGGCCCTGCCAATCGACCAGGTCCTCGCGCAGGCGCTCCTTGACTTCGGGCGGCACCATCGCCGGCCCGGCACAAAAGTTATAAAGGCTCTTCATCACGCTTGCTCCCAAGGCGGCAAGGCCGGCATCGCGGCCGCAAAGTCCCGCACCCGCGCGGCTTCCGCTTCGGCCGTGTAGTCTCCGGCCAGAAAGGCGTCGTAAACTTCCCGGTTAAAGGCCTCCCACGAAGCCTCTTCTGCGCCGGGCACAATCGGATAGAAGCGGCACCCAAAGGCCCGCGCGGCCTTCAAATCTCCCAACGCATCGCCAATCATCAAGACGCGCTCGCGCGGGAAGCGGCCATCGGTCAGCGCGGTGAGCTGCGCCACCTTGTCGCCCACCTCTTGCCCGGCCACCTGATCGACGAACTCCAAGAGCCCCTGCGCGCCCCAATCCTGCCGCAACACCTGCTCGGGCGATTGCGAGACAATCCCCGTTTCGCTCCGCCCCGCCATCCGCTTGAGCGCCTCCCGCGCCCCGGCATAGGCCGGGAACTCGACCCCCGAGGTCAAGATTGCCTCATTCACCCGCCGGCTCCAGGCCAGGATCTTCTCCAGAATTGGCGAGGGATGTTCGGCAATCCACCCGGCTAACGCCTCGCCGCTCAAAGGCAGCCCACTCTCCACAAAGGCCCGCAGGTCCTCCACCGGCACCTCCGGGAAGCCCGAGGCCACCCGCGCCGGATGGCGGTTAAAGAGCTGCAAGTTCAGGTAAATCGCCCGGAAGCGCGTAATCCCGCGCGTCTCGGAATAGAGGTTCACGAAGTCCGCGCACGCGCAGTAGACCTCCCGCAGCGGCTCCAGCCCCAAGGCCTCCACCATCAGCGGCTGCAAAAAGCCGTGTTGCTTGGCGGCCATTGTGTCCACCACGCATCCATCGCTATCCAATCCAACAAAGGTGGAAACCATTACGCATCACCTCTCAACAAAAGACGAATGGCGCAGAGTATAGCACAACCCGCCTCCCTGCGCACCCCGCCTGCCGCGCTAACTGCCTGCCGTTGGAGATTTGCGCCTCCCCCTTGCGCAACTGTCCTGACGCCGGGGCGAAACTTCTTCCCGGGGCGGATGAGATAATTAACCCTAAGGGATAATTGAATTAACCCTAAGGGATAATTGAATTAAGCCTAAGGGATAATTGAATTAACCCTAAGGCTTAATAATTCAGCTTCGGGCGGCCTGTAATTGGATCGGGGCATTGTTGAAATCGCCATCGGGCTAATACAAAGGAGAAGACAATGGAACCTGGCACAAAGCAGGGGCGTGTTGAAAACAAGCGCCCGCGGGCGATGAGTTGCGGGGGCAGGAGAAAACTTGGTAGGATGGGGGCAGTCAGAAAGGAGTACAGCTTATGAAGAGCTTGTTGATTGGAACTTTGTTGATTGCGGCTGGCGTATCGATGGCGGCGGTGACAGAAGTGCGTTTCGAGCCCAATGGCGTGCCGGCCTTCCTAGGGCGGGGCGACTTGCAGCAGGGGAAATTGGTGGTGGTGGCCGACAAGGAGGTGAAGCAGGAGTATGTGCGCGTCTCGATCGCCGGGACGAAGGCGACGGACATCAAGACCATCCGCGCGGGCGAGGTGAAGGGGAGCGTGATGGGTGATAAGTTGAGCTTCCGTTTGCCGGTCAAGGCCGGAACGAATGAGTTCCCGGTGAAGATTGAGCCCTCGCCGCGGGCGGACATCGGGCGTAAGGTGGTGCTCGAGGGGAAGGCCGTCCGTTTGGGAAGTATCGTCACGCGGCCGGGACAGAAGGTGACCGATGCCGGGCGCAACAGCAAGAACTTCCGGATTCCGGGCATTGTCGAGACGCCGAAGGGCAACTTAGTGGCCGTCTTTGACAATCGCTTCAATCACGCAGGCGACCTTCCGGCGGATATTACGGTGGGCGTGAGCATCTCCAAGGACAAGGGGAACACCTGGTCGCCCATCCGCACGGCCATCAGCTGCAAGGATTTGCCTGGCGGAAGTGGCATCGGCGACCCGGCGATTTTGTGCGACCCGAGCAACGGTCGCCTCTGGGTGGCTGCCCTGCGTGCGCCCAACGCCGGCCATCCGATTTGGAAATCCTCCGCGGGCACAACGGACCCGAAGGCCTGCGGGCAGTTCATCCTGGCCTACTCGGATAACGAGGGGCAGAGCTGGTCCAAGCCCATCAACATCACCGAAGAGATTAAGCGCCTGCAGGATCCGGATACGAAGGATTGGGGCTTGGTCTTCCAGGGGCCGGGCGCGGGCATCGCGATGAAGGATGGCACGCTCGTCTTCCCGGCGCAGATTTGGGGGCACTGCGGTAAGGCCCCGCACCACGGCCTCTTGGTCTATTCCAAGGACCATGGCAAGACCTGGACCAGCTCGAAGGCGATGCCCTTTGGTGGCTCGGAATCGACTGTTGCCGAGACCACGGATGGCGCGCTTCTGCTCAACACCCGCGAAGGTGGCGGCGGGCTGCGTGTGACCGGGCGGACCACCGACCTGGGGCAGACCTGGACGAAGTTGGAGACTTCGCCTCTCCGTCAGCCGGTCTGCCAGGGCGCGCTCTTGGCGATGAAGGGGAAGCTCTACTTCTCCAACCCCAATTCCGGTAAGCGCGACACGATGACGCTCCGCTCATCGGCCGATGACGGCAAGACCTGGAACGCGGGCATTGTCTACGATCCGCGTGGGTGCGCCGGCTACTCCTCGCTCTGCACGGTTGGAGCGGATGCCGTTGGCGTGATCTACGAAGGCAATAGCGACTATCTCTACTTCCTGCGGGTCCCGACCTCGGAGATCGACGGCGAGTGAGTTCTCCCCGTCACCTCCCGGCGCGAGCGCAAACCTATGTTGCGCTCGACTTCGAGACCACCGGTGTGGTGAAGGGCTATCCTTCGCTCCCGTGGCAGCTCGGGGCGGTTACTTTAACGCGCGGCACCCTCGATCTCGGGGGGCCGCGTTTTGATACCTATCTGCGCGTGCCGGCCGATTATCCCTTCTCCCGCCATGCGCCAGGCGAGCATCGCGCGAATCGCGCGGCCATCGCGGTGGCCCCGGAGTTTGCGGAGGTCTGGCCGCCGTTGCACCAGTGCCTATCGGCTGCCATCCCTGTGGCGCACAACACGGCCACCGAACGCAATCTCCTCTTGCGCTTCGCCCCGATGACGCACTATCCCTGTTGGATTGACACCTTGCCCTTGGCTCGAGCGGCCTATCCGGGACTCTCCTCTTATGCCTTGGAGGCGTTGATTCCCTATCTGGGGCTCCAGGCAAGGTTGGAGGCGCTTGTCCCCGCGCGCGCCCCGCACGATGCCTATTATGATGCGGTGGCGTGTGCGTTGCTCCTAGAACACCTCTTGGCCTTGCCAACCTGGAGCGCGTTGACGGTCGAGGACATCGCCCGCGTGGGGTAAAGCCGCGCCAAGAGATTGTAGGATAAAGCGATGAACGAAGCTTCCCCCATTGAATGTTCGCAATGTTCGCGTTGGCGTGCGCTGTCTGCGGCAATAATGGTTGCCTTGACGGCCGCACTTTTCTGTCTTCTGAACTCCTTGCCGGCGGGGACGGCGGTGGTTCGGGACCCGGCCGAAGCGTTGCGGCAGGGGCTGTTGGCCTCTGCGCCGCTCTATCTGGTGCCGTTGGGGGTGGCATTGACCATGCGGGGCGGGGCGAGCGCTTGGTTAAAGGCGGCCTTCTCTTGGCCGCGAGGCTGGGGCTTGGGGCCGTGCTTGGGGGCGCTGGGGCTCCTCTTCGCTGGGGAGATTGCCCTTGGCTCAGTGATTGCACCCCAGGAGGATCAGGCGGCGATGGAACTCTTGGCCCAATGCTCGCTCTCAACGCTTCTCTGTGTGGCCGTGCCGCTCTGTGTGGCCGTGCCGGTGGTTGAGGAGTTGCTCTTTCGCGGATTGCTGCAGGGGGTGGGGCGCGGGCCTTGGGTGCTCTTCCTTTCGGCAGGACTCTTTGCCCTGGCCCATGGCGTGAATGCCTTTCTTTTACCGCTCTTTTGGACAGGACTCGTGTTAGGCGTGATGGCGCGCAGGAGCGGTTCGCTCCTGCCGGGGATTCTGCTTCATGCGCTCTTTAATGCAGTTAATCTCTTTGCCGTTCTGATCTAGGAGATAGCGTATGCGCCGAATATGTTTGTGTGTTGCCCTCTTTGCCGCACTCTTGGGTGCCGAAGAGGTGCTCGTGTGGCAAGATGAGTTCAATGTTGGTTCGCTCAACAAGCAGTTTTGGACCCCGGAGGTCGGCTTTGTGCGCAACGAACGGGCGGCGCAAATCTACCGGGCTGACCGCGTGGCTGTGCGCGGAGGCTCGCTCCAACTGACGGCCACTTACAGTTCGCGGGGCTATCCAAATCCCTATCTCAACAAGGGCGATTCCGGCTCCTGGCAGAGCACGCGACCTTCGGCAGACTACGCTTCGGGGGCAGTCAACTCGCTCGGTAAGTTCTCGATGCGTTATGGGCGGGTGGAAATCCGTGCGAAGTTCAATGTGGCCTCGGGTGCCTGGCCGGCGCTCTGGATGCTTGGGTCATTGCAAGCCCCGCCACCTTCGGAGGACGTTCTGACCTTTTGGAATATGGTGAGAAATTGTCCCTGGCCGGCCTGTGGCGAGATCGACATCCTTGAATACGCCACGCGCGATGATGCCCCCGCCCAAGCTGCCCGCGATCGCCGCACCGTCTGGTCCACCTTTCACTGGGGTGACAGTTGGCAAGGCGCAGGCTATAAGCACTTTGGCAAGACGCGCCTTTTCGACGATCTCGACCAATCCAACTTCGCCAAGGCACCTTGGCACCGTTATGGAATGACCTGGACCCCCGACCGCATTACGCTGACTTGCGATGATCAGGAGGTCATTACGATGGCCACCGCTGACATGCGCAACCCCGCCTCTGGGAAATCTCCCTTCCGCGAAAATTACTTCCACTTCATCCTTAATCTTGCGCTCGGTTCGATGGCCAATCAGCCCCCGCCGAACGGCAAAGGCTATCCCATCACCTTTGCCATCGATTATGTTCGCGTTTGGCAAGATCCCACCGTGATTGGGAGTGGCATCTTGCTTAAGGGAAAGGAAGATAAGTTCGCCCATCTCACTTCCAACTGCGCCACCGCGCGTTTGCTCATTCCCACCGATGCCCGTGAAGGCAAATCCGGCGATCTTGCCCTTGGCCGTTCTCCGGCTGTTCTCGGTGGGTTCGCGCCCACCCAGGCGCTTACCCTGAGCGCTGAGGTCACGCTCCCCGCGCGCGCGAACGCCCCCATTCTCACCCTCTGTGCAGACGAAAAGACCTACCTGGAAGTGATTCGCGGCAAGGGAAACACCGCTGCCCTGCGCCTTATCCGCGCGGGCAAGCGCGCCGCCCTTTCTGCCTCCTTCCCGCTGGAACCCGGTCGCCACACCTTGCGTCTAACCACATCGGCCACCGAAGGTACCACGGTGACCCTTGGCGAAACCGAACTGCTGCGCGATGCGAACCTTCACCTTGCCCCCAACGAGCCCATCCGCTTTGTCACCTTTGCTGCACGCCCGTCTTCTGCCCCCTCTCCCAACAAGCCGGCCTCCGCGTCTCGTACGCTTCTTCTTCACGCCCTCAATCTCCAACTTCCCTAACGCGTTTTGCGCGCCAAGCGAAGACGCCGGGAAGAGAAAACTCCCCGTGCAAGTGCTAAGGGCGATGACTTTTTCTTCATTGCCCACCTGAAATGTGCTATAGTGCTCCTATGAGCGCGAAGGGGCGTATCTTGTTGCATACGTGTTGCGGCGTGTGTGCCGCGCACTGCATCCGCGTGTTGAAGGCGGAGGGATGGGAGCCTGTGCTCTTCTTCTCCAACTTCAACCTCTACCCGGCGGCGGAGTATGCGCGGCGGCGGGCGGCGGCGGTGGCGTTGGCGCAGGCCGAGGGGGTGGCATGGGTGGAGGATTTGCCCGAGCACGCGCAGTGGCGCGAGGTGGTGGCGAAGGGTTTTGAGGGGTGCGCGGAGGGGGGCGCGCGGTGTGCGCGCTGTTTTCGTTTTTCCTTGGCGCGGGCTGCGGCGGCGCGGGAGCGGCTGGGGTGCGCGGCTTTCACAACGAGTCTAACGGTTTCGCCCCACAAACCGAGCAAGCTGTTGCACGCGATTGGGCAGGAGGTGGGGGGCGAAGCCTTTGTGCCCTACGACTTTAAGAAGCGCGGGGGCTTTCAGGAATCGAATCGGCTGGCGGCGGAGTTGGGGCTCTACCGGCAGATTTACTGCGGCTGCGAGTTCTCGATGCGCCACCGCGAGCCCTTTGGGGTGGTGATTCTGGGGATGGGCTATCGGGGGCGGGTCTACGCGCAGTGGGCGCTGGAGCACCCGGAGGATGTGCGCGTGCTGGCGATTGCCGAGCCGGCAGAGGCGGTGCGCGATCGGTGGGGGCGGAAGTTGGGGTTGCCGGCGGAGGCGTGTTTCTCGGATTGGCACCGGGCGTTGGAGGTGCCGGGGGTGGAGTGTTCGATCGTGGCGCTGCCGGATCGGCTGCACTTCCCGGCGGCGATGGAGGCGTTGGCGCGGGGGCACCACTTGCTGCTGGAGAAGCCGGTTGGGGCCACATGGGATGAGTGCGTGGCGCTGGATGCTGCGGTGCGCGAGAGCGGGCGGTTGGTGCAGGTGGGCCATATCTTGCGCTTTACGCCCTACTACCGCAAGATTCGCGAGCTGATTGCCGGGGGGACGTTGGGCGAGGTGGTGAGCATTCGCCACCTGGAGCCGGTGGGCTACTGGAAGGCTGCGATGGCCTTTTGCCGCGGCACCTGGGGGAACACGGCCAAGAGCACGCCGATGATTGTGCAGAAGTGCAGTCACGACTTCGACCTCTTCTCGTGGTGGATTGGGCGGCCGTGCATCAGTGTGCAGTCCTTTGGTTCGCTCCGTCACTTCCGGCCGGAGTGCGCCCCGGCGGGGGCCGCGCAGCAGTGCGTGGCGTGCCCGGAGGCGGTCTCCGCGCGCTGTCCCTACTCGGCGGTGCGGTGGCTGCGCGAATCGGACGCGCTCTGGTATGCCTTGCCCGACACCTCGCCTGAGGGCCTTGCACGCGCCTTGGAGGGGCCGCTTGGCCGCTGCGTCTATGCCGGCGGGAATGACGCGGTGGATCACCAGGTGGTGAATCTGCTCTTCGAGGGCGGGGCCACCGTCTCGCACTGTATGGAGAGTTATAGCTGGGCGCGCGACCGGCAGACGCGGATCTGCCTAACGGGCGGCGAGATTATTGGTGACGCGCGCACGCTCACCATTCACCGTTTTTCCGACCGCTCCACCACCCGCTGGGATGCCGCCCTCGAGGCCGGCAACGCCACGCACGAGAGCTCCTACGTCCTGGGCAACGATGGCCTGATGCGCGATTGGATTGAGACCCTCCGCGCCCTCCCGGCCTCCCGCTACACCGAGCGCTTCCATCAGAGCATTCAGGCCCACGCGATGGCCTTTGCCGCCGAGGCCTCCCGCCTCCAAGGCGGCCACCCCGTGCCGCTGGCAACGCTTTAAGAGTCGACAGTTATCAGTCGACAGTCGACAGGACGCGTTCCGCGACGGATAGGCAGAGGTTAATCGGTGTATTTTCCACGGCTCAGACGGGCGCTTCTTCTAGAGCGCCAGCGCTGTCGGCTGTCCGCTGTCGGCTAGAGGCTTCCCGGCCAGACATAAGGCTGGCGGGGAAGCCTCTCGGGTTGGAAGCGGGGGAGGAGCTCGGGGAGGGCGGAGATGGTTTCGCCGGGGGCGAGCCAGCCGCAGGAGCGGGCGAGGGCGGAGAGGAGTTGGCCGGGGGAGAAGCCCTGTTCGCGGAAGGCGGCGATGCGCGTATCACCGTGGCGCTTGGCCAGGCGGCGGCCATCGGGGCCGACCACGAGGGGCAGATGCCAGAAGCGCGGGAGCGGGAGGCCGAGGCGGCGGTAGAGGACCACCTGGGCGGGCGTGGCCGGGAGGATGTCATCGCCGCGCACCACGTCGGTGACGCCCATCTCGGCATCGTCGATGACCACGGCTAGGGCGTAGCTGGGCTCGAGCTCAGGCTGATTGGGGAGGCGGCGGGCGAGGACGAAGTCGCCGGTGGTCTCGTCGGCGGTCTGGGTGAAGGGGCCGGCGAAGCAGTCGGTGAAGCGGCCATCGTCGGCCGGGGTGAGGGCCAGGCGGAGGGCGCAGGGGGCGGCTGGGTCGATGCGCGCGGGGTCCTTGGCGCGGCAGATGCCGGGGTAGCGGAGGACCTCGCCGGGGTGGGGGGCGGATTGGGCGCCGAGGATGTCGGCGCGGGTGCAGGTGCAGGGGTAGAGGCTGGGGGCGAGGCGGTCGAGGGCGGCGCGGTAGAGGGCGTGGCGTTGGGATTGGTAGACGATGGGGCCATCCCAGTCGAAACCGAGCCAGCGGAGGTCGTCGATGAGGGCCTGGTCGGCACCGGGTTTGTGCTTGGGGTGGTCGAGGTCCTCAATCCGCAGGCGGAGGGTGCCGCCACAGGTGCGCATCTGCAGCCAGGCGTAGAGGAAGGTGCGGATGTTGCCAAGGTGGAGGGCGCCAGTGGGAGAGGGCGCTAGACGGCCGACGCGTGGAAGTGTGGGGGACATAGGATAAACACGATGGCGAGATAGCCCAGCAGGAGCAGCAGGTTGTAGAGGGTGAAGAGGAAGAGGTAGTGGACGGGGCGGGCGTCGGGCTCGCGGAAGTAGCAGTTGAGCGCGATGAGGGAGGCGAGCGAGGCGATGGGGGTGCCAAAGCCGCCGAGGTTGCAGCCGGCCAAGAGGTCGCCCCAGCCGCTGTTCCCTTGGGCGATGGGGGCCAGGAGAATGGCGGCCGGGACGTTGGAGATGACTTGGCTGGAGAGGAAGGAGGCGTTGAAGAGGTCGAGGCTGGAGAGGGCGCGGCTGACCGCGGGGATGAGGCCAATGTTGTGCGAGAAGACGAAGAAGCAGAGGAAGGTCAGTAGGAGGCCGTAGTCGACCTGGCGCAGGATGCGGCGCGAGAAGGTGAGTGCGCACGCCAGGACGATGCCGAAGAGCCACGCGCCGGGGAGCAACCGGAAGACCGCCAGCAGGCAGAGGGCGAAGAGGGCGCAGTAGAGGGCGACCTTGCGCGGGTGGGTGAGTCGCTCGGGGGCGGGGGCGGCCTCGGGGCGGAGCGCAAGCGGTTCGTCGCGCACCGTGCGGGTGAGTGCAACGAGGATGAGCCAGCCGAAGAGCGCTGCCGGGATCATCACCGAGAAGAAGTCGCCGGGCGAGAGGTTGAAGGTGGTATAGATGAAGAGGTTCTGCGGGTTGCCAATGGGGGTGGCCATCGAGCCGAGGTTCGCCGCGAGGGTCTGCAGGATGATGAC
>JBJEVY010000094.1:0-16994 GCA_051884775.1 Candidatus Spyradenecus sp. | reverse complement strand
GCTGATTGGGTCCGTGATGGCGGCACACGAGTTTGGCGGACGCTTTCGCGGACGTCTCTATCCCAAGCGGCCTCTGATGGGGCCGAGTTTGGAGCAAAGCAAACAACACCTTCCATCCCTGTGGAAGGACATTATCAAGGAGTGAACGATGTACAAATTAGGTTTGGATGCCAAGTTGTTCTATGGCGCGGCCGGGTCGACGGCCAAGACGGAACTCAAGAATGTGAAGGATGTCACCCTCTCGCTCGAGACGGGCGAAGCGGACATCACCACCCGCGCGGCGGAAGGTTGGCGCACGACGGCAGCTACGCTCAAGGAGGGCTCGGTGGAGTTCGAGATGCTTTGGGATACCGAAGATGCGGGCTTTGGCGCGATTAAGTCGGCCTTCTTCTCGAATGAACCGTTGGCACTCTTTGTCTCGGACGGTGCGGGCTCCGGGCTGGATGCGGACTTCGTGGTGACGAGTTTCTCGCGCTCGGAGCCGTTGGAAGAGGCGTTGACGGTGTCGGTGACCTGCAAGCCGACCTTGGCCAATCGTGCTCCGACGTGGACTGATTCGGCTTCGATTGGGGCGTAAGGAGGAGCGGAGATGACCTGTTTTACGGATAATCAGGAACGGAATTGGAGCCTTTCGGTCAATGTGAACACCCTGCGCAGAGTGAAAGCCCTGTGCGGGGTGATGTTGACGGACTTGGTGGTGTTGGAGCCGGGCAAGAAGCCGACGATGGAACTCTTGGAGCGCCTCGCCAACGACCCGGTGCTCTTGGTCGATGTGCTCTATGCCGCCATCAAGCCTGAGGCCGATGCGCGGGGCATCAGCGATGAATCGTTCGGCGCGGCGATGGTCGGCGATGTGCTCGAGACCGCCGTGACGGCCCTGCTGGAGGAAGTCATCGCTTTTTTCCCGCGAGCGAAGCGGATGGTGCTCAAACGGCTCTTGGATGTGAGCCTCCGCTTCACGCAGCAACAACGTCAGGAACTCGAGCGCCTGATGGCAACGCCCAACCTCGAGAACGAGTTGCTCAAGGTCTTGGAAAAGGCCTAATGCCACTTATTCTCGCGTGTGCGGGCATTGTTGGGGTCGATCCCGGCCCCTTCACGCTGCGCGAGTTGCTGGCGATGTCAGAAGCCAAGCAGCGCGAGGCGTGGAACCACACCTCGGCGCTGATGGCGCTCTGCGTCAATCTGCTGCGAGACCCGCGCAAGGGGCCGCCCATTCGCCCCGAAGCCTTTAATCCCTTTGTTCGCCCAGCGTCTAAACCCATCCTGCGCGGGAAAGACCTCGCCATCTTGAAGGAGGTGTTCGTCAAGCGGACTTAGGGGAAGCGTTCGCTTTTGCACAATTTGGGCGGGAAATTGTGCAAAAGCGGAAAAGATTGTGCAAAAACAGCCCCAAGGAAGTCTATGGCGATTGGTTCCAACATTCGTGCGGGTCGAGCATACGTTGAAGTGGTTGCCGACTCATCCAAACTCCAGCGTTCGCTCACCGATGCGCAGGCGCAATTGAAGGCCTTCGGGCAATCGGCATCGGCGCTCGGCAAGGATTTGCTGGCTCTGGGGGGCACCCTCTCGGTGCCGCTCTTGCTGGCAACGAGGTCCTTTGCCGACTTCGATGACTCGATGCGCTTGGTTCAAGCGGTCACCCAAGCAACCGCCAGCGACTTGGTGCGCTTGACGCAGGTGGCGCAGGAACTGGGCCGAACGACCTCCTACACCGCCAAGCAATCGGCCGATGCAATGGTCGCGCTCGGGCGGATGGGCTTTCAGCCGCGCGAAGTCGAGGCGGCGGTCGGGGCGGTGCTCAATCTGGCCCGAGCGACCGGGAGCGACTTGGCGGAGGCGGCGGACTATGCGGCCAACAGTCTGCGCATCTTTGCGCTCTCCTCGCGCGAGATGGCCCACGTCACCGATGTGCTAACGGCCACAGCCAACGGTTCGGCGCAGACGTTGGGGGATCTCTTCGAGGCGCTCAAAGTCGCCGGGCCTCAGGCCAAGGCGGCCAATGAGAGCCTCGAAGACACCTGCGCGGCCTTGGGCGTTTTGGCCAATATGGGCATCAAGGGGTCGCTTGCGGGCACGGCCTTGCGCAAGAGTTTCTCGCAGTTTGCCAAAAGCGATGTCCAGGCGACCTTGGCCGAGTGGGGCATTGCAACGGTGACGGCAACGGGGGACTTGCGGTCGCTGGCGGACATTCTGCGGGATGTCGCGGTGGTGATGCGCCAAATGCCGACGGCCGAACGGCTCTCCTTTGCCGAGGAAATCTTCGATTTGCGCGGGGCGTTGGCCGGGCTTTCGCTGACGGGGAACATCGGCGACTTGGATGCGATGCTCGCGAAGTTGAAGGAGGTGGACGATGTGGCCGCCGAGACGGCCAAGCAGATGGACGCAGGACTTGGCGGCTCGTTCCGTCTGTTGGCTTCGGCCTCGGAAGGGGCGATGAATGCACTCGCCTCGCAACTGTCCATCAGTCTGCAGCCCTTGATTGGCCAAATCACCTCAGCGATCAATGCCACCTCGCAGTGGGTCGAGCGCAATGGGAGCCTCGTGCGCAGTTTGGCCTCAACGGTTATTGGCATTGCCGGGCTTGGGGCCTCCTTCTTCGCCTTGGGGTTGAGCGCGCGGGGGATTGCAGCGACCTTGGCGGTGGTGCAGAGCACCTTGGGCAGTCTTGGCAGTGCATTCGCGCGGGTGGCCACGGTTGGCAAAGGGGTGGTAGGGGCGGTCACGCAGATTGCCGGGGCCTTTCGCACCTATGCTTCGGCCGCGAGCCCCGTGTTGGTGAGCACCTCCAATCTGCTCTCGGCCCTGCGTCTGCCGATTGACCGGCGGGCCAATCAGATTGCCGCCAGTCTCCTGCTGATGAGCCGGGCCGAGACGGCCTCTGCCGCGCGCTCAATGTTGGCGGCCAAGTGGCAGACCACCGCTGCGGTGTTGCAGAAGTTCCGCCTGACGGCTCTTGCCTCGGCGGTTGCCCTCAAGGCGCACGCGATGGCCGAAGTGCTAGCGGCAGCGGGCACCAAAACGCTCACGGTGGCCAAAACGGCGGCCACTGTCGCCACGCAGCTCTTTTCGGGGGCAACGGCGGGGGCAACGCTCAAGAGCGCGGCAAACGCCGTGGCGAACGCCTCGTTGGCGGTGAGTGCGAAGGCGGTAGCGGCAGGGTATCTAGCTGCCTCTTCGGCGGCTCGTGTGCTGATGGCGATCCCGATTGCGGCTATCTTTACAGCAGCAGCGGCGGCTGTCATGGGGCTCTATCTTTGGCTCTCTCGGGCGGGGAAATACACGGCACAGTTGAGTGAGAAGATGACCCAGTTGCGCGAAAGCGGAGATGAGACACGCAAGACGGACCAACTGCGAATGCAGCGGTTGGAACAGTTGGCGCAGAAGCAACGGCTCTCGAATAGCGAGATGTCGGAGGCCGAGCGGTTGACCAAGAGCCTCTCGGGGCGGTATGGCGAGTTGGGGATTTCGCTCGATCGGGTCGGGCGGTCGCTGACGGTGGCGGCCGATGCGCAGAGCCGCCTCTCCGAAGCGATGCGTGCGAGCGCGATTGCAGAGGTGGAGGCGGAGATTGCGGAGTATGAGGCGAACATCCGGGAGTTGGAGCGGGAGGTCACGGCCAATCAGCACTGGTCGCACTACAATCTGTGGTCGTATATCTCCGGCGGATACGAGGAGGCGATTACCAACATTCAGACGGCGGGCGAGAAGCAACTGGCCTATATGGATAAGTTGGTGGCCTTGCGCAAGCGGCTGAATGCCTTGGAGACGGAAGGCAGCGAGGGCGACCTCTTTGGCACGGATGAGCGTGAGACGCTGCAAGAGGCTATCTCCAACGACCAAGTGACCCAGGAGGCCTCGCAGGGCGATGCCGACAGTGCCCAAAAGCGCGCCGCCGAGATTGAGAGGCGCTTGCGCCGGGAAAATCAGACGGAACTGGAGAATGAGATTGAGGACATCTGCGACTTGCGCGATGAGTACACGCGGCTCATCCAGACGATGCTTGCCTTCGAGCGCTCCAGGCGCACGGTCGACAATGCGCGTGTGGCCGAGTTGGAAGAGAAGTTGGCGGCAGCCGAAGAGACGGCCCAACGGCGCATCCAAGCCGCCCGCTCGCGCGTAAAGGCCGAGGAGGGGGCAGGGGTCGAGGAGGTCAAGCAAACGCTCGCTGTCACGCTTGAGCAAATGCAGCGCAATCGGGACGAGCGAACCTTTGATGAGGGGCTCGCGGCCTTGCAGAAGACCTCGCCGGAGCGCGGTCTGACCTTCCTTGAAGAGGTGGTGCGGCATCTCGACCAAACGGTGGAAAGCGCCCGCAAGGCCTATGAGGAGGTGGTCGCCGAGGTCTCGCAGGATGGGCGCGTCACCAACGAGGAGCAAGCGCGTGTGCAGAGCGCGCAAGACCGCTATATCCGCCTCGAAAACACACGCGAGCGCTATACCGGGAAACTCTCTCAGGCGCGGCAAGCCACCGAGCAGGCGCGCGAACGGCTTACTCCGGCGTTGGGCAGTTTCTATGCCAAGGCCTTGCAAGGGCTCGGCAAGAGCACGGTGCAGGAGAAGACCCTTCGGGCCACTCAAGAGACTGCGCAGAATACGAAAAAGACCGTTGAATTGTTGCGCAAACAGGCAACGGATGGGTTGGTTTTCAAGTAAGGAGAAGGAATGGCAACAAAGGAAGTGAAGGTCAAAGCGGGCTACTACGACTGGCGGGAAGCCACCGATGCCGAGGGCAATTACACCTCAGCGGAAGTGCCCTACTTTGTCTTCGATGCCGAGGATGAGGCAGGAGCGCTGGCAGCGGTGCGCGAGGAGGCTCCGGCGCAGATTGGGCGGCTCTATCTTGAGGAAGTGGCCATCGATGAGCGGATGACCGACACGGTCTATAAGGTGCTGGCCACCTACCGCGTGGATGAACAGCGGGAGCGTGCCGGAGGCGACAGCGCCGATGCCGGCAACAGCGACCCGGCGGTCTCCTTTGACACGACGGGCGGCACCCGCCATCTCAACCGTTCGCTAGCGACGATTTCAATCACACCGGCAGAGGCAACGAATTATGGCGGAGCCATTGAAGTCGATGGGGAGGGGAATGTCAATGGCGTGGATGTGACGATGCCGGTGATGACCTTTTCCGAGACACACACCTTTGCGCAGAGCAAGGTGACGACAGCCTATCGCAAGCAACTCTTCCTCTTGACTGGCACGGTCAATAAAGCCGCCTTTCGCGACTTTGACATTGGTGAGGTGCTCTTCTTGGGGGCCAGTGGCCAAAAGGACGGCGAGTTTTGGGACATCACCTTCAAGTTTGCCGTCTCGCCCAATCGCACAAACCTCAAAGTGACAGAGTCGCTTATCGTCTCCTCCAAGTATGGTTGGGACTATCTGTGGGTCAAGTTTGGCGAAAAGGTGGTCAATGGCGCGATTGTCAAAGAGCCGATTGCGGCCTATGTCGAACGGGTCTACGAGGCGGGCGACTTCTCGAAGTTGAAGTTGGAAAAGGTGGAAACAACCTCCTAAGGAGCAAACGATGAAGAAGGTCAATGCTGGAGACGCGCTCGTCATTCGGGCTGCGGATTGGAATCAATTAGTCGATGCGGCAAACTTTGTCGCCGAGCAGCGCCAAAAGGAGGCTGGCGGAGCGATTGCCTCGGGCTTTACCGAGGGCATCGTGCGGGTGCACAACACCGAGGCCACGCCCTTGCCCATCTACACCGTGGTCGCCATCTCAGGGCGCACACCGGCTGTCCCGGATTACGATACCGAAGAGACCCGCATTCCCCAAGAGGTCTATTACGAGGCCAGCCTCCCGACCGCCGAGAATGCGCCTTATGCCGTCTTGCAAGAGGCCTTGGAGCCGGATGCTGTCGGGCGAGCCAAAGTCTTTGGCATCACCCCGGTGCGGCTCTCAGGCGGGAGTGGCCAGCCCTATGCCCTGCCTGCAACGGCAACGGGAACGGCGGGCAGAATGGTTTCGGGCGAGAGCGGAACGGCCCGCATCCTCTGTCCGCCGACTTCACAGGGATGGGGCATTGTGATGCTCGGCGGTGGGGGCGGCGGCGGTGGAGGTACAAGAGATGTTCGGCTCTGCGAAATCTCAACCGATGATAAGAATGGCTCGGGGGCCTACTCGGTAAATCTCTACTCGCTGGATGACGCAGGGCAGAAGATTGGCTCATCAACCCTCTTCATCACAGAGATTGCGTTAGGTTCGCCGCTGCCCGTAGGCACGCGCGTGCTCGGGCACTTGGTGACCTTGCGCGCAACAGGAGGCAATGAATGAGTTTCGTCTATTCTCCAACGCGCGCACTCGTGCCGCGTCTGCCGGGTTTCTGCCCGTCCATCAACCTCTCGGAGATGTGGATTGGGCAGGGGGTTGACCAAAATCGCCTGGTCTTTCGGGCGGGGACACGATGGCGGATGGTGGAGTTGGGAAGCACCACCTCTGCCGGAACGGGAGCGAGCAATGTGTTGCCGTCGATTGTCATTGATGGCAACACCCTTTCGCCGGTCTTTCGGGATTGTGGCACCTATCTCTATTTTCAGAGTTCATCGGCGGCGATGTGGTTTGTCGATGGCTTTGGGTGGGTGTATATGAGTGGCGGAGCCCCGGGTTATGTTCCTTCGGAGTTTACCGATGAGAGTGGTAATCCTGCGGGCGACAGTTTCTATGTGGTCTCCGTGCCCTCGTCCTTCTCCGAGAGCGCAACGGGCACCGTGACCCCGCGTGGCAAGTTGCTGGGCGGCAGCACAAAGACGGCGACCCTCTCGTGGAAGCGATGGGATGGCCCGACGGCCTCGACGCCCTTTGGCACCTACACGGCTGCCGGTGGGGCGAGTGGAGCGCGTGTGATGGGTTGCCCGCAGTGGAAGGATGGCAATGGCAAGACCTACATCCGCTCGTTGGAGAAGGTCTCGAACAACTGGCAATATGGCGACATCCGCTATGAAGGGAACAAGTGGCTGCTCGGGGCGGTTGGCAACCCGCAGGGATGGTATGAAGGGAGCGAACCCTCCCTCACATCAAGTGTGACCTTCCGTTTCTGCGTGCCGGAGGGCTCAACGGTGACTGGCGAAGATTTGGTCATCGCCTTTGACCAGTATGTCGAAGGCGCGAACACCGCCGAAGTGCATTTGGGAGAGGTGGCGATATGGCACTCGTAGTGACGGAAGCCTCTGCGCCGACCGCGTGGGAGGATGGCCTCGATTGGGACAAGCCGACCTTGGGCGATGCGCGGTATCTGCAAGCCTGTCAATTGGCTCTTGCCGAACGCTTCAGTGCCGCTGGTGTGACCTCCCGCGAGCCGTTGGCACGCTGTTGGATTGGCACGCCCGGGTCGACCGGCAAGGGGCCGAGTATCTTTACCGGCTACTCGGGCAACACGGTGCGCGCCCTCATCGATGCCCTCGACAAGATTGCCGGGTATTTCATCATCCCGCCCGAGTTTGGCGATTACACGCCGGATATGAGCGACTTTCCCAAGTATTGGGACTACGGATTGCTCATTCGTTCGGTGGAGGCAGGAACCGCGATGACAGCCCCAATGCAGGGGGTGCCCCTCATTGAAGGGGGCGAAGCACTCATTGTGTTACGGCAAATGCTCTCGCGGCTCTATCTGCTCCCAATCAATGGTACCTACTCGCGCCGATGCATCGCCGACAGCAGTGGGGGTTCCAATAGCGAAACTTCGCTCTCGGATGCCTTTGCAGCGGCCAAGGAGGATGTTGGACAGGCGCGGGCTTGGGGCTCTGCTGCCCGCTTCAGCACCACCACGCGCAATCGTTTCTATGCCTCGACCACAATCTCAAAGTGGGGCATCAAGTATACCGATGCCGAACGCGAGGTCTACTACGAGGCGGCAATCGAGGACCGTGCCTTCAAGATTGTGCGGGCGTATGGCACAGAGTCGCTGCAGCCTGAGGTGGCGCTGTTTGTCTATGCCCAAAAGCCTGATGCCCCGGTGCTCAGCGAGGGGGAACTATCGACGGTGCTCTTTGATGGCTGCGACACGGGCTTGGAGGAGAACACGCTCACGATTATGCGCTATCCGCACGCAACGCGCGACATCGTCCTGCACGCCTCCTTGGGAGGGTTGCCGGGTGCAACGACTCCGCCGACAGGTGAGTGGTACGTAGATGGCAGTCGCGAACGATTGCCGATGTCATACGGTGTGCGAGGTTTTCAGGCACGGGTTTGGCCGTGCTTCGACTTCTCGCGGGTCTATCGTTTCAAGTAAGGGAGGAAGACAATGCAAATTGACCAATATGGGTTTGTGGCCACGAGTCAGTGGTTTTGCAGACGGGAACTCGAGCCTTACCGCATCAAGCGGCTAGGGGAGGACACCTACGTTTGTTTTCACGCGGAAGACCCGCGCCCTATTCACAAAATCCACAAGGATGAGGCAACGGGCGAAATCACGGTGACGTGGGCGTATGGTGCGTGGGCCGAGGCCGAGCAGTTGGCCTATCTTCCCATCAATCAAACACGGGAGGTTTGAGATGAGTATGCTCTCTCGCGTACGCGATGTGCTCTCGATTGTCGAGACGGGTTCGCTCGTTTCTGACGATGAGTTGGAAACCAAACTCGCCGCTAAGGCTCCGTTGGTCCACGGGCACACCCTAGAACAAGTCAGCGGGTTGCCGGCGGCCTTGGATGACAAGGTGAGCCAAGAGACCCACTTGACCGACTACAACACACTCGCTTCCAACGATGCCAAACTCAATAGCAATCTCCAGTCGCTGATTTTGGCCGAACAGGATTCGTGGAATCGTGCCGGCCAAGACATCTCGGCCCTACAGGCGCAGGCGCAGACTTTGGAGACGACCAAGGCGGATGCCATTGGTGGGGTGCTAACGGGGGCGGTTCTGGCAGATGCCTTACTCGGGGAACTTCAGGACGCACCCGTGCAGACTCGCAATAATAGTGCCACCACCTTCGGCTACTACGGCACCTTGGCCGCCCTCGGGTGCTCCGGCGCCAGTGTCTATCCCACGCAATTGACACTTTGGCGGCGACAGAATGCCAATCCTGCTTCGGGCGCGACCCCGCTCTATCTGCGGATTTTGCGCATTGTTAACGGTGCGTGGGCGATTGCTTATCAGAGCGAGAATGCCGTTCGTATGAATGATTACACCTCGCAAGATGTGCCGATGGGGCCGTGGCAGATGAAGAATGTCGATGGGCTAGGCGCAATTCCTGCGAGTGAGGTGGTCGCTATCGTGGCGGTTGATTCGCTGACATCGGTGGCAACGGCCAGTATTCAGTTTGGCGCGCGAACAACGCCCATCTCTGGTAGCATCACGAGTGCGCTCACGGCCTCGACGAATATCTCTCCGGCGGCTTATACGCCTGCCATTCAAGTGCGATTCGTTGTCGCCGGCTCGGAGGTGGCCAGTCGTGCCGATGTGGCGGACGCAACGGCCCGCGCCCAAGCGCAAGATCAAATCATTCTCACCCGGCTAGAGAGTAAGGCAGAGGCCAACCACACGCACACGCTTGCGGGCGTGACAGGGTTGCCAGAGGCGCTGGCAGCCAAGCAGGACACACTCACCGCTGGCGAGAACATCACCATCGAGAACGGGGTTATTCGTGCCACGGGCAGCGAGCCGTATACGCTTCCTGTCGCGAGTGCGAGCACCCTTGGAGGTGTGCGCGTCGGTGGCGCGGGTATCAAGATAGTCGGCGAACAATTGGCGCTCAATCATCGTACCAATCACAGCGGGTTGGCCTATGAAGGAAACGCAGTGTATGTCCAGACAAGCACCACGGAACATCCGACTTCCGGGGCGACTGCGCCCGTTGCCACGGATACGGCGGGGAAACTCTGCGTCCCGAACGCAACAACGACCTCGAAGGGCGGGGTACAATTGGCGAGTGGCTTGGAGGATACGGGCGAGACGAGTGTGCCAACGGCCTCGCAGGTGAAGTCCAAGGCGGATGCGCTTGATGGTCGCATTCCGTGGTCGAGCTACACCACGCCCTACTATTATTGGAAGAAGGGGCGCGATGCCCACTTCCAAGGGCAGAACGCTTACGGTCTGAACAAGGTGGTGGCAACAACGCTCTATGAGGGGCGTGCGAGTGGGGCCTCGACCGACGCGAAGCCCCTCTCGGAGATTTACGCAACCCTTGAGGCCTTGGCAGCCAAGCAAGACACACTCACCGCTGGCGAAAACATCTCCATCGAGAATGGGGTCATCAGCGCTACGGGTGGCTCGGCCTCTGTCACGGCTGGGACGGGACTCTCGATGAGCGACACGGGCACTCTCTCGCTGCAAGTCGCCGGCTCGCGGACGAATGGCCACGGTCGCATTGGTGGCATCTACACGAGTTCCCTCAGTGGAGCGGACATCGATGCGAATGGGCAACTGCTGATTAACTTCCCGCAGCCGACGGCTTATTCGGAAGGGTATCACGCGGTCTTTCGCATCCCCGATGGGGACTTGGCCGTTGGGCAGGTCTTTATTTATCCGGGCGGCGGAGCATCGATGGGCAAATATGTTTGCCTCTCGGATGTCAGCAGTATGGACTTGCAGACGCGGGTCGAAGCGCTAGAGACGAAGATGCCCGAGAAGCAGACGATACTGGTCTTTGACAATGCGCCCTCTGCAGGGTCGGCCAATCCCGTCACAAGTGCTGGCATCAAGGCGTATGTCGACACGGTGCTGGGCGACATCGACACGGTATTGGCAAGTATCTAAGGAGAACACATAATGGCAACAGGGAATACCATTTCAGCGAAGTTGGCGGACATTCAAGCGAGTAAGACTGCGCTGATTTCGGCCATTCAAGCGCAAGGGGTCACGGTGCCCACGGGTGCAAAACTCGCAGACCTCGCCACCTTGATTGCGGCTATCTCAACGGACATCACCCCTTTTCGGGTGGCGTGGGAGTGTGACAGTTCGCTGCTCACCGCGCTGACCGTCCCGGACGGCATCCAAAAGATTGGCCCCAATCGCTTCTCGGGTTTCTCGCGATTGCAGACGGTCTCCTTTGCCGACTCAGTGAAGTTGATTGATATGTTTGCCTTCTCGGGGTGCAGCGCCTTGCAAGCGCTGGATATTCCTAGTAGCGTGACGACCATTGAGGCGGGCGCCTTCTCGCAATGCACCTCTCTCGCGAGCCTCAAGTTTAATGGCGCAGTGACCTTGATGGGAACGGTTTTTAAGGGGTGTACCTCTCTAACCGCCTTTTATTTGAGTAAGGGGTCTATTGGTTATAGCGTGTGCGAAGGTTGCACGGGCCTGACGTCCATCACGATTGGCAGTGGCGTGACCTTCGTTGACAGCGGAGCCTTCTCGGGCTGCAGCGCCGTTGAAACGCTCTCCATCTTTATGAACGCCGATTCGGGCACGATTGGCTCCAACGCCTTCTCGGGCATTCCGGCTACGTGCCAAGTGAACTTCTATGCCCTCAAAGAGAGCATTCAAGCGATGGCGAATTATCCGTGGGGCTTGGCCAGTGGTACGCCGGTGCACACGAACTCGGGCGACTTTACCATCGCCTAAACGGAAAGGAAGGACGATGTCTTACACACTCAAGGAAATCAAAGAAATCCGTCTATTGGCCACGGGGGCAAAGTTGGAGAGGGCCGAATTGACCTACGCCTATCACAATGCCCAGTTGCAGGGCATTTGCAATGGTATCGGGCCGGAGTGCTTTCCCGAATGGTTGCGCAAAACGCTGAATGTTTTGCATCCGACGTTGGTGCCGGTCGCGTTCATTCACGACTTGGAGTGGCACCGAGGAGATGGGCAGGTCAAGAGTTTTCTCGCGAGCAATCTGCGCTTTCGGCGCAATGGCTGGCGAATGGCCAAGTTCCGCTATGCGTGGTTTGACCCTCGGCGGTATCTCGTGATGAGGCAAGCGTCTCGCTTTGCACGGTTGTGTACGCTCTTCGGCTGGGGGGCGTGGAAGCGTGCAAGCGGAATCAACAAGGAGGAGAACACGAAATGAAGAAAGTAATGCTGTTGGCGTGTCTGACGTTCTCGTTGTCGGGCTGTGCCATTTTGCGCAATCCGCTCTTTTGGCGTATCACGGTCGGCTCGGTCATTCGGGCTGCCTATGAGGCTGGAGGAGCCGAAATGGTCGGTGAGCGTATCGACCGCCTCGAGGAAAAGGGGCAGATTTCGGCTGAAGCCGCCGAAAAGATTAAGGCCGCCGCTCAAAAGGGATATGATGCGCTGCAGACGCGCTTGGCCGAGACGGGCACCGAGGACCTCTTGCTCGATGATGAAATGCTCGGCCCTCTGGCGGTGGAATGACCACGCCCTGCCACACCCTTTGGCACGCCCTGCCACGGGGTGTGGCACGCCCGACTTGCCCATCGACCACGCCCTAGTCGGTGGGCCTCGTCTTGAACTCCCCACGTGGGGGAAAGTTGAGACCCCGCACCTGGTCGGTGCCATATTACCTCTCTTTGTCTATCATAGCCAGTTAATTATTCGCCGCGAGAAAACTTTTTGACTTGCTTTTGGAGGGGTTTTATGGATACAATAAATCGCGATGGCGCGTGCGAAAAAAGTTCATAAATGTCGAAAATACAACTGGATAATAGTTCTGAAAAGAGCGATAGTGTGAGGCGTTGAAAGGGCACGGTGCCCCTTCGAGAACCCCAAGAAAGGAAACGACAATGACCAAGAACACCTTGATTGAAACCCTCACGGAAGAGCGTTGTAATGAGTTCCGCCTTCAACTGGCCACCCAAATTCAGGGTGACCTCAAGGTCACGCGCCTCGCCCCCCTCGAGGATGGCGATGTGGATTTGCTCATCGAGTTCGAGGGCACCCCGACCAACGCCCAAGCCGGACTCAAGCAAGCCCACCAACTCCGCGAACTCATCGAGAGCGACCTCGGGGTCACCCTCGACTTCATTGAGATGGTCCCCCGCCGCTCGGTGCGAAACGGGGTCTACGATTTCCATACCGTCATCGCTTGGTTCAAGTTGAAATAAGGCGCGCCCAACGCCTCGCCAACGGGAGGGCACCCCCTCCCGTTTTTTTGTCTTCAGCCCCTGCATTTCCCGAGCGCCTAGCAGCCCTTCGGCGGGGCTGTAAAAATCTCTAACTAGTTGAAAATATAACTGGATATTACAAAACGATTACGCCATATTACGAGGCGTTGAAAGGGCACGGTGCCCTTCACAAACCAAGGAAACGAAAATGACAAACGACGACATCAAGCGCGCCTTCGAGGCCGGAAACCAAACCGCCATCGCGAAGGCCTTCAAGTTCGACCAAGCCACGGCCCTCCTTCGCAAACTCCTCACGGTGGAAGGCGACAAGGCGGACATCCGAATGGGGCTCATTCAGAGCCGCGGCACGGTCTACATCACGGTTGAAAGCAACGACCTCTTCGAGGAGTTCGGCGCTTGTGGCCGACAGATTTGGGAGCACATCCGCCTCGGCGACTTTGGCTCCTTCTTCATCGACAAAGACGCCCCCGACAAGGCGCGCATTGTGGTTCAGATTGTTTGGTGGTATGAGCGGTTCGACGGCGGCCGAAACGGAATGAAGTTCGCCGACCTCCTCTTCGACTTCGGCGCGCGGCCCAACGAATGGCAAGCCCGAATGGCAAACGGTACATTCGTCACCCTCGATTGAAACACCTCGCCCCCGCCACTCCGGCGGGGGCCTCTTCGCTTGAAGGGCTAGCCGAACCCCCACGGCTGAGAAGCGCCCCGTGGATGCGATGAAAAGGCTCCCGTAAAAACTTTCAACTAATTGAAAATAGAACTGGATAATACTCCTGTAAAGAGCGATAGTGTGTGCTGTTGAAAGGGCACGAAGCCCTTCACGAAAACCAAGAAAGGAAACGAGAAAATGCCTATCACGAACCTCAAGGTCAAACTCATTGGCGAGGATGGAAACGCCTTCTACATCCTTGGTAAAGTCCGCGCCACCCTTCAGCAGAATGGCTACGACAAGGACTTCATCGAAACCTTTACCAAGAAGGCCACAAGCGGCGATTACACCCACCTGTTGGCCACGGTGATGGAATACGTCGAGGTCCTCTGAAACGCGCCACACGGCCCCCGAAAGGGGGCCTTTTCACGGAGAAACAAAATGGACAAAGACCCCTTCTTCACCCAAACCCAATGTGACCGTTGTGGTCGAAGCCTCGCCAATGGGCGAACGATGAGCCGCTTTAACACGCAGTGCATTTGCCTTGCGTGCGAAGAGCGGGAGAGACACCACCCGCGCTACCAAGAGGCCGTTGAGGCCGAGCGTGCGGCTCTTGCGCGCGGAGACACCCATTTCCCGGGCATTGGCTTCTGATGGCGCGTGGGGAGGCTTCGGCCTCCCCTTTTTGCACCGCCTCTAAGGTCTTCGCGGGAGGCGTTTGGAGCCCACTGAACGCGGCGTTTTCGGCGGCTTTGTGGCGCGCAAAAATAAATCGCAAATAGTTGAAAATATAACTGGATAATACTTTCATAAAGAGCGATAGTGTGAGGCGTTGAAAGGGCACGGTGCCCTTCACAAAACCAAGGAAACGAAAATGAAAGACGCAGCAAACAAAATCGCAGAACGCACCTTCGGGGTCGAGTTGGAACTCGAAGGGATTTCCCGAGAAGTAGCCGCCCGCACGATTCAGACGGTGATTGGCGGCGAGGTCCGCTACGCCGGAACCCACTACGACACTTGGGCGCTGACCGCTCCCGATGGCCGTGTTTGGAAGGCGATGCGCGATGGCAGCCTTTTTGGTACACACGCCGAGGTCGTGACCCCGATTTTGAAGATGGCCGACCTTGAAACCTTGCAGAAGATTCTCCGCGCCCTTCGGGCGGCCGGGGCGAAGGCGAGCAAGCGGTGCGGGGCGCACGTCCACGTTGGCGCGGATGATTTGAATGCCCAACAACTCGCCAACCTCGTGAAGGTCTTTTACCGCCAAGAGAAACTTATCGTCACCGCCTGCAAGGTGAAACACTCGCGGATGAATTTCGCCCAATTCACCGCTGACGACTTTTTGGCACGCATCGAGCGCAAGCGGCGGTTCTCCTCGATGCGCGAGTTGAATGAGGCTTGGTTCGGCTCCTACACCCCGCACCCGATGCACTACGACCACCACCGCTACCGCACCTTGAACCTCAACAACCTTTGGAATGAGAAGAAGACGGTTGAGTTCCGCCTTTTCAACGGAACGACCCACGCCGGGCAACTCAAGGCCAACATTCAGCTTGCCCTTTGCCTCGTGACCTTCGCCAAGGAGGCGCGAGCGGCTTCGGCCAATAAGCAACGCACCCTCAACACCGAAACGAGCAAATACGATGTGCGCATTTTCCTTTTGCGCCTCGGGATGATTGGTGAGGCCTTCAAGACCGCCCGCCACCTCCTCACCAAGCACCTTGGCGGGAGCACGGCTTGGCGCGGGGAACGGCGCGACTGAGGCCCCAAGCGCGGCGGGGGCACCCGCCCCCCGCCGCGCGCTTCCTAACCCGCTTGAAACAGGAGCATCCCCAATGCCAAACGACAAACTGCCACGCATCTTCTACTTCGCCTACGGCTCGAATATGAACCGAGGGCGCATCCACGCTCGATTGCCGAACGCCGTGGACTTAGGTTCGGCCTTTTTACGAGGATGGCGGGTGGTCGAACGCAAAACCGCCGACATCGAGTCGTGTAGGGGCGCAGAAGCGCCCGGCGTGCTTTACGCGGTCACCGTCCCCGACATCGCCCGAATGGACGTCTTTGAGGGCTTCCCCACCGTTTACACGCGCAAAATCGTGCGGGTGTGCCATCAAGGGCACCTTCGTTCGGCGGTGACCTATCGAATGACTCGGCAAACGGCTGCCGAACGCGCGGGGCAACCCTATGCCGAGGCATATCGATTGCTCTGTTGGATGGGGGCCGAAGAACACGACCTCCCAAACTGCTTTACAAAGAAAGGAATCAATGCAATGCAAAAGGACGCTAAAACGGCCTTTGTCGCCGTCTACGGAACCTTGCTGAAGGGCGAGGCCAACGAACGCGTGCCACGGCGCGTGCTGAGCCGCCAGCAGGGCACGGTGTCGGGCTCTCTGTTCGACACGGGCTACGGCTTCCCCACCTTCCTCCCGAGCCCCAAAACGGCGCGTGTCGAGGTCGAGGTCATTGAGGTGCCAACCGAGGTGCTCTTGCGGGAGTTAGACCGCCTTGAAGGGTATCCCCACCTCTACAATCGTGTACCGATTACGGTCGACTTGGATGATGGCACTCAGGTGACGGCTTGGATTTATACGATGCCGATTTTGCCGCGCAGTGCCATCCCCATCCCCAGTGGCAGTTGGCGTAGGCGGTGAGCCTCCCGTTTCCTTGGTTTGCCCCCTCGAGTGAGGGGGCTTTTCTTTTTGTGTAGACGCGAAAATAGTTGAAAATACAACTGGATAATAGTTCCGTAAAGAGCGATAGTGTGAGGCGTTGAAAGGCACCTCGCCCTTCAGAACGAAAGGACCAACAATGACCCTCAAGAAGATTCGCAAAGGTTCATATGCAACCCTCATCGACAATCAGCGAACCGCCGTGCGGAGCGATTTGGAGATGGTGCGCACCTTCCTCTGCCCCAACCCCAAAGACCAACCCGACATTCGGGATGTGGCCACAGCCTTACACTCGGATATGCAAGCCCTTCGCGACCTCGCCGGCACACAGTTCGACAAGGTCCTCCCCGAGGAGATGCGTAACGAGTTGGGCTTCCTCCTGCGCGTCATTGGCGATGCCGCCGTCCTCCTCGATTGCGCTCGCGAGGTGGTCGAAGGCTTGGAGGACAAAGAGGAAGTCCAAGCCGATATGTGAGCCTCGTTCATCCTTCCAAAGGCCCGGCACCTCCCCGGGCCTTTGTCTTTTTCTCGAATAATTAACTGGCTATTTATCCTCATCAGAGGTAATATGGCACCGACCGGGTGCGGGCACCTAATTTTCCCCACGTGGGGAGTGCACAAACACAAGGCGAGTAAGTTGCCTCAATCTCCTCTTTGCGCTATACTGCGGCCATAATTTGGAGTAAATCTGTATGCTTGGTC
>JBJEVY010000093.1:0-17400 GCA_051884775.1 Candidatus Spyradenecus sp. | reverse complement strand
CTCGCCCTCTCGCGGAATGTCTCAGTCCTCTTTGCCTGGTAAGAAAGCGGGAGGGTTAAAGCGTGTACATCGGTCAAAAGCCGAACAGTACGAATTAAGCCACTTTTATATCTTACGACGAAAGGAGATGTCACGATGAGCAAGCAAGCAGAGCCCTTTTATCATCCGCATTATATAAAGGTGCCTCGCACCCAATTAGCGGAAGACTCCATCTCAGATGAAGCCTTGGATGTGGAAGTGGAGGAAGAGGTGTATCCCACCGAAGAAGAGTTCGATTACTTTGAGTTCACTCGCAAAGAGGAGGACGAACTGTGGATTGCGCTCTTCGATGAGTTCAAGTTCGAACTGAATATTATGATTGGCGATTGCGAGGATGAGGTCATTCCCCGGCGATTGGTGCCCAAGGCCATTGCCATTACGCGCGAGATCCTGGGCGAAGGGACACCCCCCACGGCCCAACCCGCCGTTCGGCGCGTGCTGGCAGCCCTTGAACTCGCCCTCTCGCGGAATGTCTCAGTCCTCTTTGCCTGGTAAGAAAGCGGGAGGGGCAAATGGTTAAAGCCTATCCACAAGCCTTCTTGCCGCTTACAGAAGCACAGGGCATATCGCTCACGGTCTATCCGGCGTACGGCCGAAGTGTTTTCCCGCCGCCTTATACGGTGACGCGAGAGCTCTTTGATCCGCCCGGCCCACTCGTTCGTAGCATCTCGTTCCTAGACCTTGAGGGGCGATTTGCCACGCGCCAAGCGTGGGACCGCTTTACGCAAACCCTTAAAGACGCAGAGATCCAAACGCTCGTCTTTTTGCCGGAAGACACCTCAGCGCAGCTCCCACAAGTGAACACCTACTATCAAAGCCACTTACGCGCCTTTGCCCACCTCTTCCTACAGGCGGGGTTTTCGTGTTTCATCGCGCCTAGTCGTGCACAAGGTAGCCCGTAGTCCGAGGTGGCCCTGCTGCGCGTGCTGGCGTGCCACCGCCGTGCCATTAGCCGACGTGCCCGCAGGGCGCGTCGGCCGGGATGGAGCGCACTGCGCTCCCGAGGGGTGTGGGGGCGAGCAGACCCCACGCAGGGGTTCGGGGGCGGCGGCCCCCGGTCCGTTCACCATTCACTGTTCACCGTTCACTGTTCACCGCTCACCGTTCACGCGCGCGAACGCGCGCCGCAGGCGCTCTTGAGTTGCGCGGGGGGAGGGGAAAAGGCTATACTATGGGGCTGACAGAAGGAATTGCTACTGGACGGACGAACGAGTAGAAGGAAGCGAGCG
Source organism: Candidatus Spyradenecus sp. (assembly GCA_051884775.1). Taxonomy (GTDB): domain Bacteria; phylum Verrucomicrobiota; class Kiritimatiellia; order RFP12; family DVOR01; genus Spyradenecus. The sequence goes on along the minus strand of JBJEVY010000093.1, from coordinate 16,132 downwards.
ATGGATCAGACGAGCGAAGGATTGGCGTTAGGGATTGCCCAGGCGCTGTATGACACACAGGCGGAAGGGATCCGCGTGCTGAATGTGCGTGGGGTGTCGACGGTGACAGATTACTGCGTGGTGGCGTCGGGGACCTCTGCGCCGCACTTGAAGGCGTTGCAGCGTGCGGCGGTGGGTTATCTAAAGACGCAAGAGGGCGGGACGTACCGCTGCTCGGGCGAGGCGGATAGCGGCTGGGTGCTGTTGGATGCGTTCACGGTGGTGGTGCATCTCTTTGTGCCCGAGGCGCGAGAGTACTACGACATTGAGGCGTTGTGGAAGGGGGCCAAGGAGCTGCCCTTCGCGCCGGAAGTGTAACCTTATTCTTATAGAAAGAGACGAGCGATGAGCGACGAGACGATTGCCAGCCCCAAGACCCTGCCGTGCACGGAAGCGAAGTTGCGGGAGATTGCCGCGCAGTGGCCGACCCCCTTCCACCTCTATGACGAGAAGGCCATTCGCGCGAATGCGCGGCGTCTGCGCAAGGCCTTTGCGTGGAATGCGGGCTTCCGGAACTTCTTTGCGGTGAAGGCCGCGCCGAACCCCTACCTGATGCGCATCTTGCAGGAGGAAGGGTTTGGGGCGGACTGCTCCTCGCTGCCCGAGCTGTTGCTCAGCGAGCGGGTGGGGCTGCCGGGCGAGGCGATGATGTTCACCTCCAACGACACGCCGGCCGAGGAGTTCGTCAAGGCCAAGGCCCTGGGCGCGAATATCAACCTCGACGACATCAGCCACATTGAGTTCCTGGAGCGCACCTGCGGCCTGCCCGAGCGGGTCTGCTTCCGCTACAACCCGGGACCCTTGAAGGGCGGCAATGCCATCATTGGCAAGCCCGAAGAGGCGAAGTATGGCTTCACGCGCGAGCAGCTCTTTGAGGGCTACGCGCTGCTCAAGGCCAAGGGCGTCAAGCGCTTTGGGCTGCACACGATGGTGGCGAGCAACGAGCTCAACCCGCAGTATTTTATCGACACGGCCATCCTGCTCTTCGACCTCATCATCGAGCTCAAGGAGAAGCTGGGGATTACCTTCGACTTCGTAAACCTGGGCGGCGGCATTGGCATCCCCTATCGCCCCGAGCAGCAGGGCGTGGACCTCGAGCGCGTGGGCGAGGGCATCCGCCAGGCCTACCAGACGCACCTCCTGGACAAGGGCCACCCCGAGCTGACCATCTACCTGGAGTGCGGCCGCTGCATCACCGGACCCTATGGCTACCTGGTCTCGACCGTCCGCCACCTCAAGCACATCTACCGCGACTACGTGGGGCTCGATGCCTGCATGGCCAACCTGATGCGCCCGGCGCTCTACGGCGCCTACCACCACATCACCGTGCTGGGCAAGGAGGCACTCCCCAAGGACCACGTCTACGACATCACCGGCTCGCTCTGCGAGAACAACGACAAGTTTGCCATCCAGCGCGCCTTCCCGGAGATTGTCCCCGGCGACCTTCTGGTGCTCCACGACGCCGGCGCCCACGGTCACGCGATGGGCTTCAACTACAATGGCAAGCTCCGCTCCGCCGAACTCCTCCTGCGCGAGGATGGCTCGGTAAAGGAAATCCGCCGCGCCGAGACGATTGACGACTACTTCGCCACCCTCGACTTCGCCGGTCTGGCCGACTTCCAGTAATCGCGCGCCCAACCCGAGGAAGACGATGACTCTCGCCCAAACCCTCAAAGGCGCCCTCCTGGCCGCACTGCTCTGCGTGAGCGCGGCGGCCTCGGCGCGCGTCACCTGGCTCGTTGGTCAGGGTTTCCCGCTGCCCCCTGCGGAGGTGGCCGAGCAGCTCGGTCAACTTCTGGGCGAGCCGGTCACCGCCGTCACCGAAGGCACTGGCTTCCTCTGTGCGTGGGTGAACGACCCCGAGCAAGAGGCCGAGCGCAACAAGCTGCTGAAGGCCGATACCCTCCTCGTCTCCCCCGCCGTCCAGGAGACTGAGGCGCTGACCTTTATGGCCCTGCGCGCGTTGGGTGCCCAGCGCGATGCCCGCCTGGCCCGCCCCATCTTGGTGGAGATGCGCAAGCCGCGCTATCAGATGAACGGCCTCTACAACGCCAAGGAGGCCCTTCAGGCCGCCCGCTTGGCCCTCAATGCCCACTGCTCGCTCCTGCCCTTCTCGCGCGTCTGGCGCAAGGTGTATACCGACGACACCTTCTACAACGGCAAGGTGCCCAAGGGCACGACCTCGGAGGCGTACATCCTGGCCGCCTCGATGATGCTCGCCATTCGCGGCGAGGGGGCCCAAATCCCCCCGATGGGCGGCCTTCACGACAAGGTTGCGGACGCCCTCCTCGCCTCCATCGCCAAGGGCTTTGCCGAGCGCGAGGTGCTGACCACGCTCGCCGCGCGTCTGCCGGCCGAGACCCTCCCCCAGCGTGCGGCCAACAAGCTCGATGTGCTGCTCTACAATGGCTCCTTCGAGCGCGCACTAGCCCCTTGGCTCGAGCGCATTGCCCAGGCCGATGGCCGCGAACTGGTCATTCACTACACCACGGAGTGCGACCTGGAGAGCCCCCTGCCCGGTCTCTTCCGCGCCACCACCGCTACGCCCCACCTCCCCAACGCCGCGTGCTACACCCGCCCGGCCTTTGCCGACCCCACCGGCCTGGAGGAGCTCGCGCACTTGGAGGAGATTCTCGCGCGCGACAGCGCCAAGCCCCACTGGCTCCCCTTCCCGCTGGCGGTGGCCGCGTGGACGCGTACCCTCACCGGCAAGCCGCTCTACGAGCCGGCCGAGCCCGGCTCTGCCACCTATCTGCCCACCGCCCCGGCCGCCGCCATGTTCGCCGCGATGGTCTACCTCGATTGGACCGGCTCGGTGGCGCTCCCCGAGCAGCTCAGCGCGCAGGAGACGGTGGCGATGGGCATTGGCATTGATGTGATGCTCTCGATGCGCCTGCGCCAGCGCGAGCCCAATGCCATCTTCTGCAAGCCCCTGGGCAACCAGCGCTACAGCTTCTGCCTGTGGCGGCGGCCGGCCAACAAGGCGGTCCTCTCGGTGGCCGTCATCAACCGACCTGGGCTCGGGGCCGAACCGCGCACCCTCACCTTCACCCCCAGCAACTTCTTTGCCCGCCAGAGCGTCACCCTCACGCCCGTTGAGGACGATCCGCTGCTGCCGCCGCCGGCGGTGACCCAGCGGCAATTGCCCGGCACCGAGGGGCCGCTGCTGCTGTGGAAGATTCCGGCGCAACACCTCCCTGGCCAGAATAGCGGCCTGCGCGCACTGGAGTAAACCGCCTCGCGGCGCGCGCGATGACCGATGCCAGCCGACAGTTGACCGGGGAGCGGGGGGGCGAGGCTTTGCCGCCACCCAAGAGCCTGCAGGCGGTCATCGGCGCGCTCCTCTTTGGGGCCAAAGCGCCCTTGACGGTGGAGGAGCTGCGCGCCACCTTGCGCCAGGTGGGCGAACAGGCCGAACCGGGCACGCCGGCGGCCGAGTATGCGGCCATCTCCCCGCGCCAAATCCGCTCCTACCTCGAGGACATCGCCTCCGCCCTCACCCACTCCGATCTCGGTCTGCGCCTCTGCGAAGAGGATGGGCGCTTCTCCCTGCGCACCATCCCCGAGGCCGCCCCCTGGCTGCGCGCGCTCCTGCACACCGAGGCCCCGCAACGCCTCTCGCGCGCCGCCCTCGAGACCCTCGCCATCATCGCCTACCGCCAGCCCATCTCGCGCGCCGAGATCGAGTCGGTCCGCGGCGTATCGGTCGATCACACCGTGCGCGCACTCCTCGAGCTCTCGCTGGTGCGTACAGTTGGCCGTAGCGAGCTCCCCGGCCGCCCCTTCCTCTATGGCACCACGGCCACCTTCCTCGAGCACTTCGGCCTGGCCTCGCTTGAGGATCTGCCCCGCTGACGGCCGCCGCGCGATGGAGTCCCCCCGCCACCTCTACTTGCACTTCCCCTTCTGCACGGGGCGTTGCCACTACTGCGCCTTCGTCTCAGGTCCTCCGCCCGCGCACCCGGAAGCCTATGTGGCCGAGCTCGTGGCCGAGGCGCGCAGCCGCGGCTTTTCCCTCCCCCTCGGCCCGCTAGAGACGCTCTACTGCGGCGGCGGCACGCCGGCCCTCTTGGGCGAGCGCGGCTTCCGCCGCCTGGCCACAAGCGGACTCTTTACCCTGGCGCCCGACGCGGAGTGGAGTGTGGAGCTCCACCCCGCCGCCGTCACCGAAGGACTCGTTGCCACCCTTGCCGAACTCGGCGTCACGCGCCTCTCGCTGGGCGTGCAGGCCTTCGATGATGCCACGCTCGCGCGCTGCAACCGCCGCCACACCCTCCGCCAAGCCCTCGAGGCCATCGCCCTGGCCCGCGCGGCCGTCCCCGACACGGGGCTCGACCTCATCGCCGGGCTCCCGGGCGTCACCCCCGCCGAATGGGCGCGCACGGTCGATCAAGCCCTGGCCTTGGACCTGCCCCACCTCTCGCTCTACGCCCTCTCCATCGAGCCCGGCTCCGCCTGGGCCCGGCACCCCGAGCCCGACCCCGATGCCCTGTGCGATGCCGTCGCCTACGCCGCCGAGCGCCTCACCCAAGCCGGCTACGCGCGCTACGAGGTCTCCAACTACGCCCGGCCCGGCTTCCGCTGCCGCCACAACCTCAACACCTGGCACGGCGGCGACTACCTCGGCCTCGGGCGCGGCGCGGCTTCGCGTCTGGGCACCCTCCGCCGCGATGGCGCCGGCCACGAGGAGCGCCTGAGCGAGCGCGACGATGCCCTCGAGCGCGCCCTCACCCAGTTGCGGCTGGATGAAGGCTTCCAGCCCGAAGCGCTCCTCCGCCGCTTTCCCTGTCTGGAGCCCTGGCGCGAACCGTGGGCGCGCGCCCTCGCCAACGCGCGCGCCCACGGTCTGCTCACCCCCGCCAACGCCCCCACCCTCCGCGGCTACGAGGTCCTCGATGCCCTCGAGCGCACGCTCTGTGCGCAAGGATAACCGCAAGCGCGAGCGAGCAATCACCATTTATGATAGACTACCGTCCATTCTCAAGCGTATCGGAGTATTTATGCTAACAACTCTCTTGGACTTCTTCTGCTCGCGCCCCTTTCCGGATATGCCAAGTTGGCGCAAGCAGTTGCTGTGGGCGGTACAGGCCTTGGCGTGGGGCATCATTGCAGCCCTTGTAGGCTGGCACTTCGCCGGCGACTTTGCCCTGCCGGGTGAGCACGTGCAGACCCTGGCGGCCTTCTCCGGGGCCTCGGCGGTGGACCGCGCGGCCTATCCGCTGCTGTGGAAGGTGGTGGGGCTTTTCCTGGGAGAGGCACCGAGCATGTTGGCCTTGAATGGCTTGGGCGCGTGCATCATGGGCGTGCTGATGGCCTGTACCTGGCAAGTGGTGCGCTTTTGGGTGCACGATGCGATGAACGAAGATTCGGTGGCCGGCCCGAGCGCGTGGTTGCCGTGTGCCACAGCGCATGTGGCGTGCGGGGCGCTGCTCTTTTCGCTGCCGGGGCTCTATGCGGCCTCGGGGCTGATGGTGGGAACATGGAGCCTGGCGTGGCTGTTGCTGTGCGTGATGCTGCAGAATCGCTACGCCATGGGCGGCGGCCATCGTCACGCGATGGCGCTCTTTGCGTTGGTGCTGGGGGTGGCGGTGGTGGAGTCGCCGTGGGTGCTCTTGTTCTCGCCGCTCTTCTTCCTGCGGGCGCTGGCCATCGAGTGGCGGCTCTGGGATCATAGCGCGCGCAATCTGCCGCTCTGGTTTATCGCCCTGGTCGCCGGCGTGGTGGGGATGCTCATCTGGAATACGCTGCGCATCTGCGACGCCCTGACGCTGAATGGGTTGGTGCAGACCGAACTCTCGGTGCTGCGCGTGCACATGGGGATCCTTTCGGGCATGATTGTGGGCCATCCGTGGCTCTTTATCGTGGCCGGCGGCGTGCTCTGGCCGCTCCTGGCGTGGATTACCGCGCGCCAGCTGCTGAACAATGGCCGCGCGTGGGGCTTGCTCTTCACGGCGGTGGTGCTCTCCTTCGCGGGCTTTGGTCTCTTCTGGGGCATGGGCGGCAAGCTGCCGCTGCCAATCTTCTATTGGTTGGCGCAGGGGCAGGTGCCGTTGGCCACCGCGTGGGTGACCGCCGTGGCCGGCGTGATGTTGCTCGCCGGGTGGGGCATTCAGCTCTTTGCCAAAAACCCGAACATCTATGAAGAGCGCGACCGCCGGCACATCCCGGCGCACGTCACGGCCATGCGCGTGGGGGCCATCTTCCTGCTGCCCATCAGCGCCCTCGTTGCCGCCATCACCCTGGGCGTGCACTTCCGCCGCTTCGCCGCGCTCGATCGCGGCATGACCCAGCGCTTCGCCGCCGAAGCCGTCGCCTCCCTGGCCGCCGAACCGCAGCAACCGACCTCCGGCCACGTCTTTGTGCTGGGGGCCAGCTGGATTGATAACCACCTGCTTCTGGAAGCGCAGCGGCGCGGCCAGCCCATCACCCTCTTCTCCATCAACCGCGCGCAGGATAAGCCCTATCTCGACAATCTGCGCCAGCGCCTGCAATCCGATCCGCTCCTCGGCGATGCCGACCGCCTGCGCCTCACCCACCTGCTCGACTACAACTTCATCACCTTCGTGCAGGACTTCTTCGTCTCCCAATACAACGCCGCCGAAATCGCCGCAGCCTACGACTTGGCCGACGTTTGGTACGCCGCCAAGTTGCGCCCCATTCCCTATGGCACGCTCTACCTCGGCGCCCCGATGGAAGGCACCGCCGCCGCCGACCCCCTCCCGGCCAACCTCGCCCTGCGAGAGGCCTGGCAGGAGCTCCTCGCCGTCGAGGCGTTGCCGTGGTATGACCTCAGCGCTTCAACCCACAGCGCCATCCGCCACCATATCGCCTTCGTCTCCAACAACCTCGGCACCTACCTCGATGACCAGCAGCGCCACGCCGAGGCCGCCGATTGCTACTTCTACGCTTGGAAGACCGAAAAGAGCAACATCTCCGCCCTCCTCAACCTCTACGATATCACCCTCCGCCGCGGTCAATTGCCCGAACGCCGCGTGGAAATCAACAAGGCCTTCCAGGACTTCATCACCGCCCGCGCCAAGTCCGCCCGCAAGTACGACCTCAGCGCCGTTGGCCGCTACTACGGCTACATCCGCAACTATGACCTCTTTGTGCAGATGGGCTGGGAGTGGGCCGTCAGCAGCGCCCCCGAGTCGGTCCTCGCCGGCCTGCGCAACGCCCAAAACGGCCTGGCCCCCACCGATCCGCGCAATGGCGCCGTGCGCGCCGTCTTGGCTGCCGTCTACGAACTCCAAGGCCAGACCGAACGCTCGATTGCGCACTACAACGCCGCCGTGCAGATTAACCCCAAGAACGTCGAGGCCCTCCGCGGCCTGGCGCGTCTAGCCATCCAGCAAGGCAAGACCGCCGAGGCCGGTCAGTGGCTCGCCAAGGCCGAAGAGGCCGGCGCAGACCAAGAATCGCTGGATATCGACCGCACCGCCTACCTGATGGCGATGGGCGACCTGGAGGGCGCCAGCCGCGCCATCGGCCGCTACACCACCAACCACAAAGATTCCGCCGTCGGCTGGGCCATGCTCGGCATGCTCGAAATTGAAAAGGGCAAGCCCGACAACATCTCCCGCGCCTCCGGCTTCATCCTCCAGAATATCCGCCGCACCGCCCAGGGCCGCGACCTCTACTTCCAGCACGTCCTCGAAGGCCGTCTGGCGCAGTTCCACGCCCAGGAGAGCGAAGCCCTCTCGCACGATGCCACGCGCATCCCCTCCGCGGTCGCGCGCCAGGATGCCGCCAAGCGCGCCATGCAGCACTGGGAAGACGCCCGGCGCCAGTATCGCCGCGCCTACGCCATCCGCCCGAATGTCCGGGGCCTCCTGGAGCTCATCTTGGAGTTCGATCGCCGCCTGGGGGACCGCCCCGCCGCCGAGGCCGACGCGCTGGCCATCCTGCGCGAAGACACGCGCCACCCCTACGCCAACTTCATCGTCGGCTCCCAGCGCCTGGAAGATGGCGAAGCCGAGGCGGCCACCAAGTACTTCCGCGTGGCCGTTGAAGGCACCGAGGAGCCCTCCGCCAGCCTGCTCAACAACTACGCCGAAGCCCTCATCCGCGTGGGGCAGAGCGCCAAGGCCAAGGAAGTCGCCCTGCGTTGCATTCAGCTTGATGCCAAGAGCTACGCCTCCTGGGCCACCTACGCCCTCACCCTCGTCCGTGGGAACGAAGCCGCCAAGGCCAAGACCGCCCTCGACAAGGCCCGCGAACTGGCCGCCGAAGCCCAGGTCCAGCCCGATCCGCGCATCGGCCTTGTCGATATCTATCTGGCCCTCAACGCCGGCGACAAGGCCGCCGCCCAGCAGGCACTCGCCCAGCTCAAGACCGCGCTCGGCACCCAACTCACCCCCTGCGACACGCGCGACCTGAAGGAACTCGAAGCCGAGCTCGCACGCTAGGCGCGCCATGGACATCCTTTCCGTCAGCGCCATCACCGCCCGGATTAAAGACCGGCTCGAAGAGCTCCCGGCCGTCACCATCGAGGGTGAAGTCTCCAACGCCCGCAAGCCCAACGCTTCCGGGCACCTCTACTTCACTCTCGGCGACACCGACACGCCCCCCGCCGGCCAGGCCCCCGCCAAGCTCAACGCCGCCTTCTTCAAGTGGGCCCAACTGCGCCAAGGCGCCGTCCCCGCCTTCCGCGATGGCGACAAGGTCCGCGCCACCGGCCGCATCTCCCTCTACGCCCCCCACGGCTCCTACCACCTCAACGTCACCGCCCTCGCCCTCTGCGATGGCACCGGCGAACTCCTCAAGCGCAAAGAGGCCCTCCAACGCCGCCTCCGCGCCGAAGGCCTCTGCGAACCCACCCGCAAGCGCCCCCTCCCGCGCCTTCCCCGCCGCATCGGCATCGTCACCGCCCCCACCGGCGCCGCCATTCGCGACATCCTCAACATCCTCTCCCGCCGCTACCCGCACCTCCACATCCTCGTGGCCCCCTGCCGCGTCCAAGGCCCCGAAGCCACCGAAGAAATCGCCCGCGCCATCGAGCTCCTCAACGCGCACTTCGGCCCCGACTCCCCCGAACCCATCGACGCGATGATCGTCGGCCGCGGCGGCGGCTCCCTCGAAGACCTCTGGTGCTTCAACGAAGAGCGCGTGGCCCGCGCTGTAGCCGCCAGCCGCATCCCCGTCATCTCCGCCGTCGGCCACGAACCCGACTGGGTCGTCACCGACGACGTCGCCGACCTGCGCGCCCCCACCCCCTCCGCCGCCGCCGAACTCATCTGCGGCTGCAAGGAAGACTTCGACCGCGCCCTCTCCGCCGCCAAAGATCGCCTCATCGTTGCCCTCCGCCACGCCTACAAAGCCGCCCGCGCCACCCTCCAACGCCTCGAACGCTCCCCCCTCATTGCCGACCCCCTCCGCTACCTCGAAAGCCGCTCCCAGCGCATCGATGCGCTCGACCTGCACCTAACCGCCGCCCGCGATCGCGCCCTCCACCGCCACGCCGCCACCCTCAACGCCCTCGCCCTCCGCCTCGAACGCGCCGGCGCAAACACCTTCCCCGCCGCCCACCAAGCCCTCGCCCAACGCGCCGAGCGCCTCGCCGCCACCCTCCAGCGCGCCCTCGACCGCCGCGCCGCAGCCCTTGATACTGCCGCTGCAAAACTCCAGACGCTCAACCCCTACGCCGTCCTCAACCGCGGCTACGCCATCGTTGCCGACCCCACGGGGCGCCCCCTCCTCGACCCCGCCGACGCCCCTGCCGGCACCCCCCTCGCCATCCGCCTCGCCAAAGGCTCCCTCTCCGCCACCACCCGCGGCTAACAGCCAGACGAGCTATTCGCAGGAAGGGCGCGGAGCGCCCAGCTGTTAGCAGCTAGCAGTTAGCCGGAGCGCGGCGCAGCCGCGCCTCTCGGCCCAAAGCCCCCCCCTCACGCGGCGCAGCCGCACCTCTCGGCCCGGAGGGCCACCCTCACGCGGCGCAGCCGCCCCTCTCGGCCCAAAGGGCCACCCTCAGGCGGGCAACAGCCCCCGCTCCCCACGCCGCCAACGGCCCCCCCTCACGCGGGCAACAGCCCGCACCTCTCGACCCAAAGGGCCACCCTCACGCGAGCGTAGCGAGCCCCATAAACAAAAACTCTCCCCCTGCGCGATGCGCGGGGGGAGATGGAAGGGATGATAGTATATGTGAGGAAAGGAAAGGGGAATTATTTAGAGGCCTTAACCGTGAGCTTGATGGTGCCGGTCGCGCCCTCCGTGGGGAAGAAGGTGGAGAGCGGCACAGCGAGCCAGCGCGAGCCGTTCGGCGTAGAGAGCCCCAGCGCAGACACCTCGGCCGCCGTCGGCGCCTTCACCACATCCGAGGTGAGCTCGGTGCCATCGTTAAACAAGGTGAGCACGGTGCCCGTGGCATAGTCGGCCGTATTCTGCGCCAAGTCACTCTGATTCGAGACCGTGGCGCAGACCAGCACATACTGCGTCCCCGCCGCAAGCGCCCCATCCGCCACCGCCTCCGACAGCGCCGAGACCCTCAGGTCACTCACGCCGAAGTCGTACTGAACCAACGCAGTCGCTTCCGTCAGAGAGGTCCCCACGGCCGAGAAGGTCACCACCTCATTGAAGAGCGCAGCGCCATCCACCTGGCAGCCGGGAGCCGCAGTGGCCTCCGTCACCTGCGTGAAGAAGGCGCCACTCTCCAATGCTGCGCGAGCAATAGCCTCAGCCGCAGCGCTATCCGTCCCGCTGGGAACGGTCGGCTTCTGCACCAAGTAGAGATAATCGCCCACGAGAGTGAAGACTCCTTCCGAAAGCGAACCGCCCTCCGTCATAGCGAACTTCTCGGCCGTCAACCCCGCTGCACCAAGCACAGCGCCATAGTTGTTCGCCTTCACCTTCACCGTGCCCGTTCCCGGCAGCGTCACGGCCCCAGAGAGCGTGACATAAACCGTGCCAGTCTCACTGCGCGCATCCACCACGGCACCATCCTCAAAGGTAACCGGCACCGAAATCGTGCCCGTACCCGAGAGCGACATGCCAGAGGCAATCGTCACCGTCCCGTTCGTAATCGACCCCGCGCACACCACCGAGGGACCATTGATGCTCGGCGTGCCATCGAAGGTGTCGGCGCTGTTCTTGGAGAGCTCCAGGGTGTAGTCGCTGGGAACCGTCAGCGTTCCAGTGGTCGTCAGCGGCCCCGCCAGACGGCAGTTAGCGCCAATCACGACATCGCCAGACCCTTCCGTCGGCGGAATCTGCCCATCGACACTCGCCACGCGCAAGGTGCCGTTGTTCGTAATTTTCACGCCCGCGCCCTTGCTGAAGGGAACGGTGAAGCTACCCGTGCTCTCGAGCGTGGCTCCCGGGTCGATAATCCACGAGGCACTGCTGCCGCCGTTGGCGCTCTCGAGGATGAGCGTACCTTCGGCCACGGTGTTCGTGCCCACCAACGTGCTGTTGGCCGTCATCGTCAACTGGCCCTTGCCGCTCTTCTTGAAGTTGACTGTGCCGGAGGCGTTCGCTCCGAGCGTCGGGCTAATGGCCTTGGACATCGTGACAACGCTCCCCTCTGCCGTCTCAATCTCCAGCGCCTTGCCACCACCAGTATGAACAGCGAAGGGGGCGTTGATGGCGACGGTGCCCTCGGTGGTCACCTTGCCGCCGTTGTAGAAGTCGAAGGTGGCGTGGATAACCGTGTCGCCTTCGCCCTTGAGCTCGGCACCGTCGTAAAGGCGAATGACCGACCCGGTGTTGAGCGACCAGCGGGTCTGCCCCATCACCTCCAAGGTGCCGTAGATCTCGAACTGCGCCTTGCCGCCATAGTCCGGGCCATCGGCCGTGCCGTTCTTGAAGGTGGCGCCGGAGGCGACCTTCAAGGTGCCCTTGAAGGCTTGGGTTCCGGAGAGCCCGAAGGTGGTCGTCCCATCAAGGACCTCCACCGTGGCCCCCTCGGCAACGGTGTTGCCGCCGGTCAGAGAGGCAGTCCCCGAGGTCTTGAGTGTGCCGTTCACGGTCAACGCAGAGGCCATCGTGATGCCATTCATCGTCACCGTCGTGCCAGTCGGCACCGTGAGCGGGCCGCTGAAGGGCGCGCTCACGGTCAGGTTTGCGCCGGAGACCAGGTCAACGCAGGCGGGGATGATGGCTTGCGCCTCGGTGGTCACGAGGGTGACATAGCCGCTCACGACCAGGGTGGAGAGGGCCGAGAGGTCGGTATCGAGGGTGACGGTGATTGCGGACTCGGGCGTTGCGCCACCGATGAGCTTGGCCGCCGAGGTCGGCAGGGAGCCCGTCGACCAGCTAGCCGTCGACCAAGCCCCGGAGGTCGTCAATTCGGGAACAGTCATCGTGAAGGTAATCGTGGTGCCGGAGACAGCGTTAATCGTGGCACCTGTCACGGTGACATTGCTCTCGCTCAAGGTGCCCTCGGTGATGTTCAAGGTAATCGAGCCGGCCGCGATTTCTGTGGCCGTGGGCGCGACCACCAACTGGGAGCTCTCGCCGAGGGTGGCAATCGTGGGGCGATGGCCTCCAATGTCGAGCGTGCCCTCCAAGGCGTTGACCGTGCCCGGGGTGGCCGCGTCCACCAACTTCAGCAGACCGGCTCCGGTTTTAGTAATAGTGCTGTTCGCGCCGGTGGTGCCTTCGCCGCTCCCGGAGGCGAGCTCCACGCCAACGGTGAGCGTGGCGCCGTCCTTCACCTCGATGGTGCCAGACTGGATACGCAGACGATTGCGCGCGGTGTCCGTTTCGCCATAGGTGACGGTGTTCTCGCCGGACTCCGCCACCAACTTGTTGCTCTCGCCGAGGAGGACGAAGCCTTCGCTCGCATAAGCGTTTGCCGTGCCGGCGATGGTGATGGCCGAGCTGTTCGAGAGGGTCACCTGTCCGGCCTTGACGTGGTTGCCGCTATTGTGCGTGATGGCCAGGTTGGCGCTGTCCACCAAGATGGCCACGGGGTCTGAGCTGGAGAAGGGGTTCGTGCCGGTGATGCCCAAGGTGGCGCCATTGGTTGCCTTCAAGGTGCCGCCGGCCGGGGCCTTGTTGTAGCCCGAGCCCTGGAAGTTCGCAGCCGTGTTCTCGCCGGTGACGGTGAAGGGCTTTTCGGCGGTGGCCTTCATCCCCGTAAGGTCCAGGCTAAAGGTCGAAGTGCCCGCTTCGGCGATAATCTGCACGCCGGCAAAGGGCGCGTTGGCCGTGGGGGCGAAGTTCGCCGTGCTCTGCTTCTTGAAGACATCAATGCCAGCGAGCGTCGGAATTGCGGGCGTGGCGGAGGTGTTCGTGTAGGCCAGCGTTGCCGTTCCGGTCACCTCAGTGGCATCAATCTTGAGCACCTTGGCCAGCGCCGCTTCCGTGCCGACAATCGTCACATCCCCGGTAGAAATCACCTTGAGGGTCCCCAGGGTCACCTCCTCGGTCACGCGCAACGTTGCTCCGGCCGCGAGTGTCACCTCGGTGGAGTTGGCCGCGCCCTGCACCAAGCCGCCCTCTTCGTTCCAGACGATGTCCTTAAAGGTGACATCTGTGCCGGAGGGCGAAGCGGTGAAGGACGAACCCGTAATGAGATCGCCCGTGTTGACGATTTGGAAACCAGCCAAACCGGCACGCCGAGAACCAGACCATTCTGGATACTCGATTTTAAGATTGCCTGAGAGCCCTGTCAGCTTGAGGTAGTTAACACCCTCGGTGAGGACGGGGGCCACGCTGTTCTCTTCGCGGAAGCTTTGGTTCGTTCCCCAGGAATCGGTCAAGTCGCTAGTCGTCACCGTTGCCGAGGCGCCATCCCCCTTGATGAGTTGAGTGCTCTCGCCGGCAGTCACCTTAAAAGCGCTCATTGTGCCGTAAGTGTCGCTACCGTCGCCTTCGGATCCGGGATAGAGGTAGAGCGTGTATTCCGTAAAAGGAATGTCGCTTAATGAGACCCAGCCGTTGCCATTTCCCCAGCCAGCCGAGTAACTGTCCATATAGTTAAAGAACAGTTGTCCATTGCCTGTGGTCTTGGTGACGCTATCTTTCGCCGAAGTCCATGTAGAGGCTAAGTACCAAATACCATTGATGTGAGTAGAGGTTGCCAAGGTGATGGTACTGGTGGTCGCCTTATCACTACTCAGGAGCTTAACCTCGCTGGGAACGCCACTGGCAGTTACATTATTCCAGGCACTTGCCGGAATCTCGAGAACGCCTGCACCATCGATGGTGATCTCGCCGTTGGAGTCGCGGTAACCGTTGAAACTGATACTCTCACCTGCGGCGGGGCAAGAAGCAGCCCAAAAGGCCGCGGCAGCTGTGGCTAGCGCCAACATGCTTAATGATTTCATTTCCCTAATCCTTTCCTTCGTCGATGGAAGACTTCGCTGTCTTTCCATCTCCTTTAAGAAGTCGTCCATATCGTATTACACCCCCCCCCTATAATGTCAAGGACTTTCTTTTGTCTGCCCCTGCGATGAGCCACAACCAAGGCGCTGCGCGCGCTCTGCGGGTAGCACACGCAGGCATTAGATTAGCGGCGGAGAGGAACTGCGGCGCAGCCGTCACGCTATTTCCTCCCGCCCGAGGTGCAAGGTCGACCCGCCCGAGGTGCGAAGTCGACCCGCCCGAGGTGCGAAGTCGACCCGCCCGAGGTGCAAGGTCAACCCGCCCGAGGTGCGAAGTCGACCCGCCCGAGGTGCGAGGTCGACCCGCCCGAGGTGCGAGGGAAGGGGCACGAGCGCCCAGCTGTTAGCAGCTAGCGGTTAGCGATTAGCCGGAACGCGAGCGAGCCTCCTCCTCACGCGGCGCAGCCGCACCTCTCGGCCCGAAGGGCCACCCTCACGCGGGCGGAGCCCGCACCTCTCGGCCAGTTGTCGCGTAGCGGCCTGGCCACCCTCACGCGGCGCAGCCGCACCTTCCGGCGGCCCGCCGCCCCCTCACGCGGCCGGTTCACGCATTTGTTATTGCAATTCCTATATTAACGTGCTAAAATCTCGATGGTTTTATGGGTCTATCTTAACCGTGCTAGAATCTCGATAGTTTTATGGGTCTCTGATATGACTGACAAGCATTGCACTGTTTCAAGTAAGTGTTGTGGATGCGGAGCCTGCATTGCCGCTTGCCCTGCCTCTGCCATTCAATTGAAAGAGAATAAAGAGGGGTTTTATTGCGCAGTTATCGAAACTGCCCGTTGCCTCCATTGCGATGTCTGCCATCGTCTTTGTCCTAGCAATTCACAGAAGCAGCCTCCCTCAGAACTCAAGGGACGACACCTTAAACTATTCGCCGCGAAACACAACGATACTCAGATTCGCCTCCGAAGTTCGTCTGGCGGCGTTTTCTACGCATTAGCGACTCGTTTCATCCAAAAAGGCGGGATTGTTTTTGGCGCGACATGGGATGCCGAAGCGAGATGTGTGAGCCACATAGAAGTCGACAACATCGCCTCCCTTTACAAACTCCAAGGCTCAAAATATACTCAAAGTTATATTGGAGACATTCTCGGCCGCGTAAAGCAGCACCTGCAACAGGGGCGCGACGTGTTATTTGTTGGAACGCCCTGCCAAAATGCGGGACTCAGAGCTATCCTTCCCCAAAAGTTACGGCTCCATCTTACCCAAGTAGATGTCATCTGTCACGGTGTGTCATCTCCAGGTCTACTAAAGCGTCTACTTAACGAAGCCTATCCCCAAATACCGTTATTATCTGTCGCATTCCGTGATAAGCAAGACGGATGGCGTAGATTCGCATTGACCGTTTCTGCGACGAAAGAAAACCGGCTTCTTTCAAGAAAAGTGCTTAAGGACAGTCCCTTCCTGCTAGGTTTTTTGAACAATCTGACGCTTTCACGTGCGTGCGCCGGCTGTCATAGCGAATGGAAACTTCGGAGCGACTTGACGCTTGGAGACTATTGGAATATTCCAGCGGTAGATCCGGCCTTCTCTGATGACATTGGCGTTTCTGCCGTCATTGCGTCCACTCAGCGTGGTCTGACTTTGCTTTATGAGATTAAAGACTTAATCCAACTGCGAGAAACCAGCCTTATCGCGTTCTTTCAATCTAATCGAAATATTATCTTTCCTAGTGTCAAACATCTTAGGCGTAACTCCTTTTTCCACGCGTATTGCCACGGTAAAGGCGAGGTCTGTTCGCTTTTGCAAAAATATGCACC
>JBJEVY010000092.1:0-53834 GCA_051884775.1 Candidatus Spyradenecus sp. | reverse complement strand
GACTAAATAAAACCCTTTCTCTCTTTCCTTGTTGCATTTACTTTGCCAAGTCACCTTCACGCGCGCGACGCGCGCTGTCGGCGTTTAAGTGCTTGCACTGCGCGCGGGGGTGTGTTATGCTACGAGCACGATAGATAGGAGGACGCTTCCGCCAGGAGACTGGCTTGGACCCTTTGGAGACGAACGCGTGACAACGAATGACGAGTATGCGCTGCAGATTTTGCAGGAGACCGGGCGGCTGACGACCGAGCAGGTTGCTTCGGCCCTGTCGGCCAAGCGCAAGGATGGGCAGACGCCGTTGGATTGGTTGGTGGCCGAGGGGGCCGTCACGGAAGAGGATGTGCTTGGAACGCTGGCCGAGCAGTTCGGGTTGCCCTTCGCTTCGGTGGATGGGGACGATGTGGACCCGGAGACGGCGAAGTTGCTGGATGCCGAGACGGCGCGCAAGTACAACGCCGTGCCGTTGCAGGATGACGGCGACTCGGTGATGGTTGCGATTTGCGACCCGGCGAACTATGACGCGCAGGACGCGATTCGCTACCGACTCAATGGGCGCAATGCGGACTTCGTGGTGGTCACCTCCGGGGATGTCCACCGCTTGATGGAGAAGCTCTATCCGCTGACCTTTGACCCGAACGCGAAGGACACGGGCGAGGACCTGGTCTCGCAGCGCAAGGAGATGGAGGTTGAGGGCGGCGACGAGGAGGGCGACGCGCCGGTTATCCGCCTGGTGAGCTTGATTTTGATGGATGCCTGCAAGATGAAGGCTTCCGATATTCACCTCGAGCCGATGGAGAAGCGTTTCCGCGTGCGCTACCGTATTGACGGCGCGTTGCGGGAGATGGATGAGCCGCCCAAGCGGTTGCAGGGGGCCATTCTCTCGCGCGTGAAGCTGATGGCGAATATGGACCTCTCGGAGCGGCGTATCCCGCAGGACGGCCGCATCCAGATTAAGATGGGCGAGCGCGAGCTGGACCTGCGTGTGAGCACGGTGCCGACGAACTTCGGCGAGTCCATCGTGATGCGTATCTTGGATAAGCAAAACCTGGCGCTGGGTCTGCCGCAGCTGGGCTTCCTCTCCGACGACCAGGCGAAGTTCGAGCGCTTGATTGGCCTGCCCGATGGCGTGATTCTGGTGACCGGCCCGACGGGTTCCGGTAAGACGACGACCCTCTACGCCTGCTTGGGCCAGATTAACCGCCCGGACAAGAAGCTCATCACCGTGGAAGACCCGGTGGAATACCAGATGAGCGGTATTAACCAGGTGCAGGTGAACCGCGCCGTGGGGCTCGACTTCTCGGCCGCGTTGCGCTCCATCCTCCGTCAGGCGCCCAACATCGTGATGATCGGTGAAATCCGTGACCACGAGACCGCCGAGATCGCGATGGAAGCGGCCTTGACCGGTCACTTGGTCTTCTCCACCCTGCACACCAACGACGCGCCTAGTGCCGTCACGCGTTTGACGGATATTGGCATCAAGCCCTTCTTGGTGGCTTCGGCCCTGCGCGCGGCGATGGCCCAGCGTCTCTGCCGCGCCATCTGCGAGAAGTGCAAGACCGAGCATATTCCCACCGACCGCGAGCGGAAGATGCTCGGCACCCTCGCCAAGAATGCCGACGCGATGAAGATGTTCAAGGGCGCGGGCTGCTCGGTCTGCAACAAGACCGGCTACAAGGGCCGTAAGGGTCTCTTCGAGATCTTCACCGTCGATGACACGGTCCAGCGCATGATTTTCGATAAGGTGCCCACCACGCAACTGCGTGCCCGCGTCCGCGAAATGGGTATGCGCACGTTGCGCGAAGACGGAATGCTTAAGGTCGCCGCCGGCATGACCACCCTCGAGGAGGTCCTCCGCGCCACGATGGGAGATGAAGACTGATGAAAACCGATATCCACGAACTGGCTACCACCGCCACCACCGAAATCACGATGGCCGACTTGATGCAGGCGGCGATCGACGAAGGTTCTTCCGACTTGCACATCCGCGTGGGCCGGCCCCCGATCCTGCGTTGCTCGGGCGCCCTCGAGCCGCTCGATTGCCCCGACCTCACCCCCGGCGACACTGCCAAGCTCGTCCTGGAGATTGCCACCGAAGAGCAGATTGAGGAGGTGGAGCGCAACGGCGGCGCGGACTTTGGTCTGGCCTTCTCTGAGGCCGCCCGCTTCCGTGTCTCGGTCTTCAAGGAGCGCCACAACTACGCGCTCGTGCTTCGCCAGATTCCTTCGGCCATCTTGACGCTCGAGCAATTGGGCCTGCCCGAGGCGGTCTATGAACTGCTCACCAAGCCCCGCGGCCTCATCCTCGTCACCGGCCCGACGGGCTCGGGTAAGTCGACCACCCTCGCTTCGATGATTAACATTATCAATAGCGAGTTCGACCGGCACATCATCACCATCGAAGACCCCATTGAGTTCTATCACTACTCCAAGAAGTCCCTGGTCACCCAGCGCGAGGTGGGCGCCGATGTGCCGAGCTTCGCCGAGGCCATCCGCCGCGCCCTGCGTCAGGACCCGGATGTGATTCTCGTGGGTGAAATGCGCGACTTGGAGACCATCTCCGCGGCCATCTCCGCCGCTGAAACCGGTCACCTCGTCTTCGGCACCCTGCACACCACCGGCGCGGCCGCCACGGTCGATCGTATTATCGACTCCTTCCCGACCAACCAGCAGGAGCAGGTCCGCACGCAGCTCTCGATGAGCTTGGTGGCCGTCATCTCGCAGGTGCTGCTCCCGCGCGCGGATAAGGGCGGCAAGGGCCGTTGCGCGGCCTTCGAGATTATGATGAGCACCCCCTCCATCCGCTCGCGCATCCGCGACAACAAGACCTTCCAGATCAACTCCGACATCCAGACCGGCGCCAAGTTCGGTATGGTCTCGCTCGATACCTCGCTGCTCAACCTCTACGTTGCCGGCAAGATCTCCTACGAAGACCTCGTCACCAAGGCGCAGGACCCCGAGACCACCGTCCAGAAACTGCGCGAAATGACCGGAGAATAAGATGGCTTCCTCCCTCGCCCTTCCCCCGCTTGTCGAACTCGTCCGCGACAACGGCTTTATTGACGACGCCCAGGCCGAAGAGCTCGTTCGCGCCCATCTCCAGGATAACAAGCCCTACAAGGAGCTCATCCTGGCGCTCGATGTGCTCTCCGAGGAGGACCTCCTCTCCCTGATGGCCGGCAGTCAAGGCACTGACGTCATCGACCTCTCGACCGTTGCCTTCGACGATACGCTCAAAAATCTCATCCCGGTGGCCAGCATCCGCCTGCACACCATCGTCCCCGTTGAGGTTGAGCGCGACCATGCCACCTTCGCCACGGCCGACCTCATCGAGGCGGACGTCATCGACGAGCTGACCTTCCTCCTCTCGCGCGAGATCCGTTTCGTCTTCGCCCCCGAGGAGGCCATCAAGAAGGCCATTGACGACAACTTCTCCGCCGGCGAAGCCTCCGACGCGCTCATCGAGGACCTCTCGGACTTCGATGGCGTTGACGGCGCCACCGACGAGAAGGGCATCGAGAGCGCCGCCGCCTCGGCCCCGGTCATCCGCTTCGTCAACCTGGTGCTCTATCAGGCCATCACCGACCGCGCCTCCGATATTCACATCGAGCCCTTCGAGAAGGACTTTAAGATCCGCTACCGCGTCGACGGCGCGCTCTACGAAATGAACCCGCCGCCGCTCTCGATGGCCCTGCCGATTATCTCGCGCATCAAGGTGCTCTCGGGGCTGAACATCGCCGAGCGCCGCGTGCCGCAGGATGGCCGTATCGCCCTCACCGTCGCCGGGCGCCAGGTCGACCTCCGTGTCTCCTGCCTGCCCACGGTCCACGGCGAATCGGTCGTGCTCCGCGTCCTCGACCGCTCGGCCGTCTCCCTCGACCTGGAGAACATCGGCCTGCCCGAGGATATCTACGACGGCATCACGATGGACATCGAGAAGCCCAACGGCATCTTCATCGTCACCGGCCCGACCGGTTCCGGTAAGACCACCACCCTCTACTCCTGCCTGCGCGCGATTAACAAACCCGACACCAAGATCCTCACCGCCGAAGAGCCGGTGGAATACGACATCGAGGGTCTGGTGCAGGTGCCCATCAACCCGCAGCAGGGCAACACCTTCGCCAAGGTGCTCCGCGCCTTCCTCCGTCAAGACCCCGATGTGATTATGGTCGGCGAAATCCGCGACCTCGAGACCGCCGAAATCGCCGTCCAGGCCGCCCTCACCGGTCACTTCGTCTTCTCCACCCTGCACACCAACGACGCCGCCGGTGCCGTCACCCGCTTGGTGGATATGAATGTGGCCCCCTACCTGATCTCGTCCACCCTGCAGGCCGTTCTCGCCCAGCGCCTCGTCCGCACCTGCTGCGCCAACTGCAAGACCTTCTACGACCCTGACGATGAGGCCATCCACCGCCTCGGCCTGGTCCGCTCGGACATCGGCAACCGCCAGTTCGCCTACGGCAAGGGCTGCAAGATCTGCAACGCCACCGGCTACAAGGGCCGTAAGGGCGTCTTTGAGTTCCTGCGCATGAGCAACCCCATCCGCGAGATGATCAACGCCCGCGAGCCCACCCTCGTCATCCGCGAGAAGGCCCGCGAACTCGGTATGCGCACGATGCGCGAAGACGCCATCCGCAACGTCCTCGACGGCTACACCACCGTCGACGAAGTCCTCCGCTACACCTAAGGCGCCCCTCGCATGCCCTTTCCTTCACCGCAGGCCCCCCAGGCCTGCGTGTTTTTTAGGCTATCGGCGTTAAGGCGCGAGTAAGCGCTCGTAGTCGCTAAGAAGATAGAGGGGAATGATCTTGATTGTATCAAGCTGCGAGAGTGGCTCGCTTGATGTACGGATAGCGAGTGGCACGCTCTTCTCTTCCATAAACAGGCGCAGGCTTTTCATCGAGCCGCGCGAGCCGGACTTAACCTCCACCGGGAGGATGGCATTGTTCACTTGGAGCAGATAGTCGACTTCCGCGTTGGCGTTGCGTCCCTCGCGGTGCCAGTAGTAAAGTGCAGACTCCTGGAAGGGCGAAGCGGCCTTCTTAAGTTCCAGCCCCGCAAAGAGCTCAGCGAGCGCGCCGCGATTGACGAACTCATCGGGAGGCAGAGCCATCCACTCGCGGAGGTCCAAGCCACATTCACGCAGATAGAGTCCGGTGTCTAGCAACAAGAACTTCTGGCTTTTGAGATTAATATCTCCGCCCAGGGGGAGTCCGTTGGCATGTGAACAGACCACGCGGTGGATTAGGCGGGCTTGTTCAAGCAGATCGGTGCACAGCCGCCCCTGTTGATAGGAAAGGTCCTGTGAGGCATTGCTGTAGATAAACTTGTCCCCCATCTGCTCGGCCACGGAAGCCAGCGTCCGCCGGACTACCTCAGGCGCAACGCGCCGCCGGTACTTCCCGAAGTCAGCCTTGAGTGACACCAAGATGTCGTCCTGCTCGCGCTGGGCTTCGTAGTAGCTGCCCGTTTGCGCGTATTTAAGCACCGCCGCTGGCATACCGCCAACGATAAAGTAGTTTCGCAACGCCTCCAGCAGCCGCCGATGGGCCACCGCTGCCGGCGGCCGCGCAAAACTCGCCTCATCCAATACGGACAAGAGCACCTCCTCGTTCAGCGCTTTCAGAAACTCACGAAAGCTAAAAGGGTGGACAAAGAGATTGCGAATGCGCCCCACACCAAAGTCACTTAAGTCCCCCAAGGCAAACTCCAAGAGTGAGCCCGCCGCCACCACATGAAGCCCTGGGAGCTGTTCGTAGAAGAAGCGCAACGCCGAGATGGCGCGTGGACACGCCTGAATCTCGTCCAGGAAAAGCAATGTCTCTCCCGGCACAATACGACAATTTAGATGAATCTCTAGATTACGTACCACCTCGGCCATTTCTAGCCGATCTCCAAAGAAGGCGTGTGCCTGCCGATCCGCCTCTAAGTTCACCTCCACAAAATACTTGAAGCGCTTTCCAAGTTGCCGAATGGCCGTTGTCTTCCCCGTCTGACGCGCTCCGCGTAGCAATAACGGCTTGCGATCGCTCGCCGCCTGCCATTGCGCTAACGCCACATCAATGCTACGCTCAACATACATCGTGGTTGACTCCTGCTTTCAACGCCCTATATCCTACACTATAACCCTCTGGAATACAAGAGGTTTTCGCGCAATGCTGAACTTATCTCACGAAAATCCAAGGGTATTTCCGGCCTTATCTCACGAAAATCTAAGGTTATTTCTGGCCTTATCTCACGAAAATCCAAGGATAATCGCCCCGAACACCCCGGCAAAACGCCTCCTTCTGCCCGCCACACCCGCGCGATACGCTCCGCAAAGTTTGCGGTACACTGCAAACTTTTGCTCCTGCGAGCAGGAGTTTGTGGTATACTGCAAACAAATCGACAGGAGGAGCCTATGGTTGAACGGCGAGAAGCGTTGCAGCGGTTGCTTTCGTGGAAGGACACGGACCTAATTAAGGTGGTCACCGGCATTCGGCGGTGCGGGAAGTCGACCTTGCTCGCGCTGTTGCAGGCGCGGTTGCGGGAGATGGGGGTGGCGGAGGACCAGATCCACGCCATCAACTTCGAGGACCCCGACTGGGCGGAGATGGAGTCCTGGAAGCCGGTTTGGGAGCACCTCAAGCCGCAGATCGAGGATGGACGCAAGCACTACGTCTTCCTGGACGAGGTCCAGCAGCTGCCGAACTTTGAGCGGCTCGTCAACGGGTTGTATACGCGCAAGCAGGTTGATCTCTACGTGACTGGCTCGAATGCCTTTCTGCTCTCGAGCGAGTTGGCCACCTACCTCTCCGGGCGCTATGTGGAGCTGCACCTGACGCCGCTCTCCTTCAAGGAGTTCGCCTCCGCCGCGCCGGCGCAGGAGCCGCCCAGCCAGACCTATCGCCGCTATCTGACGCAGAGCGGCTTTCCGTATGCGTTGCAACTGAGCGCCCCCCAACACCTCGACGATTACCTCTGCGGGCTCTTCAACACCATCTTGCTCAAGGATGTGGTGGCGCGCAACGGCTTCAAGGACGTTGCCCTGCTCGAGCGCGTGGTGCGTTTCCTCTTCGACAACATTGGCAACCTCACCACCATCAATAAGATTTGCACGGCCTTCGAGGAGGCGAAGTCGCGCCCCAATGCCCAGACCATCGAGCACTACATCCAGGCGCTGTGCGATGTCTATGTCCTCCACCAAGTCCGCCGCTACGACATCAAGGGCAAGGCGTGGCTGAAGACAAACGCCAAGTATTACCTGGAAGACGTGGGCCTGCGGCGTATCCTCCTGGGCACGCGCGGCGGCGACCTCGGGCGCTTGCTGGAAAATGTCGTCTACTTGGAACTCTGCCGCCGCCACCGGGAGGTCTACGTCGGCATCCTCGATCGCGAAGAGGTCGACTTCGTGGCCATCGATGGCGCGGACCACACCTACTATCAGGTGGCCCTAACGGTCCGCGACGAACAGACGCTTCGCCGTGAACTCCGGCCGCTCCAAAAGCTCCCCGGCTCCTATCCCAAGTTCCTGCTCACGCTCGATGACGACCCGGAGCTCTCGCACGAGGGCATCCGCCAACTCAACGCCCTCGACTTCCTGCTCCGCTAACGCCTCGCCGCCGCGCCCATCCCATAAACCACCCGGCGCAGACATCTCCGCGCCGGGGTGGGTTTCTGACTTCTAGGCCAGAGGCGATTTACTTGGCCTCGATGAGGAGGCGGAGTTCGTGGCCGTTGAGGTCGATGGGGTCGGTGGAGAGTTCGCCGGGGAGGAGGGCGTCGCCTTGGACTTCCTCGAGGATGGTGTCTTGCCAGGCGTCAATGGCGGCGGCGACTTCGTCGTCGGCTTGGAAGGTGACTTCGATGCGCTGGGTGACTTCGAGGTCGGCTTCCTTGCGGAGGGCTTGGACGCGGGAGACGAACTCGCGCATGAGGCCTTCGGCGAGGAGGGCGGCGGTGAGGGCGGTTTCGAGGGCGACGAGGATGTTGCCTTCGGCGGCGACGACGAGGCCTTCGCGCGGTTCGCGGCGGATGACGACTTCGTCGGGGGCGAGGGTGGTTTCGGTGCCCTGGATGGTGAGGGGGACGGTTTCGCCGCGGGCAAGGGCAGCGGCGAGGTTGGCCGGGAGGGCGGCGATGGCGGCGGCGGCGGCCTTCATTTGGGCGCCGAAGCGGGGGCCAAGGCGCTTGAAGTCGGCCTTGAGGGAGAGGTTGGCGAGGGCGGTTTCGTCTTCGCCGAAGGAGATGTCCTTGACATTGAGCTCTTCGCGGATGATGTCGGTGTAGGCGGCGAGGGCGTCGCGGGCGGCGGCATCGGCGGAGACGACATGGAGGCGGGCGAGGGGCTGGCGGACCTTGAGGTCCTTATCGGTGCGCAGCTGGCGGCCGAGGCGAACGACGCGCTGGACGAGCTCCATATCGGCTTCGAGGCGGAGGTCGCGGGCGGCGGCATCGGCGGTGGGGAAGGCGCAGAGGTGGACGCTCTCGGGGTCGGCCGGGCCGCGGAGGTTGCGGTAGATTTGCTCGCTGACGAAGGGGCAGAAGGGGGCGGCGACCTTCGAGAGTTGGACGAGGACATAGCGGAGGGTGCGGTAGGCGTGGCGCTTGTCGGCATCGTCTTCGCTCTTCCAGAAGCGGCGGCGGGAGCGGCGGATGTACCAGTTGGTGAGCGCGTCGATGAAGTCGACGAAGGGGCGGACGGCCTTCTGGAGGTCGTAAGCGTCCATCGCGGTGGAGACGTCGGCGATGAGGGTTTCCATCGAGGAGACGATCCAGCGGTCGAGGACGTGGGGGGAGGTGGGGCGGGCGACGTCGGGTTCATCGAAACCATCGGCGTTGGCGTAGGTGACGAAGAAGCTGTAGGCGTTCCACCAGGGGATGAGGAGGTCGCGCAAGAGTTGCTTGACGCCGGCTTCGGAGAAGCGGAGGTTTTCGGCGCGGACAACGGGGGAGTTGATGAGGTAGAGGCGGAGGGCGTCGGCGCCGTAGGTGTCGATGACGTGCTTGGGGTCAGGGTAGTTCTTGAGGCGCTTGGACATCTTCTTGCCGTCTTCGGCGAGGACGAGGCCGTTGACGACCACGTTCTTATAGGGGGCCTTGCCGAAGAGGAGGGTGCCGAGGACGAGGAGGGTGTAGAACCAGCCGCGGGTCTGGTCGAGGCCTTCGGCGATGAAGTCGGCGGGGAAGAAGGTGTCGAGCTCCTTGCCGGAGAAGGGGAAGTGTTGCTGGGCGTAGGGCATGGAGCCGGATTCGAACCAGCAGTCGAGGACCTCGGGGGTGCGGTGATAGGTGTGGCCGTCCTTCTGGATGACGACCTTGTCGATGATGTGCTTGTGGAGGTCGGTAATCTTCTGGCCGCTGAGGGCTTCGAGCTCGGCGACGGAGCCGACGCAGATGCGGTCTTCGGGGTCGTCGTCGTTGATCCAGATGGGCAGGCACGAGCCCCAGAAGCGGTTGCGGGAGATGTTCCAGTCCTTCGCGTCGCGCAGCCAGTTTCCGAAGCGGTTGGCGCCGACGGCTTCGGGCTGCCAGTGGACGGTGGCGTTGTTGGCGGTGAGGCGCTCGTGGAGGTCCTCAACGCGGACGTACCAGGCGTCGATGGCGCGGTAGATGAGGGGCGTGTCGGTGCGGTCGCAGAAGGGGTAGGCGTGGACGATGGTGCCTTGGTGGACGAGCTTGCCGTTTTGCTTGAGCTCGCGGATGATGTCCTTGTCGCAATCCTTGCAGAAGCGGCCGCGCCAGGCTTCGGGGGCGGGGGCGGTGAAGGCGCAGCCTTCGTCCATCGGGTCCTCGAGGGTGATGCCGGCGGCCGAGCAGACGCGGAAGTCGTCTTCGCCGTAGGCCGGGGCGTTGTGGACCAGGCCGGTGCCGTCGGTGGTGGTGACGTAGCTGTCGGTGAGGACGACGAAGGCGTTGGGCTTGTCCTTGTAGTAGGGGAAGATGGGCTCGTAGTGGATGCCCTTGAGCTCGGTGCCCTTGAGCTTTTCGAGGACTTCGACCTTGGGGTTCTTGCCGAAGACGGCGGTCAGGCGGCTCTCGGCGAGGATGTAGACCGCGCCATCGGCGTCCTTGACGGCGAGGTAGTCAATCTCCGGGCCGGCACAGATGGCGAAGTTGGTGAGCAGCGTCCAGGGGGTGGTGGTCCAGACCAGGAGGTAGGCTTCGTTGCCCCAGGCGGGGTGGGCGCCCTGGGTGATGCGGCAGCGGACGGTGACGGCGGGGTCCTGCACGTCCTTGTAGTTGCTGCCGGCCTCGAAGTTGGAGAGGGGCGTGGAGAGCTTCCACGAATAGGGCATAATGCGGTGGCTCTTGTAGATGCGCCCCTGGTCCCACAGCTGCTTGAAGACCCACCAGACCGACTCCATAAAGCTCGGCTGCATGGTCTTGTAGTCGTTGTCGAAGTCCACCCAACGGCCCATGCGGGTGACCGTCTCGCGCCACTGGGAGACGTAGCGCAGCACCATCGCGCGGCACTGCTCGTTGAAGGCCTCCACCCCGTGCTGGCGGATCTCATAGGCGCCATTCACGCCCAACGCTTCCTGCGCAAGCGCCTCAATCGGCAACCCGTGGCAATCCCAGCCAAAGCGCCGTTCCACGTAGTGCCCGCGCATGGTCTGGTAGCGCGGCACAATGTCCTTAATCGTCCCGGCCAGCAGGTGCCCATAGTGCGGCAGGCCGGTGGCGAAGGGCGGCCCATCGTAGAAACGAAAGACCGGCGCGCCACGCCGCTGCTCGAGGCTCTTGGCGAAGGTGCCTTCGCTCTCCCAGAGCTTGAGCACGGCTTCTTCATTCTTGGCAAAGTCAGGACGGTTAGAGACGCTTTTAAACATAACTACGCTTGGAACAAGGGATACTCAAAAGAGAAGCGGAACGCGTGCTAATGGCTAACAGCTAACCGCTAACTGCTGCCGCAACGCGGCTCAGCCGCGGAGGGCGGCGAGGACGGCGTCGCGGTCGGTGGCGGAGATGATGGTTTCGCGGGTGGTCGGATCCATCAGCTTGCGGCTGATGCTGCCGAGGAAGACCATATAACCCGAGCCGGCGGAGGGCGGAACGAGCATCAGGATGACGACCTTGGTCGGCTCGCCATCGGGGGCATCGGCCGCGAAGCCCTCCTTGTGCACGCCAATCGCGCAGACGAGCTCGTCAACCACATCGGTTCGGCCGTGGGGGAGGGCGATTTCATCGGTCATGACCGTTGAGGCGGACATTTCGCGGCGGACGATGGCCTGCTTGGCCTCGTCCTTCTTGGCCTCCGGGAGGGCACCGTTGGCGACCAACGCATCCATCAGCTCGGCAATGACACCAAAGATGTCCTCGCTACGCAGCGAGGTGACGACCACGGCCTTTTCCAACATTGTGTCATAGGTGTTCATAGTGCAACCTTTCGTTCAGAGTGTTCACATATAGGCGATACGCAACGCGTCATTCTCCAGCGTATCGCGTTCGATTAAAGCATCCAATGCCCGGCCGATCGGCCCGGGTTTACCGTCGCCCACCTTGCGGCCATTGTATTCCACCACCGAGGCGACATTGAGGGTGGTGCCGACGGCGAGGATCTCGTGCGCTTCGTAGAGCTCTTCCTCGCGAATCGGGCGGAAGACTACGCCCTTGAGCGACCCTTCGCTCTCCAGCTTCTGGGCCAGTTCCGAGACGCGCAGCATCGTTGTGCCGGCCAAGACCGTATCCAGCGGCGGGAAGACCAGCCGCCCCTTCTTGGAGACGATGCCGATATTCTCGGTGGCGCTTTCGGTGATATGGCCGTGGGGATCCACGCCCACCATAAAGTCCACGTGCCAAATCTCGGCTTCGCCCTTCATCAGCACATTGGGGATGTAGTTACAGGTCTTGGCCGTGGCGAAGACCGGCGGCTTGATGGGCACGCGGCTCTTACGCAGCTTGGCCCCCTCGGGGTGGCGCTTCATAAAGGGTTCGCCCCCGCCATAGACCAAGATGTAGAGGGCCGAACCCTCGCTCTCGGTGGGCGAAACGCCCATCCCGCCGGGCCCGCGACTGAGCACCACGCGCACCGCGCAATTCGGCTGCGCGGCCACCTCCAGCGCTTCAAGCACCTTGGCGCGCAACGCTTCGGGCCCGCGCCGAAACGCGAGCCCGACCTGGTAGGCACTCCGCTGCAACCGCTGCAAATGCGCATCGAGATTGTAAACCGCGCCATTGAGGCATTTCATCGTCTCAAAGACGCCATCTCCGCGATGCGTCAGATGGTCATCAAAGGGGATGACCATCAGCGCCGGATCGCGCACATAGCCATCCCACAGGCTCGAATAGAACAGGTGGTAAGGCGTACGCTTCGAGCCCGTCGCCGCTTGCAACGTCTCGACAAAGTCCTGGGGACCAATCTCTCTCATACCTATAAGATAGCACACCCGCGCGGCGGCCGCAACCGCTCCGCCGCCGCCTCCCTTACGAGGCCCCGCCGTTCTCTTTCATCTGCGGGAAGAGGAGGACATCGCGAATGGCTTCGGTGCCGGTGAGGAACATCACCAAGCGGTCGATGCCCATCCCGAGCCCGCCAGTGGGCGGCATCCCGTATTCCAGCGCCTCAACGAAGTCCTGGTCGAGCGGCTCGGCGTCGGCCTCCACCTGGCGGGCGAAGGCTTCGCGCTGGGCATCGGGGTTGTTCTGCTCGGTGTACCCCGGGCAGAGCTCGCGCCCGGCCACCACGAACTCGAAGACGTCCACCAACTCCGGATCATCCGAGCACGCCTTAGCCAGGGGCACATACTGCTTGGGAATGCGCGTGACGAAGGTCGGCTGCATCAGCGTGCGCTCGATGAGCTTATCGTAGACCTCGTGCGAGAGGGTGAGCATATCGACAATCTCGGGGGTGAGTTGGAGCCCCTGCTCGACGGCGCGGACCTTGGCGGCCTCGTAGTCGAGGGTGAACCAATCCTCGCCCATCCGCTCCTTGATAAGGTCCTGCTGGGCCACTTCGCGGTAGGGCGGCTCGAAGTTGATGACGGTCTTCTCCTCGCCCGAGCCGTAGGCCACCTGGCGCGTGCCCAGCACCGTGTCGCACAAGTAGGGCAACAGCCCCTCGACGAGGTTCTTCATCGACGTCCGGTCGCCATAGGCCTCGTAGACCTCCAGCACGGTGAACTCGGGGTTGTGCGTGCGGTCGATGCCCTCGTTGCGGAAGTCCTTGCCCAGCTCGAAGATCTTGTCGAAGCCGCCGACGAGCAACCGCTTGAGGTAGAGCTCCGGGGCGATACGCAGGACCATCTCGCGGTCGAGCGCGTTGTGATGCGTCACGAAGGGCTTGGCCGCCGCGCCGCCGGCCTGCGGCTGCATAATCGGCGTCTCCACCTCCACGAACCCGCGCGAAGAGAGGAAGTTGCGAATGCCCAGGAGGATCTTGTGGCGGGCATCAAAGCGCTTGCGGCTCTCGGGGTTAGACATCAAGTCCAGATAACGCTTGCGGTAGCGATCCTCGGTGTTCTGCAAGCCGTGCCACTTCTCCGGCGGCTGGCGAATCGCCTTGGAGAGCAGCTCCCATTCGGCCACGGCCACGGTCTGCTCGCCGGCCTGGGTGGTAAAGAGCGTGCCCTTCGCGCCAATGATGTCGCCCAAGTCCAAGAGCTTGGCCGCGTTGTAGGCCTCCTCGCCCACCTCATCGCGCTTGAGCAAAATCTGGAAGGCATCCGAGCCATCATTCAGGTGGATGAACATCAACTTGCCCATCCGCCGCTTGGTCTGAATCCGCCCGGCCACGGCCACGGCCTTGCCCTCGGCAAAGTCCGCGCGCGTCTCCTGCAGCGTGCCGGTACGCGCAAAGGCGTGACCATAGGGCGCATAGCCCGCGGCCTCCAACTTCGCACGGTTCTCGATCCGCTGCGCCCGATACTGATCTTCGCTCAATGCCTGCGCCATCGCTGCGCCTCCCTTACGCCAAATAGTTGTTCACCAGCTCGGTCAGGTGTTCGACCGTGAAGCCAAAGTGCTTAGCCAGCACTCCGGCCGGGCCCGACGCGCCAAAGCCCTTCATCGTCAGCGAAATCCCCTCGCTGCCCAGATAGCGCTCCCACCCGAAGGGCGAAGCCGCCTCCACCGCGATGCGCTTGGTCACCGCCTTCGGCAACACCGCTTCGCGGTAGTCCGCGCTCTGCGCCTCAAAGAGGTCCCAGCTCGGCATCGAGACCACGCGCAAATTGCGCGTGTCGGCCTGCGCCACCGCCAGCGCCAAGGAGACCTCCGAGCCCGAGGCCATCAGGATCGCCTCCGGTTGTTGCGCGGGGTTCCGCTGCCAGAGCACATACGCGCCCTTGGCCACATTCGCCGCCGCCGGATAGTTGCTGCGGTCAATCACCGGCAAGTTCTGGCGCGAGAGCAAGAGCGCCGTCGGCCCGGTGGTGCGGCGCAACGCCACCTCCCACGCCGCCGCCGTCTCCGTGGCATCAGCCGGACGCAGCACGCAGACATTCGGCATCGCGCGCATCGCCGGCAACTGCTCAATCGGCTCGTGCGTGGGACCATCTTCGCCCACATAGAAGCTATCGTGCGTGAGCACGTAAATCACCGGCAGCCCCATCAACGCCGCCACGCGAATGACCGGACGGCAGTAGTCGCAGAAGACAAAGAAGGTGCCGCCGAAGCAACGCAAGCCGCCGTGACTGGTCAAGCCATTCATCACCGCCGCCATCCCCAGCTCGCGCACGCCAAAGTGGAAGTTCCGCCCGCCGAAACGTTTCGGCCCCACATCGCCGAGCCCATTCAGATAGGTCATATTCGAAGGCGCCAAGTCCGCCGAACCCCCCACCAACCACGGCAAGGACGGCGCAAGCGCATTCAGCACCTTCCCCGAGGCCACACGCGTGGAGACCGGCTTATCCTCCCACACCGGCATCAACGCGGCCAACTTCTTCGCCTCCGGCAGCGTCTGCTCATGCATCGCCTCCCAGACGCGCTTCAGCCGCGGATGCGCCTCGAAGTGCTTGCGCACCTGGCGCTCCCAACGCCGCCGCATACGCCCCGTCTGCGCCTGACGTGCGGCGAACTTCTCGCGCACCTCATCGCTCACCGCAAAGGTCTCATCCGGGTTGAAGCCGAGGGCCTCCTTCATCAGGCGCACCTCCTCCTCGCCGAGCGGCGAACCGTGGCAGGAAGCGCTGTCAGCCTTATTCGGCGAACCCTTGCCAATCACCGTGTTGCAAATCACCAACACCGGCTTAGACTGCGAACGCGTGGCGCGGCGGAAGGCGCGCGTCAGACTGTCAAAGTCGTGCCCGTTGCACGTGTAGACCTGCCAGCCATAGGCGCGGAAGCGGGTGGCCGTGTCATCAGCCATCGCATCGGCCACATCGCCCTCGATGGAAATCCGGTTCGAATCGTAAATCGCCACCAACTTATTCAACCCCAATGTCCCCGCCAGCGAGGCCGCCTCGTGCGAAATCCCCTCCTCCATATCCCCATCCCCGCAAGTCACCCACGTGCGGTGATCCACCAACATCACCTCCGGCGAATTAAACCGCTCGGCCAACATCCGCTCGGCAATCGCCATCCCCACCGCCGCGGCCAGACCCTGCCCCAGCGGACCGGTCGTCGTCTCCACCCCCGGCACAACGCCATACTCCGGGTGCCCCGGCGTCTTGCTCCCCAGCTGACGGAAGTGCTTCAAATCCTCCAGCGACAGGTCGTACCCCGCCAAGTGCTCCAACGCGTAAAGCAACGAAGACCCGTGCCCGCCGGACATCACAAAGCGGTCCCGATCCGCCCACGCAGGCGCCGAACCATCCACCTTCAGAAAGTAAAGCCAAAGCACCGTCATCGCGTCCGCCAGACTCAGCGCCACGCCCGGATGCCCGGACTTCGCCGTCTGAACCTCATCCGCCGCCAAACAACGCAACGTGTTCGCAATCAACTGCAAGGCCTTCTGCCGCTTCTTTTCCATCGCCGTGATAACCTCTTCTAGGGGCTCAAAAGAAAGCACAAAGCATAGCACATCCCCCTAAACCCCGCAACTCTCTTTGCGAGCGCGCGCGTGAACGGTGAGCGGTGCGCGCGTGGGCCGTGCGCGTGGGCCGTGCGCGGAGGCGTGCGCGGGGAGCGGTGGCGTGGGCGGTGCGCGGTGGTTTATCGTAGCGGGCGGCTTTAGCCGCCCAGGCGTTCGCGCGCAGTGGCTGCGCAAGGGGGCCGCCGGGCTTTCCGGAACCTCCGGCTTCGCGCTTACGCAGGAAGCCCCGGGGGGCTTTAAGAGGGCCCAGCTTTGAGGGCCCTCGGGCGCTTTACATTTTTATCCGCCCGAGGTTGACCTCGGACCTCGGGCGGGTGGACCCTCAACCTCGGGCGGGTTGACCCTCGACCTCGGGCGGGATGTTAAATGGACCTGAGACGGATTACAATGGAAGGGCTCCAGACAACGGGTTGCCTAGGGCGTGGAAGGTGCCGGCTAGGCTTGGGCGGCGGCGATGGCGGTGCAGACGGCTTACAGCGCCTCGGAGGCGGCATCGATGAGGCGGTGGGTTTTGGGGTCGAAGGCTAGGCCGATGGCGTAGAGGGGGAGGCCGTGGCTACGGAAAGGTTCGGCGTAGCCGCGTTCGTGGATCTGCGCCAGGGCGCTGGCGGCATCGCGCTTACCATCGCGATTAACCTTCAACTCGAAGATGAAGATGGCCTCTTCGTCTACGAAGACGAGGTCAGGCCGCGTACCGGCCTGCGGCCGCTCGAAGCAGACCTCGAGGTTGGAGAAGCGCGAGCGCAGGAGCAGGTAGAGCAGGCGCAGGTAGGCGGATTCCGGCACGTTCTCCTGTTCGGTTGAACCGTAGGGCAAGTCTGAATAGAGGACCTTCAGGTTTGCGAAGAACTCCGGAAAGTTGTGCGTAATCAGGGCGTTTAGGGTCTGCGAGAACCAAGGATCTGAGGCCGGGCGCTGGGCGATGGTCTGGACGAGGATAGTCAGCAGGTCGCGCCGGACCTCCTCATCGGGGATGCCGAGGGTGTAACTGCCGCGTCGATAATCCTTGATGGTCAGATAGCCACTCTGGAAGAGGAGGGCGATGCCGGAGAGGTTGTCGAGGTTGGTTGCCGCCATTAAATCCTCGGTGACACCGGAGAGGTTTTCGTAGTCCTGCTTGACCAACTGCTCGCGCGAAAGGTAATTCATCAATATCGAGGGCCGGCCGGTGGAGGACCAGGTGGCCTTGAAGTCACGCGAGGGGTTGCCCAAGGTGCGGGCGATAGCAAAGGGGTTGTAGACTGCGAATTGCGGCCCCAGGCAGTCGGGCGAGAAGTGATAGCCGTTGTACCAGAAGCGCAGTTGCTCGCGGTAGGCCTCGTAGTCGAGCCCCATCAACTGGGCGTGGGCGACCATCGCGTCGTGAAAGTAGAACTCGAGCTCGTCGTCGGTGTAGCCCAGGAGCGTGGCGGCGCGCGCGTCGAGGGTCAAATCCGTGATGTTATTCAGCGCCGAGAAGGTGGAGGTCTGCGAGAACTTCGAGACGCCGGTCATCATCAAAAAGCGGAGTAGGTTGACATTCCGCTTCAAGTGAATGTAGAGGGCTGACATCGCCTCGCGAATGGCCGTGGCGAGTTCGGGCTTGTGCAGCGCGTGGCCGATGGGCGCGTCGTATTCGTCCACCAGCACCACCACCTCGCGCCCGTTCTTCTCATAAAGCTCCTGAATAGCACGACTAAAGTTATCCCCTGGCTGCTCTTCGGGGAAGGTCGTCGCTCCGGCTGCTCGCAAAGCGTCCAACACATTCAGGCGAAAACTTCGATTGAAAGCCTCCAGCGAGGTGCTCTCCACTGCCGAGAAGTCAAAGCGGATGACCGGATGGATGGGCCAATCGTAGTCGGTCTTAGAGATCGCCAGCCCCTCGAAGAGTTCCTTGCGCCCGTGGAAGATGCAATCGAGCGTTGAGATCATCAGCGACTTACCAAACCGCCTCGGCCGCGCCACAAAGTGCAACGAGGTATTGCCGGTAATCAACTGGTGGAACTGCCCGGTCTTATCGACATAGATACGGTTCTTCCGCCGCATCGTCGGAAAGTCGTAGGTCTCCATCTCGATTGTCTGCATACGCGCCTCCATCGCCGCAGAGTATACCACAGCACAAGATACCTTGCTCACGGCGCTAACACCGCTGCCACGCCAAGGCGCCTTTTGGGAAGAGATTACGCGAGCGAGGAGAGGCCCTCTTAGGCGATTTTCTGGGGCTACGCTAGCCTATTCGCGTGCTATGCTCGCACGAGGAGGGTGAGGGTCTCGAAGTGGGCGGTGCGGGGGAAGAAGTCGAAGAGCTGAATGGCGGTGGGGCGGTAGGCGGGGGCGAGGGCGCGGAGATCGCGGGCAAGGGTGTCGGGTCCGCAGGAGATGTAGGCGAGGTGGGGTGGGCGGGCGCGGAGGAGGTGGTCGCGGACGGCGGGGGAGAGACCATCGCGGGGCGGGTCGACAATCCAGAGGTCGGCCGGGGGAAGATCTTGGGGGAGGCTTTCGGCGGGGGCGCAGCGGTAGGTGGCCTCGAGGCCGAGGTGCGCGGCGTTGCGCTGGGCGGAGCGGACGGCTGAGGGGGTGGTTTCGAGGCCGAAGAGGGAGCGGACGCCGGCTTGGGCAGCGACGAGGCCGAAGAGGCCGCAGCCGCAATAGAGGTCGAGCGCGCGGCGGGGGGCGAGGGCGGCCACGGCGGCGCGGAAGGCGGCGAGGAGGCACTCGGCGGCGGCGGGGTTGACCTGGAAGAAGGCGTCGGCGGCGACGGAGAGGGTGAGGCCGGCGAGCGCTTCGGTGAGTTCGCCGGCGGGGGGCTTGCCGAGGCCGAGGCGGACGCCATCGTGCGCGGTGTGGCGGAAGGTGACGCGGCTGCCGGGGCGGAGGGCGCGCAGGCGGCGGGAGTCGGCGCGCAGGCGCTGGAGTTCGGCGTTGATGGCGGGGTGGGAGAGGGGGCAGGCGGGGGTGTCGAGGACGGTGCGGTTGTCTTCGCCGATGTAACCGAGGGCGCGGCCATCCCAGTGGAGCGTGAGCTTGTTGCGGTAGTGCGCGGCAAGCGGCGAGGGGACGGGCGCGCGCAGGCAGGAGAGGTCCTCCAGGCGGCCAATGCGCGTGAGGAGGGTCTGGAGCTGGTGGTGTTTGAGCGCGACCTCGGCGGGATAGGCGAGCTCGGCGTAGACCATGCCGGGGACAACGGGGCCCTCGGGGGTGATGCGATCGGGCGAGGGCTCGAGGACGCGCAGGAGCCGGGCGCGGGCGAAGTTGGGCTTGCGCTGGATGAGCTCGGCCTCGACCGTCTCGCCCGTGAAGGCGCCGGGGACGAAGGTGACGGGGCTGGCGGTGCGGGCGACGCCGTCGCCGCCGTAGCCCACGTCGTCGATGTGCAGCGTGAGGCTCATCAGGCCCCGAAGGCGGAGAAGATCTGCGCGCCCCAGCGCATGCCATCGCGGAACTGCTCGAGGGAGAAGGATTCGTTGGGGCAGTGGATGCGGTCTTCCTGCATGCCGAAGCCGACGAGGAGGGGCGCGGCGCCGGTGAGGTCGCGCAACTTGGCCACGATGGGGATGGAGGCGCCTTCCCAGGTGAAGACCGCGCCGCGGGGGTCGAAGGTGTTCAGGAGGTCGTGGGCGATGCGGGTGACGGGGCTATCGATGGGGAGGCGGAAGCCGGGCTCGCAGCCGGTGAGCTCGGTGAGCTCGAGGGTGAGGCCGCGCGGGCAGTGGCGCTCGAAGTGCGCCTTGAGGCACTCCCAGATGTGCGCGGGGTTCTGACCGGGGACGAGGCGGCAGGAGAGCTTGGCGAAGGCGTGGGTGGGGATGACGGTCTTGGAGCCGGGGCCGCCGTAGCCGCCGTGGATGCCGTTGACCTCGACGGTGGGGCGGAAGGCGTTGCGGACGATGGCCGGGACGCCGCGCTCGCCACCGACGGGGAGGACGCCGACCTCTTCGCGGTAGGCATTTTCGTCAAAGCCCGGCTCGGTGGCCAGGGCGAACTCGGCCTCGGTGGGCTCGACGATGCCATCGCAGAAGCCCTCGACGGCGATGGCGCCATCGGGGGTGTGGAGGGAGGCGACGAGCTCGGCGATGCCTTGGGCGGGGTTGGGGGCGATGCCGCCGTGCTGGCCGGAATGGAGGTCGTACTTCGGCCCGCGCAGGGTGACGGTGAAGTGGAGCACGCCACGCAGACCGGCAACGATGGCCGGGCGGCCGGAGGAATCCTTGCCGGTGTCGGCCACGAGCAGGACGTCGGCGGCCAGGCGCTTGCGCAGGTCGTAGGCCAACTCGGCGAGGGCGCCGCTGCCGCTCTCTTCCTGGCCTTCAAGGACGATGCGGATGACCGGGAGGCGCTCGCCGGCGGCGATGGCTGCGCGCAGCCCTTGGAGGAGGGCGAACCACTGGCCCTTGTCATCCTGCGCGCCACGGGCGTAGAGGCGGCCATTGCGCAGGGTGGGTTCGAAGGGCGGGGTCTCCCAGAGGTCGATGGGGTCGACGGGCTGGACGTCGTAGTGGCCGTAAAGGAGGACGGTGTGGGGGGCGTTGGGGACGGGGCGCTCGGCGATAAGGACCGGGGGGAGCTCGGCCGAGGCGCTGACGAGCTCGGTGGTGAAGCCGAGCGAGCCGAGGAAGCGGGCGATCCACTCGGCGCAGGCGGTGCAGTCGGGCAAGTGCTCGCGCTCGGCGCCGATGGTGGGGAAGCGGAGGAGTTCGCAGTAGTCGGCGAGGATGGCCTCGCGGTTCTGCTCAAACCAGGAGTCGAGGGCGGCTTTGTTCATCGGAGGGCCTTTCGTGGCGCGGTTAGGGCTCGCGCTTGTAGGGGTTGGGGACGCCGTAGGTTCGGGAGAAGGCGGCGATGCGCTCGAGGAGCGCTTGGGAGGGGTTTTCGGCGTAGTCGGCCAGGAGGTCGAACATCGCGCGTTCGGCCCAGGCGCGGCGGAGGTCGAGGGTGGCGCGCTTGGCTTGGGCGAAGGTGAAGGTGAAGAGGGCGTCGTAGGGGGCCGAGGCCGAGCCGCCGCGGAGCTGGCAGGTGAGGGCCTGGGTGCCACGCGGGACGCGGCCGTAGAGGGTCAAGGTGCGGTCGGCGTAGAGGTTGGTGAGCATCCGCGGGTGGAGCTCGCCGCCGCCGGCCGCGGGGAAGGTGAGCGAGAGGTTCTGCATCACCGGGTTGCGGATGGATTCAAAGACCGGGGTCAGCTCGCGGGCCAAGGTGTCGGGGTTGCCGGAGGAGGCGGTGTTCTCGCCGCGATTGACGTAGCAGAGCATGTCCAGGAAGTAAGGGTCGCGCTTCTTCGCACCGAAGGCGTAGACGGAGATCTGGCCCTTGTTCAGGCGGGTGAACTCGCCGATGATGCGGGTGGTCTCGGTGAGGCCGGTGGTCGGCTCGCCATCGGTGATGACAATGGCGATGAGCGGGCGCTTGGGATCGCGCGGCAGGGAGCGGAGGTCTTGCAGAAGCAGGAAGAGGTCGGTATTGCCGCGGTTGCGCAGGGAGTCGATGAAGGTCTCGGCACGGACGCGCGTCTCGGGATTGAAGTCCATCCATGAGCCCGAGGGGGTGAGGGTGACGTCGCGGAAAGCGAAGATGTTGAAGCGGTCCCCGGCGCGCAGAGTGTTGAAGAGGGCGCTCTTCATCGCCTCCTTCGCAGCGGCCAGGCGGGCGCGAGTAATCGAGCCGGAGATGTCCTGAACGAAGACGACATCCTTGGGCATCACGGAGAGCGGGCTATCGGGCTTGCGGAGGATCTCCAGGCGGAAGTAGCGGTTGCCCGGGTCGCTCGGCGGATCGTAGTAGCTCAGCGCCAGGGAGAGCCGGTCGTCAATCGATTGGTAGACCTGGTCGTCCGCGGCAACGGTCGGCGCCGAGGCTTGGCGAATGGCCTCCTCTGCCAACTTGCCAGCCTCCTCGGTCGGTGCGGGGGCGGGGGCGACCTCGGTCAGGTCGACCGGCGGCGGGGTGGCGGTGGCGGCCTCGGCCAGGCGCCGTTCGGCCTCGCGGGCCAACGCCTCAACGCCTCCCTCTCCGCCCATCGGCGGTAGGAGCGCGCCCGGTTGCGCGCCGGGTGCCGCCGGGAGAAACTCCACCGAAGCGGCCAGATCCGGCGCATCCACCACGCGCGGCAGCTCGGCATCGAGCGTCCAGCGCGGCTCGGGGTTGACCTCCTGGGTGAAGTCGGTTTCGGGGATGGCGGCGACCTCCTGGCGGGCCCAGACCTCCGGCAACGTGGCCAGGGCCGGGGCGGGCGGGGTCATATCCAGCCCCGGATTGGGCGAGGGCGGGAGCGGTGCCAGCGGCAGGGTGGGGGCGGCCAGGCGGGCGGTCTCGGCCACTTCAGGGAGCTTGGCCTCGGCGGCGGCCACATCGCCGGCGATGTCTGGGGCCTCCTCGGCGGCAGCGCGCTCGAGCTCCGCCTCGCGGACGAAGGTGTCGATGCGCATCGGCGGGAGGTTCTCCGGGGTGATGTGGGCCTTCTCCCGCGCCGGGGTCAGCGCCACCGGCCGCTCGCCAAACCAGAAGGCAAGCCCAAAGTGGATGACCCCCGAGAGGACGATCGAGAGAAAGAGGACGAAGGTGTGTTGGGCAAGCCCCAGCCCATTATCGGCCGGCACTTCGGCGAAGCGCACCTCCGGGGCCTTATCAGCGGGTTTGGTTTCCTCAGCCATTGCTTACTTGCCGCAGCAGTTTTTGAACTTCTTGCCCGAGCCGCAGGGGCACGGTTCGTTGCGCCCAACCTTGTTGGGGGCGGTCACCGGCGCAACCGGCTGCGGCGGCAGGCCCATCTGGCCCATCAGCGCTTCGAGCGAGCCCTGGCGCGGACCGGCCGGAGGCGGCGGGGGTTCGGGGGCGGGCTCGGGTTCGGGCTCGGGCATGCCGGGCACGGTGATGGTGAAGGAGGCGTTGGGGGCCGGGGCGGGCTCGGGCTCGCGCGGGGGCGGCGGCAGGGGGGCGGCCTCGGTGAGGTTGCCCAGGTCCTGGTGGACGGTCTGGGCCTTGCGGGAGGCGCGCTCGCGCATCGCGAAGTAGAACTCGATGTTCGTGGTGGTGGTGAAGGCGTTGCGGATGATGCCCTCCTTGATGGTGCCCATCAGCTCGGTGAACATCTCAAAGGCCTCGCGCTTGTATTCCACCAGGGGATCTCGCTGGCCGTAGCCGCGCAGGCTCACGCTCCGGCGCAGGTCGTCCATCGCGGCCAGGAACTTCTGCCACTCTTCATCGATGGCCGTCAGGCAGACCATCCGCTCGAGCATCGGCAGGGCCTCGGGCTTTTCGCCGGCGCACTTGGCGTTGTAGGCTTCCTCCACGCGCTCGAAGAGGGCCTTGGCGGCCTCCTGGGGCTTGCCGGCCCAGGCGCGGCACTCGGCTTCGGTGCAGAGCACGGGGAAGTGGGCCATCCACTCCAGCAGGCCGATGGGGTCGGAATCCTTGGGCGTGGGCAGGAGCGCTTCGCAGCGGTCGGCAATCACGTCGTTGAAGATATCGAGGATGCGCTCGTGGGCGGCGCCGGGCTCCATCAGGATTTCCTGGCGCAGGCCGTAGATGATGGCGCGCTGCTTGTTCATCACATCGTCATACTGCAGCGTGCGCTTGCGGATGGAGAAGTTCTGCTCCTCGACCTTGCGCTGGGCGCGCTCGACGGTGTGGTTGAGCCAGCGGTGCTCGATGGCCTCGCCCTCCTTGAGCCCCAGGCGGGTCATCATCCCGGCCAGACGGTCGCTGCCGAAGAGGCGCATGAGGTTATCTTCCAGCGAGAGGTAGAAGCGGCTGGCACCCGGGTCGCCCTGGCGCGAGCAGCGGCCGCGGAGCTGGCGATCGATGCGCCGGCTCTCGTGGCGCTCGGAGGCAATCACATAGAGGCCGCAGGGGCGCTCTTCAAGGAGGTGGCGCAGGGTCTTGCGCTCACCCTTGGGCACCGAGTCCAGCGTTAGGCGCTTATCCTTAATCTGCTCCTCGCTCATCCAGACTACCCCGGGCCCGAGCTTGATGTCGGTGCCGCGCCCGGCCATATTCGTGGCAATCGTGACGCTGCCGGGCTGGCCGGCCTGGGCGACGATCTCGGCCTCCATCGCGTGGTTCTTGGCGTTGAGGACGTTGTGGGGGATGTGGGCCATCCGGAGCATGCGGCTGAGGATTTCGGAGGTGTCGACCGTCACGGTGCCCAGGAGGACCGGCTGGCCGCGCTCGTGGGCGGCGCGCACCTCCTCGATGATGGCGCGGTACTTCTCGCGCTGGGTCTTATAGATGAGGTCGTTGCCGTCGATGCGGCGGATGGGGCGGTTGGTGGGGATGGCCACCACGTCGAGCTTATAGATGTCGTTGAACTCGGTGGCCTCGGTTTCGGCCGTGCCGGTCATGCCCGAGAGCTTCTTGTAGAGGCGGAAGTAGTTCTGGATGGTGATGGTGGCGAGCGTCTGCGTTTCGCGCTCGATGTCCACCCCTTCCTTGGCCTCGACCGCTTGGTGCAGCCCCTCGCTCCAACGGCGGCCGGGGAGAATGCGCCCGGTGAACTCGTCGACGATGAGCACCTTGTTATCCTGCACCACATACGCTTCGTCGCGATTATAGAGGGCGTAGGCGCGCAGGAGCTGATCGACCACGTGCAACCGCTCGCTCTTGGCGGCGAAACTCTCCTGGATGGCGCGGCGCTCGGCCACGCGCTCTTCGGCGCTGAGGCCCTCCTTGCCTTCCAGGGCGGCCAGCTCGCCGGCGAGGTCGGGCATGACATACATTTCCGGATCGTCGGGCGAGATGAACTTGGTGCCCTTATCGGTCAGGGAAACTTCGCGGGTCTTCTCATCGATGGTGAAGAGGAGCAGCTCCTTGAGGTCGCGCGCTTCATACTTGCGCATATCGGTGAGCATCATTGCCTCGACCTGCTCGTGCAGCCGCCGCACGGCCGGCTCTTCAATCAGGTGCTGGAACTGCTTGTTCTTGGGCGTGCCGTGATAGACCTGATAGAGCTTGCGCATCGCCGCCTCGTTCTCGCCCTTGGCAATGAGCTCCTTCGCTTCGCCAATCAGCTGGGTGCAGATGCGCGTCTGCTCGCGGAAGACGCGCTCCA
Organism: Candidatus Spyradenecus sp.; assembly: GCA_051884775.1. Classification (GTDB taxonomy): domain Bacteria; phylum Verrucomicrobiota; class Kiritimatiellia; order RFP12; family DVOR01; genus Spyradenecus. The sequence goes on along the minus strand of JBJEVY010000092.1, from coordinate 28,863 downwards.
CGCGCGGCTTCTGGGCCACATACTCGCCCGAGGCAGAGCGCTGGGAGGGGCCGGAGATGATCAGCGGGGTGCGCGCTTCGTCGATGAGGATGGAGTCCACCTCGTCAACGATGGCAAAGGCGTGGCCGCGCTGGACCACTTGCGCCGGGTCGGTTGCCATTCCGTTATCGCGCAGGTAGTCAAAGCCGAACTCGCTGTTGGTGCCGTAGGTGATGTCGCAGGCATACTGCGCGCGGCGCTCGGCCGGGCCCATCGTGTTCTGGATGCAGCCGACGGTCAGCCCCAGGTAGGTGAAGAGGTGGCCCATAAACTGCGCGTCGCGCCGGGCGAGATAGTCGTTCACCGTCACCAGGTGCGCCGCGCCGCCGGAGAGCGCGTTGAGGTAGAGCGGGAAGGTGGCCACCAGGGTCTTGCCCTCGCCGGTCTGCATCTCGGCAATCTTGCCCTGGTGCAGGACAATGCCGCCGATGAGCTGCACATCGAAGGGGAGCATATTCCACGTCAGCTCGTGGCCGCACACTTGCACCGTCGTGCCCAGCAAGCGCCGGCAGCCATTCTTGACCACGGCGTAGGCCTCGGGCAGCAGGTCATCGAGCGTCTCGCCCTTGGCAAACCGATCACGGAACTCGGCCGTCTTCGCTTTCAGCGCCTCGTCCGTCAGGGTCTGGTAGGTCTCCTCCAAGGCGTTGATCCGGCGCACGAGCGGCATCAACCGCTTGATGTCGCGCTGGTTCTTCGTCCCAAAGAGCATCTTCAACAAATTCATAGCGACTATCCTTATCTACAGAAAGCCGCATTATAGCATAAGTGCGCCGCGCCTGCGAACAGAGCTCTCCCTGGGCCCAATCTCAACCCGCCCCAGATGCGGGCCACTGTCCGCCGCCTCACCTCGCCTCACCTCGCCGCATCGGGCACTTGCATCGGCACAGGGGCTTTGCTATGCTGTGTTTATCCTAAACACAAAGGAGTGCACTATGAGTGGTATCTTTAAGGCTTATGACATCCGCGGCATTTATGGTCAGGACCTGACCGAGGAGATGGCCTACGCCATCGGGCGCGCGTATATTACCTTCACCAAGGCGAAGAAGGTGGTGATTGGGCGGGATTGCCGTCCGCACTCGGTGCCGTTGCAGGCGGCGCTGACCAAGGGCATCTTGGAGCAGGGGGCGGATGTGGTGGATATCGGCCAGTGCTCCACGCCGATGAACTACTACGCCAATGGCTCGCTGAAGGCCGAGGGGTCGATTATGATTACCGCCTCGCACAATCCGGCCGAGTGGAACGGCTTCAAGCTCTGCCGCGCCGACGCGGTGCCGATTTCCGGCGTCAGCGGCATTGCCGACATCGAGAAGATTGTCACCGAGGGCACCTTTGATCCCCCCGCCGCCACCCCCGGCACCTGCACCACCCACGATATTCTCCCGGCCTACAAGGAGCACATCAAGCCCTTTATGAACTTTGGCCGCCGCCCGAAGTTGGCCATCGACTACGCCAACGGCATGGGCATCCCCGAGAGCCAGACCTTCGCCGATGCCATCGACCAGGTGGCGCTCTATGGCGACATTGACGGCTCCTTCCCCAACCACGAGGCCAACCCCCTCCACCACGCCACCCTGGCCAAGCTCCAGGAGACCGTCCGCGCCGGGCAGTTCGACTTCGGTGTGGCCTTCGATGGCGACGCGGACCGCGCCGGCTTCATCGACGAGAAGGGCGAGATCATCCCGATGGACCTCATCACCGCCCTCATCGCCCAGGATGTCCTCAGCCGCGAGAAGGGCGTGATCTTCTACGACCTGCGCTCGAGCCGCGTGGTCAAGGAGGTCATCGAGGCCGCCGGCGGGGTGCCGATGATGAGCCGCGTGGGCCACGCCTTCATCAAGGCCCAGATGCGCGAGCACAAGGCCATCTTCGCGGGCGAACTCTCCGGGCACTACTACTTCCGCGATAACTTTGTGGCCGAGAGCTCTTCGATGGCCGTCATCGCCCTCTGCAACATCGTCACGCGCGCCGGCAAGCCGCTCTCCGAGCTCATCGCCCCGCTGCGCAAGTATGCCTGCTCGGGCGAAATCAACACCAAGGTCAGCCGCGACCCGCAGGAGATCCTCGCCACCCTCAAGGCCAAGTATGCCGATGGCAACGTCTTCGAGCTCGACGGCGTGAGCGTGGAGTATCCCACCTGGTGGTTCAACGTCCGCTGCTCCAACACCGAGCCGCTCGTGCGCCTCAACCTCGAGAGCACCGCCAGCCAGGCCGAAATGGAAGCCAAGCGCGACGAAGTCCTCGCCATTATCCGCGGCTAGTGAGCCGACAGCTGACAGCCGACAGCTGACAGCGCTGGCGCTCGAGGTGCAGGCCCGTCTGAGCCGTGCGCCTCGCGCCATTCGGGACAAAGGTTGCCCGTCGCGTTAGCGGCTGTTCGCTGTCGGCTGTCCGCTGTCAGCTATTCACTCGGCTTTTTCTTTCCCTGAACCTCTCCCTCTCACAAGGAACCGCTATGCTCAATCAAGCAGTCTACGATGAACTGATCGCGAAGTTCGAGGCGACCTATGGCAAGAAGCCGCAGGTGGTCTCCTACGCGCCCGGCCGTATTGAAGTCCTCGGCAACCACACCGACTACAACGAGGGCTACGTCTTCTCCACCGCCATCAACTACGGCACCTTCTTCGCCATCGTTCCCAACGACCTGGGCGTGAACCGCGTGACCGCCGGCGACCTGATGCACACCGTCACCTTCCCCCTCGAGGGCGCCAAGCCCGTCACCGAGGACACCTGGGCGAACTACGTCATCGGCACCGTGGCCGGCCTCGCGAAGATCAAGCCCCAGACCGCCGGCTTTGACGGCATGTTCCTGGGCAATGTGCCGATGGGCTTTGGGCTCTCCTCCTCCGCCGCGCTGGAAATGTGTACCGCCAAGGCCGTCTGCGGGCTCTACGGGATCGATGCCGATGTGGTCACCCTCGCCAAGGTGGGCCAGGCCGCCGAGCACGACTACGCCGGCTGCTCCTGCGGTCTGCTCGACCAAATCTCCTCGCTCTGCGGCGCCTACGGCAAGCTCGTCAAGACCGACTTCCGCTCCCTCAAGGTCGAGACCGTTGACATGGGCCCGGAGGTCTGCTTCCTGATGTGCAACCCCCACGCCAAGCACGCTCTCGTCGATGGGCAGTACAACTCCCGCCGCAAGGCCTGCGAGGAGGCCGCCGCCTACTTCGCCAAGGTCCTCCCGCACCCGGTTTCCGCCTTGCGCGACGTCTCGTGGGCCGAGTGGGAAGCCCATCACGCCGGCCTCGATGAGGTGGTGGCCAAGCGCGCCGCGCACCCCATCGGCGAGGATGAGCGCGTTCTCGAGGGCGCCAAGCTCCTGGAAGCGGGCGACCTCGCGGCCTTTGGTCAGCTCCTCTATGCCTCGCACGAGAGCTCGCGTGTGATGTTCGAGAACTCTTGCAAGGAGCTCGATGACGTGGTCGAGATCACCAAGTCGGTCCCCGGCGTGCTCGGCGCGCGCCTCTCTGGTGGCGGCTTCGGCGGCTCGGTGGTGGTGATGGTCAACGCCCGCGATGCGGAGACCGCTGCCCAGGCCATCGCCTCGGCCTACGCCAAGAAGACCGGCGGGGCCCCCTGCGAAGTCTCGCGCATCCAGCCCAGCCAAGGCGCCTGCCTGGTCTAACCCGGCTCAACAACAAAGTAAGCCCCCGAGAGCGATCTCGGGGGCCTTTGTTTTCCTGCCGGCGGGGCGCGTCAGACGTGGACCGTGGCGCCGGGGGGATACTTGCCGGCGATGATGTCGCGGGCGATGGGGGTCTCCAGCCGGCGCTGGATGACGCGGCGGAGGGGGCGGGCGCCGAAGTCGGGGTCGTAGCCCTCGTCAATGAGCGCGCGCTTGGTCTCGTCGGAGACGTCGAGCGTGAGCTCCTGGTCGGCGAGGCGGGCGGCGAGGTCTTTGAGCTGCAGGTCGATGATCTTCGTGAGGCTCTCCTTGGAGAGGGGCTTGAAGAGGAGGGTTTCATCGATGCGGTTGAGGAACTCGGGCGGGAACTTGCTCTTGAGGAGCGTATCGACCAAGCCCTTGAGCTGCGCCTGCTCGCCCTTCTGCTCGGCGGCGGAGATGAGGTCGCTGCCGAGGTTGGAGGTCATAATAATCAAGGTGTTCTTGAAGGAGACCACGGTGCCCTTGCTGTCGGTCAGGCGGCCGTCGTCAAAGACCTGCAGGAAGAGCTTGAAGACGTCGGGGTGGGCCTTCTCGATCTCATCGAGCAGCACCACGCTATAGGGCTTGCGGCGCACGGCCTCGGTGAGCTGCCCGCCCTCCTCGTAGCCCACATAGCCGGGAGGCGCGCCAACGAGCCGGCTGACCGAGTGCTTCTCCATATACTCGGACATGTCCAGCCGCGTCATGGCGTCGCGACTATCGAAGAGTTGCTCGGCCAGGACGCGCGCGAGCTCGGTCTTGCCCACGCCCGTGGGCCCCAGGAAGAGGAAGGCGCCGATGGGCTTGGCGCGGTTCTTGATCCCGGCGCGGGCGCGCAGCACGGCATCGGAGACCGCGTCGACAGCTTCGTCCTGCCCGATGACGCGCAGCTTGAGCTCGGCGGCCATCCCCAGGAGCTTCTCGCGTTCGCCCTCGAGGAGCTTGGCCACGGGAATGCCCGACCAGCGGCTAACGGCCTCGGCAATCTCCTCGGGGCCGACCTCCTCGCGCAGCATCGCGGCTTCGGTGCCGGTGGCGGTGGATTTGAGCTTCGCCTCGAGTTCGGGGATGACCTTATACTGCAGCTCGCCGGCCTTGGCGTAGTCGTACTTGCGCTGGGCGAGTTCGAGCTCGTGGCGGGCCTGGTCGAGCTTGGCGCGGAGCTCCTTGGAGGCCTCATGGGCCTTCTTCTCCTCCTGCCACTTGGCCTTGAGGGCATCGGCCTTCGCCTTTTCGTCGGCCAGTTCCCGGCGCAGTTCTTCCAGGCGCTTCTTGGAGGCCTCGTCCTTCTCCTTGGCCAGGGCGGCCTCCTCGATTTCCAAGCGCATCACGCGGCGGGCGAGCTCGTCGAGCTCGGCGGGCATGGAGTCCATCTCGGTGCGGATGGCGGCGCAGGCTTCGTCGAGCAGGTCGATGGCCTTATCGGGCAGGAAGCGATCCTGAATGTAGCGGTCGCTCAACACCGCGGCGTTCACGAGGGCGGTATCAAGGATGCGGACATTGTGGTGGGCCTCGAACTTCTCCTTGAGTCCGCGCAGGATGCTGATGGTATCCTCGACCGTGGGGGCGGCGACCATCACCGGCTGGAAGCGCCGCTCCAAGGCCTTGTCCTTCTCCATATAGAGCCGGTGCTCGGCCAGGGTGGTCGCGCCAATGCAGTGCAGTTCGCCGCGCGCGAGCATGGGTTTGAGCATATTGCCCGCGTCGCTCGAACCCTCGGTCTTGCCGGCGCCGACGATGGTGTGGATTTCGTCGATAAAGAGGATGATGCGCCCCTCGCTGGCCTTAATCTCCTTCAGGACGGCCTTCAAGCGCTCCTCGAAGTCGCCACGATACTTCGCGCCCGCCATCAGGGCGGTCATATCGAGCGCAAAGATCGTGCGGTCCTTCAACCCCTCGGGCACATCGCCGCGGACAATGCGCTGGGCCAGCCCCTCGACAATGGCGGTCTTGCCAACGCCCGGCTCGCCGATGAGGACGGGGTTGTTCTTGGTCTTGCGCGAGAGAATGCGGATCACGTCGCGGATTTCGGTGTCGCGGCCGATGACCGGGTCCAACTTGCCCTTGCGCGCCAGCTCCACCAGGTCCTGACCATACTTCTTGAGCGCCTCGTAGCTCTCCTCGGGGTTCTCGCTGGTGATGCGCTGATTGCCGCGCACCTCCTTCAAGGCCGTTAGCAACGCGTTCTCGCTCAGCCCCAAATCACGCAACACCTTCACGCGCGGGACCATCGCCAGCAGCACGTGCTCCACCGAGACGTACTCGTCGCCCATCTGCTTGGCGCGGTCGAAGGCCGCCACCAACACCTCGTTGAGCCCCGGCGCCACGTAGATCTTGTTCGCCTCCATCGCGCCAGTCACCTTCGGCAGCCGGTCCAACGCCTCGGCCACCCGCGCCCGCGCCACCTCCAAACTCACGCCACACTTGGCCAGCAGACTCCCCGTCAGCCCCTTCTCCTGCGCCAACAACGCCCACAGCACGTGCTCATTCTCCACCTGCTGCTGTTGCCGGCGAATCCCCTCCTGCTGCGCCAGCGTCAACGCCTCACGCAACCGTTCAGTCATCTGATTCATATCCATAACTTAATCCTCCTATCCGGCGGCCTTGCGCCCCCGGCGCTTCCCCTTGCAACGCCCGTGCCAATCCTGCCAAGCGTTCGCCCTCTTCGCCAATCGTGCCAAAGTGTGCCACTTTCCTGCCAAATCGTGCCACGGGGCTGGCAGACTTTGCCACACGGCGGCCGAAGTCCCAGGGGCCCATGTGCCAGCGCTAACGCTTCTTAGGTTATCCCCGCGACCTTCGCTCCGCCACACCCCAGAGCCCGCCCAAAAGGGCTAAAAAGTCTTGACAGGGGGGGGGGTAGATGCTGTATACTGCTCTCAACCTAGAGGAAGGCGCGATGTCTCATTGTGCCGGAATTGAAAGGAAAGGAAATGGATATGAGAAGGTTATTCGAAAAGACGGGAGCGCTTTTGGCGGCCTCGTTGGTGGCGCTGCCAGTGTGGGCTGCAACGCCAGTTTATCTCTTTGATTGTGGTTCCACCGAGGTCACCGATGCTGGTGACACGTGGAAACATTTAACGAAGCAAGGGAGCTACCCTGCCTTTTTACAGAACGATACAAAACAAGGCGATGTCTATTTCACATCAACTTCTGGCGGCAACTTCTTTGACAATACTACGAATGATGTTGATAATCTGCCGCAGGCTGGCACCTATGTCACGCTTTCAGGGGAGTCCTGCACAACCGTGTGGGAGGAAATGGCCAAGAGTCTTGGCTTAACGGTCGCGAGTGTTCCGGCGAGTGTTTATGCGGATGGTTTGGCCAATGGCGGAACGACCAATCACACCGTGACGGTGAGCGGCTTGGATTCATCAGCCACCTATGTGCTTTACTATGTGGGCGGTCGCAAAAGGACAGACTCCGTTAGTGCAGGTGGAGGCTTTACCTTATTGACCTATGGCGGTACGCCTCAGGTTGACTATGTGGCCACGGTGGCCGGCACGAACACGAGCGTGGCTACGGCCTATACGACCGTGAGCAGTGTGGGCACGCAACTTCGTGCTGGTAAGAATGGGTTGCTGGTTGTCCGCGTGAGCGGGTTGAAGACGAACAGTTCGGGTACGGTGACCTTCCAGTTGCCCAGCGAGCGGGCGGTGATCAACTGCTTGGCGATTGCGAAGACCGAGGTGGATGTGACGCGCACCTTCGCGGGAGGCGCCTCGGAGGTGTGGAGCACGGCCGATGCGTGGAGCGGCGGAGCCACGCCGACGGGAACGGATGCCGTGACGGTGACAGTAAGCGCCGATAGCACGGTGACGCTGGATACAGCTGCCACTGCAAAGTCGCTCTCAGTGCAGGGAGATGGCGCATTGACCTTTGCGCCGGCGACCGGCGAGGGGGTGCCTTCGTCGTTAACGACCACGGCCGCCACCATTGGCGCGAATGTGGATGTCTCTGGCGTGAGCGCTTCGCTGGGGACCGTTAGCATTGCCTCGGGCAAGGCGCTAACCATCTCCTCGTTGGAGCAACTGGATGGGTGCAGCGGGAGCGGCACCTTGGTGTTCAATGGCAACTCCACCATTGATGAGACAAGCAAGCTCGGCGCCAATATGCCGCTACGGATAATTGGCGGCACGGTGCAGTACACGGCAGCGGGTGCGCAGAATGGCTTGGCATACGGGCGGACGATTGAGGTCTCCGGCACCGGAACGATATTGGAGACCACGAAGCAAGATGCCACGGGGTGGGGAATCTCGGGGACTCAGAAGTTTATCGTAAAGGACGAAGCGACGCTGCAATTCGATTCGCGGGAAACCTTTAAGACGCCGCTCGAGCTGACGAAGGGCACGCTGCAATTGAAGGCTGCGCAGTCGAATCGTGCAATTGACTTCTTTAACGACGCGGCTGCGACAACGGACATCAAGGTCTTGGCCGGCACACACACCGCGCCCGTGGTCTCGACCATCACGAGTGATGGCAGCACGGATGCCGACAAAACGGCTCTCATTCGCCAAAATGGTGGCACCGCGAGTTCTGATAATAAGTTCTCGGTGGATGTTGAAACGAATGCAACCTTGAAGATGGATGTTATCCTAGCATCGTCCGTCATCTATATGAACAATGGTCGCGAAACAACGGAGAGCGGCTCAGCCCCGTTGCAAAAGCTCGGCGGCGGCGTGTTGGAGTTGACCTGTGCAAATACCTACATCACCGGCACGCTCATCGATGGCGGCACCGTGAAACTCTCCGGTTCCGGCACATTGGGCACGGGGGCGGTGGCGATTGCTTCCGGGGCGCGTTTGGAGACCACCAAGGCCTTTACCAATGCGCTCTCGGGCACCGGCACCTTGGCCATCGGCGGCGCAGACACCTTCGACCTGCATACCACCCTGGCAGCTGGCAGCACCTTGACCTTCGAGTTGGCCTCGGAGATGACGGGCAAGCTGATTCTCCCGGCTGGCTTGGAAGGCACACTCACCGTGCCGAGTACCGCGACCTTGGAATTGGTGCTTTCAGAAGAGCAACTCAACCTCACTGGCTACTCCGCCACGGGCGTGACGGGAGGTGTCACCTTCAAGAAGCTCAATGCCAATAACGAAGTGGTGGCGCTGGAAGCGACCGATGGCACTGCGGCGAATGGCACCTTCACGCCGAGCCCTAACACCTGGCAGGGCGACACCGCAGAGGAAGATGGCACCACCTACCTCTGGTCGAATGCCGCCAACTGGTCGCGGAATACCGTGCCCGGCGAAAACGATTGGCCCAGCCTCTCCTTCACCGAGGGGATGCCGGCCCCGGTGCTGACGGAGAATGTCACCCTCAAGGCGGTGACCCTCAAGGGTGCCTGCGCGATTGACGTGGCAGGCTATAAGTTCTCGGTCGGGAAACTCATCGGTGATGGCATCGATGCTTCGTCGTTAGCGATTTCCGGCACGGGCACGCTGCATTTGAAGGCGAACGAAGACTTTGCGCGTAAGGTGGCGAGTGACATCACGATCTCGGTGGCGGCAGGCGCGACGTTGGCGACAGAACTCGCCGGTCAGGGCTCTACGAATCCGATTATTGAGAATGTGGCCTTGGTCTTTGCCGATGGTGCCAAGTGGCAGTCGCACGGATGGCTGGGGCTGGCAGGGGCCGTCTCGGTGGAGAATGCCGGCGCGCTGACCTTTGATGCCTACGCTGGCTATGTGCCCTCACTAGAAGGGGATGGCTCCTTTGAGAAGCGCGGCACCGGCGAGCTGACCGTTAACTGCATGGGGGCGAGCTATGCGAATGCCTTCACGCTGACCGCCGGCACCCTGGCGCTGCGTCTGAGCACGGCAACGGTGGAAGCGACCGGCGCGCAAGTGGCAACCCCCTTCACGGGCACCCTCTCCGGCAATGGCAAACTCAAGCTCCTGCAAGGCACGCTGAGCCTGCCGAACGCCAACACCTACGCCGGCGGCACCGAAATTGCCGCGAATGCAACGGTCGCGATTTCGCATGCAAATGCGCTCGGCTCTGGAGCCGTAACAGGCGCCGGCACCATCGCAACCTCTGTCTACCCGACCTCGGGTACGGGAACTCATAACTTGCCGGCATCCATTAGTGGTTTAACGGCCTCCGCTTGGAAGGGAACATTGAAGTTCACAACAACCTTGAGTGGTCTAAATGGTATCAACTTCCCGAATTTGGGGAATGCCAATTCAACGATTGAAATTGCTGAGAATGTCGGGTTAACTGGTTACTTCTCCGCTTCACCTTGGAATGTTGAGAGCCTTTTGAAGTTGAATGGTACTTTGACATTGAATGATGGTCTCTCTCCCGAGGGCGGCGTTGAAGACAATGGCTATAGCTTCCAAAAGTTGGAAGGTTCTGGTACCTTCTCCGTTACGAAGACTACGATTAAATTGCCAATTCGCTTCAAGGGGGACATGAGCAACTTCAAGGGAACGCTGTCGCTTCCGGCGAATGCCCAATCGGCCTTCCTCTTCGGGCCTTCGGCCTATACGGGCACGAATGCGGCGGAACAGGGTCGTTGCTTTGTCGAGGCCGGGGCGAGCGTTACAATGGGCGAAGGCTCGACTTGGACAACGCCGAAGGGCGCCGTCGTTGCGGGCACCCTGGGTGGCGCAGGAACGGTCAGTGCGCTGACGCTGCAGGATGGTGCGAAGGTGGATGCCTCGGCGGGCGTGCTGACGGTCTCCGGGGCGGTAACGATTGCCGATGACGCGGTGGTGACGGTTGTTCCGCCGGCCACCCCGGCCGCTGGCGATGAGATTCTGAAGTGCACTTCGGCAGCGACTGTGGCGGCCAAACTCTCCGGCGCGCCGGCAGGTTTCCTCTTCGGCGCCAATGAGGCTGACTCGGCGGTTGTGTTGGTGAAGCCCGCGGTTTCCTTGCCCGAGGGCACCGAGGGCGCATTGAGCACCGCGGCGCAAGAGACCTTGGAGGCCATTGCTGCTGAGAACGGATTGGCCACGGCAACCGTCTCGGGGTTGACCAACTGCGGGGCTACGCAAACGACGCCTCTGTCTGCAGAGGCCATTGGCGATGTGCTAACGGTCTTTGAGCATGTGTGCGTGGCGGATACCACGGCGCAGACCATTACGGTGGCTTACGACTTCGGTATTGCCGAGATGGAGCAGCCCGGAGATGGTACGCTGGTCGTGGTTGCAAAGGTCTCCTCGCCTACCGGCAATGCGGCCTTTGCTGACGGCGTGACGGTGACCTTGGAAGCATTGGACGGCACAACGACCTCGGCCTCCTACACCTCAACCACCATTTCTGGCGACACGGCTCGTTTCGCGAATATCGCGGTGGCGGATTTGGCGGGCAAAAAGCTCAAGGTCAAAGTGAGTAAATAACTTTCCCTGTTGGTTGCAGGGTCTTTCCTAATGAACTCAAGCGCTCCTGCGGCAACCCCGCAGGAGCGCTTCTTGTCGTGAGTTGGCAGCGTGTGTAAACGCCCTCGGGAGAGTTGCTGGGTTGTTCGTGCTACGCCTCGCCTCGCACCTCGGCCTACCTCGCCTCGCACCTCGGCCTACCTCACCTCGCACCTCGGCCTACTCCGCTTCGCACCTCGGCCTACCTTGCCTCGACCTAGGCCCTACCTTTTTTAGGGGTACCTGCGGGGCAAAAAGAGGCTAGGGGCAATGGGTAGCCAATGAAGCGTCTTGCCAGCCCAAACCCCCGCCTGATTTTTTTACGCGCCGTTAGGTGCAACCGTTCACCGATCACCGTTCACGGCGGCTTCGCCGCCCCCTCGTGCGAGCGTAGCGAGCACTTGTGCTATACTAGGCGGTGGAAAGGAGAGCGCGATGGCCTTAATCAATGAAGGATGTTCTGAGTTCCCGATGCTTCGCGGGGCGCGGAATATTTATGTGGATAAGACCGACTACTTCTATCGGCTGATTCAGACCGCGACGGCGACCCCGTGCTTTTTCTTCTTGGCGCGTCCGCGGCGCTTTGGCAAGTCGTTGATGATTTCCACCTTCAAGGCCATCTTCGAGGGCCGGCGCGACCTCTTCGATGGGCTGGACATCGCCAAGACCGACTACAACTGGCAGCCCTGGCCGGTGTTGCACTTCGACCTCTCGATGGCGACGGGGGAGACGTTGGAAGATTGTTTGCGCGGTCTTCGTTTGCAAGTTCAGATTGCTCTCTCGCACGCGGGTCTTAAGGTCGACCAGAACACGCCGCGAGAGATGTTTGCCGCCGCATTTGCGCAGTTGAAAGAGCAGGGGAAGCAGGCGGTCATCCTCATTGATGAATACGACGCGCCCATCTGCCACGTCTTGGACCGGCCCGAGCTCTGCGAGGCGATCCGCGGCGAGTTGGCGAACCTCTACTCGGTGATGAAGGCCAATCAGGCGGCCATTCGCTTTGTGATGATTACCGGCATCTCCAAGTTCGCCTCGATGGCTGTCTTCTCGGGGCTGAACAATGTCATCGACCTCACCTACAAAAAAGAGACCGCCGCGATGCTTGGCTACACCCAGGCCGAGCTGGAGGCGAACTTCGGTGAGCACCTCGACCGTCGCGCGCAGGAGATGGGCCTGACGAAGGCAGACTTTATGGCCGGCCTCGCCCACTGGTTTAATGGTTACCGCTTCTCCATTGATTCGGAGGCCTCGGTCTATAACCCCGTGGCTATCGCCCGGACGTTGACCGCTGACCAGCCATACTTTGATGCGCAGTGGACGACCACCGGCCGCTCCTCGATGCTCTCTAAGTTCCTCCGGCGCTACGATCTGCTCAAGATTGACTTCCAGGGTCCCATCTACGCCTCGCGGAGCAACTTGGAGACCCCCTCGCAGATTGTCGCCCTCTCGCCTGTTGCCGTGCTCTATCAGACCGGCTATCTGACGCTGGCAGGTTACGACCGCGCCACGGGCCGCTACATTCTGCGGATTCCCGACGAAGAGGTCCGCCGCGACCTGATGGCCTTCCTCTGTGAGCTCACCATCTCCTCCGATGCTGCGCGCGAAGATGCCCGCGCCCACGTCGCCCTCGATTCGCTCAACGACCTGCTCAATGTCGACCTCTACGAGCTGTACGCCCAGTGCCACTACGGCCCCACCGAGACGCGTATCCAAGAGTACAACTACCAACGCATCCTCCAGGTCCTCTTCTGGTCGCTCGGCTACGAGCCTATCGTCGAGCCGGTGCAGTCTTCCGGCAAGCACGCCGACCTCGTCGTCAAGGCGGGCGATGTCATCTTCGTCTTCGAGCTCAAGAGCGATGGCACCACCGCCGAGGCCGCCCTCCAGCAGATCAAGGACCGCGGCTACGCCACGCCTTACCTCCACGACGGCCGCCCGATCGCCCTCGTCGGCCTCTCCTTCCACAAAGGCCAGCGCGAACTCCAGGGCGTGGCCTACGAGGTGCTCGCTTCGCTCGCGTGAGGTGCGCCTGGCGGCGCGTGAGGATGGCCCTTTGGGCCGAGAGGGTGCTCGCTGCGCTCGCGTGAGGAGGTCCTTTGGGCCGAAATTAAGCGTTTTGCAGTGCCCGTTCTGACGGGCCGCGTCCCCGCGGCCCCCTTCGCGGCGGCGGAGCCGCCCCCTTCACGCGCCATTAGGCGCAACCGTTCACCGTTCACTTCTCTCCGTTCACGGCGGCGCAGCCGCCATCTGCGAGCGTAGCGAGCCCCTCACCGCGTAGCGGCACGAAAAAAGTGCTTGCATTGGGGAAGGACGTGTGTTACACTGTGCGCACTTTCTTCATCCGGGGAGGTAGCTCAATTGGTTAGAGCTCCGGACTGTCGATCCGGAGGTCGCGGGTTCGAGCCCCGTCCTTCCCGCCATTTTTTGTGTGCTTTCACACTCCTTTCGTGTTGAAACCGCGTGCCTCGTCTCCGGCACGCGGTTTTTTTTGCGTTGGGCGCAGAAAGTTCTTCTCCCTGGGAGGTAGACTTTGCTATACTGCGTCCACATTTCAGGCGAGGCCGGATAGTCTGGCGAAGCTTGAAGGAGGACAGAGAAGTATGAAGACATCGATTGTTGGTTATCCGCGGATTGGCGCGAAGCGCGAGTTGAAGTTTGCAACGGAGCAGTATTTCAAGGGGGAGATGACCGGCGCGATGTTGGAGGAGATGGCGCAGGGGCTGCGGACGAGCCATTGGCAGCAGGTGGCGGCCGCGGGCGTCGACTTCATTCCTTCAGGGGACTTCTCATTCTATGACACCTTTTTGGACGCCGCGGCGCTCTTCAACTGCGTGCCGGCGCGCTATCGGGCGCTGGGGTTGGATGCGCAGGGGACCTACTTTGCGATGGCGCGCGGCTATCAGGGTCCGGCCGGCGATGTGCACGCCCTGGCGATGAAGAAGTGGTTCAACACCAACTATCACTACCTGGTGCCTGAGATTGAGGATGGCACGGAGATTCGCCTGGCGGGCACCAAGCCCCTCGATCACTATGCGCAGGCCAAGGCGCTGGGGCTTGAGACCCGCCCGGTGCTGCCCGGCCCGTACACCTTCCTCAAGCTCGCGCGCTTCACGGGCTCGAAGACGGCGGCGGACTTCGCCGAGCCGTTGCTCGCGGCCTACGTCGAGCTCCTGGCGAAGTTCAACGCCGCGGGCGTGCAGTGGCTGCAGCTCGATGAGCCCTGCCTGGTGCAGGATACCTCCGCCGAGGAGCTGGCGTGCTTCCAGGCGCTCTACACCAAGCTCCTGGCCCAGAAGGGCGCGCTCAAGGTGCTCGTGCAGACCTACTTTGGGGACGTGCGCGATGCGTATGGCACGCTCTGCGCGCTGCCCTTCGACGCGATTGGCCTGGACTTTGTGGAGGGCCGCAAGACCCTCGAGCTGGTGACCACCCAGGGCTTCCCGAAGGAGAAGATTCTCGTGGCCGGCTTGGTCAACGGCAAGAACATCTGGCGCGCGAACTACGCCAAGATCCTCGACGCGCTCGAGGCGATTACCCCGCACGCCGGCGAGATTATCCTGGGCACCTCCTGCTCGCTGCTGCACGTGCCCTACACCCTGGCCAACGAGCCGAAGCTCGACCCGGCCGAGAAGGCCTACCTCGCCTTCGCCGTGGAGAAGCTGGGCGAGCTGGGCGAGCTCAAGACCATTCTCGAAGCGCCCGCCCCGCGCGAGGCCCCGGCCTACCTGGCCAATCAGGCCCTCTGGGGTGCCGTGCGCCCGAACAGCGCCGACCCGGCCGTCGGGGCGCGTCTGGCCAAGCTGACCGAGGCGGACTTCACGCGCCTGCCGGCCTTTGCCGAGCGCGCCGCCGTGCAGGCCAAGGCCTTGGGGCTGCCGAAGTATCCCACCACCACCATTGGCTCCTTCCCGCAGACCGCCGAGGTGCGCGCCAACCGCGCCGCCTTCCGCAAGGGCGCCAAGTCCGCCGCCGACTACGATGCCTTCAACAAGGCCGAGACCAAGCGCTGCATTGAGCTGCAGGAGCAGATTGGGCTGGACGTGCTGGTGCACGGCGAGTTCGAGCGCAACGACATGGTCGAGTTCTTCGGCGAGCACCTCTCGGGCTTCCGCTTCACGAGCAACGGCTGGGTGCAGAGCTACGGCACGCGCTGCGTCAAGCCGCCGGTGATCTGGGGCGATGTGTCGCGCCAGGAGCCGATGACCGTCGAGATGTCCGTCTACGCGCAGAGCCTCTCCACCAAGCCGGTCAAGGGGATGCTCACCGGCCCGGTCACCATCCTCAACTGGAGCTTCCCGCGCGAGGATATCACCATCCGCCAGAGCACCGAGCAGATTGCCCTGGCCATCCGCGACGAGGTGCTCGACCTCGAGGCGCACGGCATCGCCATCATTCAGATTGACGAGGCGGCCCTGCGCGAGAAGCTGCCCCTGCGCAAGAGCGATTGGCACAGCGCCTACCTCGATTGGGCCATCCCCGCCTTCCGCCTGGTGCACAGCGGCGTCAAGCCCGAAACGCAGATCCACACGCACATGTGCTACTCGGAGTTCAACGACATCATCGCCGACATCGATGCGATGGATGCCGATGTCATCTCCTTCGAGGCCTCGCGCGCCGACCTGACCATCCTCGATGCCCTCGCCGCCGCGAACTTCCGCACCGCCGTCGGCCCGGGCGTCTACGATATCCACTCCCCGCGCGTCCCCTCCGAAGCCGAGATCCTTGGCCAGCTGCGCAAGATCCTCCAGAAGGTCGAGCCCGCCAAGCTCTGGGTCAACCCCGACTGCGGCCTGAAGACCCGCGGCTGGGCCGAGACCCTCCCCGCCCTCGAGAATATGGTGAAGGCCGCTCAAGCCCTGCGCATTGAGGCCTAAGCCAACTCCCTAGAGAGAGACGACAAGACGCTCATTGCGCACGGCCCGGCCGCGCAATGGGCGTCCTTTTTCATCCCCAACCGAAAGGCTTTCCCATGTCCCGCACCTTCTCCCTAGAAATCTTCCCGCCCAAACGCACCGCGCCCATCGAGACCATCTATCGCACCCTCGACGGCCTGCGGATGCTCCACCCCGACTTCATCTCCGTTACCTACGGCGCCGGCGGCTCGCAGAATGCAGAGAACACCCTGGGCATCGTCCACAAGGTCCAGAACGAATACCACATTCCCGCCGTGGCCCACTTGCCCGGCCTCCACCTCTCCAAGGCCGAGGTCGCCAAGATCCTCGAAGACTTCGCCAACCACGGCGTGCGCGACATCCTCGCCCTGCGCGGCGACCCGGTGGAGGGCGCCCCCCTCCCTGGCGACTTCCCCTACGCCGCCGACCTCATCCGCTTCATCAAGCTGATGGGCGACTTTCGCGTCACCGCCGCCTGCTACCCCGAGGTCCACCCCCAGGCCACCAGCGAAGCTGCCGACCTGCGTCACCTCAAGGAGAAGGTCGACGCCGGCGCCGAACGCCTCATCACCCAGCTCTTCTTCGACAACGAGCGCTTCTACCGCTTCCGCGACATCACCGACGCCCTGGGCATCGAGGTCCCCATCGAGGCCGGCATTATGCCCGTCACCAACAAGAAGCAGATCGAGCGGATGGTCTCCATCTGCCACGTCCAGCTGCCCAAGAAGTTCATCCGCCTGCTCGAGCGCTTCGGGGACAACCCCGTGGCGATGCGCGACGCGGGCATCGCCTACGCCGTCAACCAGATTGTCGACCTCCTCATCGCCGGCGTCTCGGGCATCCACCTCTACACAATGAACAACCCCTACGTGGCCCAGGAAATCTACAACCGCGTGGTCACGCTGATTCGGAGCTGACGCTCCGAGTCGACAGTGGTCAGTCGACAGTCGACAGGGCGCACTGCGTGCGACGGACCTGCCGCGACTCCAAAGCAATAGAAATCGGCCCCCGAAGCACCTCGGGGGCCGATTTGTCGCGGTTTACCGCGCACTGTCGACTGTCCACTGTCGACTGACGACTATCCCCTCAGCCGCTCCATGAAGGCTGCCAGGCCCGCAGTGCCGCCCTCGGCGAGGGCGCGGACGGCGGCGGAGCCGACCACGATGCCCTGGGCGTGGCGGCCAATCTCGGCGGCGGTGGCCGCGTCGGAGATGCCAAAGCCGGCGGCGAGGGGGAGAGCGGTCACGCGGCGGAGGGCGGCGAGGCGGTCGGCCAGTTCGGGCGGAAGGGCCTTGCGCTCGCCGGTGATGCCGCGCACGGTGATGACGTAGACAAAGCCGTCGCAGCCCTCGATAAGCTTGGCGGCGCGCTCGGGGGTGGTGGCCGGGGAGACGAGCGGGATCCAAGAGAGACCGGCGGCGGTGACCAGCGGCTTGAACTCATCCTGCTCCTCGTAGGGCACGTCGACCACCAGCAGGCCATCGATGCCGGCCTTGGCGGCGTCGGCGCAGAGGCGCTCGGGGCCGTAGGCGAGCAAGGGGTTGAAGTAGGAGAAGAGCACCAGCCCCAGGGCGGGGTGGCGCGCGCGCAGTTCGGCGGCCAAGGCCAGGATGTCCGAGAGGTTCACGCCATCCTTCAGGGCCTGCTGACTGGCGGCCTGGATGACCGCGCCATCGGCAATGGGGTCGGAGAAGGGCACGCCCAGCTCCAGGACATCGGCCCCGCCGGCGACGAGGGTTTCCATCGCCTCGAGGGAGGCGGCCTTGGAGGGGAAGCCGCAGGGCATAAAGAGGACGCGCGCGGGGCGGCCCTGGGCGTTGGCGGCGGCGAAAGCTTGTTGAAGACGGTTCATAGGGGCTCCTTTACTTGCTCAGGGGGCGGAAGCGGTAGTCGGGGTGGCGGGCCTTCCAGCCGGAGACATTGCCCATATCCTTGTCGCCGCGGCCCGAGAGGTTGACCAGCAGGACGGCCTCGCGCGGCAGGGTGGGGGCCAGGCGCAGGGCCTCGGCCAGGGCGTGCGAGCTCTCCAGGGCCGGGATGATGCCCTCATAGCGGCAGAGCGCGTCGAAGGCCTGAATGGCCGGCTCGTCGTCGCAGACGGCGTAGCGGACGCGGCCGAGGTCGGCCAGGAAGCAGTGCTCGGGGCCGACGCCGGGGTAGTCGAGCCCGGCCGAGGCGGAGTAGGCCTCGATGACCTGCCCCTCGGGCGTCTGCAGCAGCTTGGTTTTGCAACCGTGGAGGACGCCGACGGTGCCGCCATTGATGCTCGCTGCGTGCTCGCCCGAAGCGAGACCGCGCCCGCCAGCCTCCACGCCCGTCAGGCGCACGGCCGCATCCTGCAGGAAGCCGGCGAAGATCCCCATCGCGTTCGAGCCGCCGCCCACGCACGCCAGGACCTCATCGGGCAAGCGCCCGAGCTTGGCCAGGCACTGCCGCCGCGCCTCCTTGCCGATGACCGACTGGAACTCGGCGACCATCTCGGGGTAGGGCGCGGGGCCGGCCACGGTGCCGATGACATAGAAGGTGTGCTCGGCGCTGGCCGCCCAGTCGCGAATCGCCTCGTTCATCGCGTCCTTGAGCGTCCGCGAGCCGCTCTCCACCGCCACGACCGTGGCCCCGAGGGCGCGCATCCGGTCCACATTCGGCGCCTGGCGCTCCACGTCCAGCGCACCCATATACACCTCGCACGGCAGCCCGAAGAGGGCGGCGACGGTGGCGGTGGCCACGCCGTGCATCCCCGCGCCGGTCTCGGCAATCAGGCGCGTCTTGCCCATCCGCTTGGCGAGCAGGACCTGGCCGATGACATTGTTGACCTTGTGCGCGCCGGTGTGGTTGAGGTCCTCGCGCTTGAGGTAGATCTGCGCGCCGCCGAGGGCCTCGGAGAGGCGCCGGGCGTGGTAGAGGGGCGATTCGCGGCCAACATAGTCCTTCATCAACGCGTCGTATTCCGCCCAGAAGGCCGGGTCCTGAATGGCCTGCCGGTAGGCGCTGTCAATCTCGGCGAGCGTGGGGATGAGGGTTTCGGGGACGTACTGTCCGCCATAGATGCCGTAGTGTTTGCTCATGCTTTTGCCTTTCGGATGAAATCGTTCACTTTGTTGGGGTCCTTGATGCCGGCGCGGGCCTCCGTGCCGCTGGCGGTATCCACGCACCAAGGGCGGACCGCCGCCACCGCTTGGGCCACATTCTCGGGGGCCAACCCGCCGGCCAGGACCACCCGCCGCCGACGCGCCACGCGCGCGGCCTTCGCCCAATCGCCCACCTGCCCCTGACCGGGCGCGGCATCGAGCACCACCGCGGCGCAACGGCCCGGACGCGGCGTGGCCTGCCAGACCTCCACCCCCGCGCGGCGGAAGGTGCAGTGATAGAGCTGCACCACGTCCAACCGCCCCAGCCGCACGGCCCGGGCGATGGTGCGCGGCGTGGCGCGGACAAAGATGCCCACGCGCTTGCAGCGGGTCGGCACGCGCCCGAGCTCGGCGAGCTGCGCGGCGGAGACGAAGCGCTTGGAGCCGGGCGCGAGGATGATGCCGGCGTAGTCGGCCCCGGCGGCATCGACTAGCCGCAGGTCCTCGGGGGTGGTGATGCCGCAGATTTTGACCCTCATGCCAGCAGCTCCGGGAGCAGTTCGGGCCGGCGCATCAGCGCTTCGCCAATGAGGAAGCGGCGGGCGCCGACCTGCGCCATATCCGCGCGGGAGGTGATGGCGCTCTCGGCCACGGCGAGGCACGGCTCGGGGATTTGCGCGAGCAGGGCGCGCACGCTGGAGAGGTCGGTGGCGAAGGTGCGCAGGTTGCGGGCATTCACGCCAATCACGCGCAGCCCCAGCGCCACCAACCGCGCCACCTCCTCGGCATCGTGCGCCTCGGCCAGAACGTCCAGCCCCAGCGCGTGCGCCTCACCCGCGAGGTCCGCCAGCTGCGCATCGGGGAGCATCGCGGCAATGAGGAGCACCGCGTCGGCCCCGGCTGCGCGCGCCTCCAGCAGCTGATAGGGGTCGAAGAGGAAGTCCTTGCGCAGGAGCGGGAGCGCGACGGCGGCGCGGGCGCGGCGCAGGTTCTCGAGCGAGCCCAGGAAGAAGCGCTCCTCGGTGAGGATGGAGCAGGCCGCGGCGCCATTGGCCTCGTAGGTGCGGACGATACGCTCGAGGTCGAAGTCCGGCGCAATCAGCCCCTTGGAGGGCGAGGCCTTCTTCGCTTCGGCAATAATCCGCACGCCATCCTGGGCCAGGGCGCGGGCGAAGCCGCGTGTGGGCGGCAGGTCGCGGCACTGGGCGCGCAGCTCGCGCTCGGGGGTTGCTGCCTTGGCCGCGGCGAGGGTCTCTCGCTTGGCCGCCACAATCTGTTGCAGAATATCAGGCACCACGGCTCATCTCCACCAAGGCGTTCAACTTTCCGAGCGCGGCGCCCGAATCAATCGCTTCGCCCGCCAGGCGGTAGCCCTCGGCCAACGACTCCGCGCGGCCGGAGATGTAGATGGCCGCCCCGGCATTGAGGGCCACGACCGCCCGCGCGCCGCCGCGCTCGCGCCCTTCGAGGATAGCGCGGAGGACCTGGGCATTCTCGGCGGGGGTGCCGCCACGCAGGTCGCTTGCCGGGTAGCGCTGCCCCAGGAGGAGCTCGGGGTAGAGCTCGTAGGTGCGCAGGTTGCCCTCGCGGTCAAGCTCGGTGATGCGCGTGGCGGTGGTGACGGTGAGCTCGTCGAGCCCATCCTGGCCGTGGACCACCAGCGCCCGGCGCATCCCCAAATCCTGCAACGCCCCGGCCATCAGCTCGGTATCGGCCGCGTTGTAGACGCCGATGACCGCCGAGGTGGCGTGGGCCGGGTTGACCAAGGGTCCGAGGAGGTTGAAGAGCGTGCGCGTGCCCAGCGCCCGGCGCACCGGCCCCACCTTGGCAAAGGCCGGGTGGAGCTTCTGGGCAAAGAGGAAGCCAATCCCAATCTCGCCAATTGCCCGCTCCATCACCGAGGGCGCGCAATCGAGGTTGAAGCCGCAGGCGGCCAGCACATCGGCCGCGCCCGATTTGCCGCTGACGGCGCGGTTGCCGTGTTTGGCCATTGGCACGCCCGCGCCGGCGGCCACGAAGGCGGCGGTGGTGGAGATGTTAAAGCTCGCCCCGCCATCGCCCCCGGTGCCGACCATATCCACCACCGGGCGCAGGCCGGTATCAATCGGCACCGCGTGGCGCAGGAGGAAGCGCGCGGCGCCGGTCAGCTCGCTTCGCGCCACGCCCTTCATCCGCACCGCAATCAGAAAGCCGCCGAAGGCCACGGGGTCGACCTTCCCCTCCAGCAGCTCCTCGAGCAGGGCGCTCATCGCCTCTTCGGGCAGGTCCTGGCGCTCCAGGACGGCATTAAAGGCTTCCTTAAACATGGCGGCAGCTCCGGACGAAGTTGGCGAGCTGGAGCTTGCCGGCCTCGGTGAGAATGGACTCGGGGTGGTACTGAATGCCCTCAATGGGCAGCTCGCGGTGGCGGATGCCCATCACCTCGCCATCGGCCGTGTGGGCGGTTGCCTCCAAACACGCGGGGAGGGTGGCGGCATCGAGCGCCAGCGAGTGGTAGCGCACAGCGCGGAAGGGGTTGGGCACCCCCTCAAAGACGCCGCGCCCATCGTGCGTCACCTCCGAAATCTTGCCGTGCATCACCGTCTTGGCGTGGACGACTCGTGCGCCGAAGACGTGGCCAATGGCCTGGTGGCCCAGGCAGACGCCGAACATCGGCACGCGCGCCTCGGCCCCGGCGCGTACCAGGTCGCAGAGGATCCCGGCGCGTTCGGGCGAGGAGGGCCCGGGCGAGAGGAGGATGCCATCGGGCTTGAGGGCGAGGACCTCGGCGGGGGTCACCTCGCGATTGCGGCGGATGGTCACCTCGGTCCCCAGCGCGTAGAGGAGGTGGACGAGGTTGTAGGTGAAGGAGTCGTAGTTATCGAGCACAAAGATCATGGCGGTTGCTCCTTTCGCTTAGCGCAGCTCAAAGCCCTTGGCGGCCAGGCGGATCGATTGGAAGATGGCCGAGGCCTTGTTAATCGTCTCCTCATACTCCTTCTCGGGGACCGAATCGTAGACAATCCCCGCGCCGGCCTGGACGGTCAGGCGGCGGCCCTTGAGCAGGAGGGTGCGGATGGTGATGGCCAAATCCATATTCCCCGTGTTGGAGAAGTAGCCCACCGCCCCGCCATAGACCCCGCGTGCCTCGGGCTCGAGCTCGTGGATGAGCTCCATCGCGCGAATCTTGGGCGCGCCGCTGAGGGTGCCGGCCGGGAAGGTGGTGCGCAGGAGGTCGAAGGCGTCGTAGCCCTCGGCCAAGAGGGCGTGCACGTCGCTCACCAAATGCATCACGTGCGAGTAGCGCTCGATGTGCATAAAGTCTTCCACGTGGACGCTGCCCGGGACGGCGGTCCGCCCCAGGTCGTTGCGCCCCAGGTCCACGAGCATCAGGTGCTCGGCGCGCTCCTTGGCATCCGAGAGCAGCTCATCGGCCGCCGCGCAATCCTGCGCCGAAGTGAGCCCGCGCTTGCGGGTGCCGGCAATCGGGCGGACCGTGCTGCGGCCCTTCTCCAGGCGCACCATCGTCTCGGGCGAGGAGCCCACCAGCACCAAGTCCCCGCGCTTGAAGAAGAAGGTGTAGGGCGAGGGATTGACCGAACGCAGGGCGCGGTAGAGCTGCACGGGCGCAATCTCCACCTCCGCGCCAAAGCACTGCGAGAGCACCACCTGGATGCACTCGCCATCGCGGATCGCCTGCTTGGCCTTGTCGACCATCGCGCAGTAGCTCTCCTTATCCATATTCCCGCGCAGGCGCGGCGGCTCGGCCTCCGGCTTGGGCTCGGGCAACATCGGCCGCGGCTGATAGAAGGGCGCCTTCAACGCCTCCAAGCGCGCCAACCCCGCCTCGTAGGCCGCGCGCGGCGAGGCGTAGGCCGTGGGGTCCACCACCGCCACCGCCATCAAGGTGTGCCGCTGATTATCGAAGATGAGCATATCATCGACCAGCAGGAAGAGCGCGTCGGGCGTGGCGCTCGCCGTCTTGGGCGCGGGCAACTCCTCGAAGGTGTTGACCATCTCGTAGCCCACATAGCCCACCGCGCCGCCAAAGAGCGGCGGCAACTCCTCGCACGCCACCGGGCTCTTGCCCAGCAGCCCCTTGAGCGCGTCCATCGGCGTGAGGCGGTGCGCCAGCGGCCGCTTCCCCGCCGCGTCCTCCACATACGCCACCCCGCCCTCGACCGTGAAGACCCCGCGCGCCGAGAAGCCCATAAAGGAGTAGCGGCTGAACTTCCCCCCCTGCCCGCAGCTCTCGAGCAGGAAGACCTCCTCCCGATCCGCCACCCGCGCCAGCGCACTCACCGGCGTCTCCAAATCCGCCAGCGTCTCATCGACCAGCGGGATCGGCCGCCCTTGCGCACACAAGGCCGCGAACCGCTCAAATGCCATCACTTGCTTCATACCGATATCCTAACTAAACCAAAAAACGCCCCCCAGAAGCCCTTCACTTCCCGGAGACGTTGCGTGCTCTACAAAAACAAAAACGGCGACCCGCTCTCACGCTGGACCGCCGTCACTTCCTGCTCGTGCTCAATGCGCAATCTGTTCCGGCGAGTTCCCTCGCCAAAGCCATCGACCAAAGGCCACATTGCACATACACTTCTGCATAACGGCGCGTAGAATAGCACCGCCCACCCCCCGCCGTCAAGGCTTTTTTTGAGGCTCGCTGCGCTCGCGTGAGGTGCGGGCTGTGCCCGCGTGAGGTGCGGGCTGTGCCCGCGTGAGGTGCCGCTGCGCGGCGAGAGGGTGGCCCTCCGGGCCGCGAGGGTGCTCGCTGCGCTCGCGTGAAGGGGCGGCGGTGCCGCCGTGAGGGTGAAAAGCCTTTGGGTCGCCCGTTTTGACGGGCCGCGTCCCCGCGGCCCACCTCACGGCCCGAAGGGCCACCCTCACGCGAGCGTAGCGAGCACCTCACGCGCGCCAACGGCGCGCTTAGTTGCCTTTCGCGCGCGTGCGTGGCATAATGTAGGCGTATCTATGCACGAAGGAGCGAGACGATGAAGAAGACACTGGCACTGATTGGGTTATTATTGGCGGGCGGCTGGGCGATGGGCCAGCTACGCATCACGGAAATCTGCCCGCGGCCGGAAGAAACGGACCCCAACGGCAAGACCTCCGGCTGGATTGAGCTCACCAACACCTCGGCAACGGAGACAGTCAACCTCGCGGACTACGCGCTCATTCGCTTCAACCGCGGGAAGACCGATAGCAGCAAGAACCGCCTTGCGCTCTTGTCGCAGGCGGTGGCCCCTGGGGAGCGGGTGGTAATCTACACGAGCGAAGCCTACGCGAACTTCAAGGACATTGGCGGCTCGGGCAAGGTGGAACTGTTCGATGGGCTGATGGTCTACCCGAACAAGGTCAACCCGAAGAAGTACCCCACCGTGCGCCTCTACAAGGGCAGCGAGATCATCGACACCTTCGAGGTGCCGGTGGACCTGGCCGATGGCAAGAGCTTCGCGCCAGGTGCGCTGGCGACGGTGACGCGCGAGGTGGTTGGCTCCTCGGGGGGCTACCGCTACCGCGCGGAGGCCGATGGCGCAGAGGAGGCCTGGCAGACCGGCGGCACGGGGAGCCTGGGCATCTTCCTGGCCGAGGACCCCACCGCGGCCAAGGGCGCGCTGGAGGTCACCCTGACACCCGGTAGCGAGGCCTTCACCGAGGGCGAGGTGAGCGATGGCTCGATGACGCGCACGGCCTGGGACCTCTCTAGCAACACCGGCAAGAACACTGGCCTCACGGCTCCGGCCGACACCCTCGCAGCGGCCACCGAGGCCTATACGGTGGCCTTCTGGTTCAAGGCCCAGAGCGTCGAGGGGAGCGATGTGGAGGGAACCTCGCGCGTCCTCTTCGACTATCGCCCAAAGTCCGTGGATGATAAGTCTGGCGTCATCGTGGTGCTGACCAGCGAGGGGCAGCTGAGGGTCCAGGCGCGCGATGCTGCGCGTACCGCCTCGCTGGATATGTACAGCGACACGGCGGCCGACTACGGAGACGACACCTGGCACCACGTGGCCCTCTCCATTGGCCGTAAGCAGGGTGACCGCCTTCGGCTGTGGGCTGACGGCGAGAAGTGCATCGACACCACGCTCTCCTTCGATCTCCCCCTGCGCACCGATGTGCCCCTCTGCTTCGGCCACGCTTACGACTCGACCTCCTGGGCTCCCTTCAATGGCGCGCTCGCGGACATCGCCATCTACCCGCGCGCCTTGATTAGTGCCGATGGCGAAGCGCAGACCACCCTGACGCGCGAGGCGCTCTGCTCCGTGGCCGCCGAACAGCCCTTTTCGGCCGACGCGGGCGACACGCTGACCCTCTCCGCCACCGTCTCCGGCGGCACGGTGGCCGCAACGCTCGATGGCACGGCCGTTGCCCTGGGCGAGGCGTTGACCCTTACGGCGGGCGACCACACCCTCGCCTGGCGCCTCACCCCGGAGGCGGCGGCCGCGACGGCGACAATCGACCTCTCGGCGCAGCTCACGCATCAGGCGACGGCGCTCACGCGCGTCATCCTCCCCAACCCCACGCCCGGGGCGGAGAATGACCTCACCGGAAGCGTCTCCTACGGGCCGAACATCGGGCCGGAAGTGGGCTCGGGCGCAGAGGGCTCGGGCGTGACGGCCGCTTCGCTGGCCGCGCCGGGCGCGGACTACGCCGTGGCTTACGAAATCCACCCGCTCTCGGCGGATGCAGGCAACGCGATTGCGGCCGTTACCTTGCTCTACCGCGCGGACTTTGGGGAGGTCCAGGAGGCCGAGATGGCCTACAACGCCACAACGGGGCTTTGGGAGGGGACCATCCCGGCGGCGGCGCTGCCCACGGAGGGTCACCTGCTGCGCTATGCCGCGCGGATTACCGATGGCGATGGCAACCGCTGGCGCTCGCCCTCCTTCTGCAACCCCGATGACGGCTACGAGTGGTTCGGCACCCTCGTCAAGGGCGAAACGCCGACCGACGAGACGCTGCAGACCTTCCACCTCTTTGCCGATAGCACCGCCCTGGCCAATATGGATAAGCAGTACGACGCAGTCTCCGGCTCGCTGCCGCTGGGCGCGCGCGTCGGCGTCTTCGACGAGCAGTCCAACACCTACTACGACAACGTCCGCATCGACCTGCGCGGCAACACCTCTAAGGACTTCAACAAGAAGTCCCACGGTCTGCGCTTCAGCAAGTGCCAGCCGCTCACCTGCACCAACCCCTTCGACGGCGAGCAGATTGAAATCCGCAAGACCTCCTTCGTGGCCGAATACTGCGACCCCACATACATCCGCCAGGCCCTCTCTTTCTGGCTCCTGCGCCAGGCCGGCAACCTGACCCCCTTCGATTACCCCGTCCGCTTGCAGCTGAATGGCGAGTTCTATCAGCTCGCCTTCCACTCTAACCGCTTCTCCGACGAACTCATCGAGGATTACTACGGCTTGGCCGAGGCCGATGGCTCGGTCGGCTACAGCTACAAGAACGTCGGCCCCTTCTCCGGCAGCAACGGCGCCACGGCCATTGAGAAGAAGACCCCCGATGACGACAACGAGCAGGACCTCTCCGTGCTGCAGGCCTTCACCGCCACTCTGCCCACCGCCACCGTCACCGAGGCCAACCAGGCCCAGGCCACCGGGCGCGTGGTCGAGGCCTTCGACCTCCCCGCGTGGGTCAACTACCTCGCCGCCGCCCGCGTCACCCAGGAGTGCGATGACATCTGGGCCAACCTTTCGGCCTACTACGACTGCCTCCACACCGACACCTGGATGCCGCTCGCCTACGACCTCAACCTCTCCTTCGGCCAGTGGTACTATAACGACGACAAGGCCACCGGCCGCATCGGCCTGCGCGTGACCGACGACGCCTTCAAGTGCCACCCCCTCTACGGCGGCTTCAAGATCCGCGCCCACAAGGCCGATGGTTCCGAAGTGGGGGTCGGCAACCGCGCCCTCGAGGCCCTCTTCCAGAACCCCAAGTTCCGCCGCCTCTACCTCCGCCGCCTGCGCACCCTGATGGATGGTTACCTCAAGGCCCCCGAAACCGCGCAGGAGGCGACGCCCCTCTGGCAGCAGGCCCTCCGCTACAAGGCCGCCATCGCCCACTTGGAGGAGCTCGATCGCACCAAGTGGAACTACGCCAAGCAGGCCACCGGCACCGCCATCTGGGTCTGGCCCAGCGCCCTCTCCCTCGATGAGGGCTTCACCGACCTCTGGGAGAACTACATCGTCCCGCGCCGCAAGCACCTCTACGAAACCCACGCCGCCGGCAGCACCACCCTCCCCGAGGGCTACGGCGCGGACTACGCCGCCGGCATCCCCGCCGCCCAGTCGGCCCTCGCCGACCTCGCGCCGAACTTCGCCTTCGCCAACGCCCGTAGCACCGACGGCTCCGAGGCGGGCTTCGCCGCCGCCGAGGGCCTCCTCACCATCACCAATGGCAACGCCGAGGCAGTCGATATGAGCGGCTGGGTCCTCTCGGGTGCCGTATCCTGGGTTCTCCCCGCCGGCACCGTCGTCGATGCCAACGACTCCCTCACCATCGTGGCCGACCGCAAGGCCTATGTGGCCGCCCTGAGCGATGAGGCGAAGGCCGCTGCGCCCATCATCCTCGGCAATGCTCCCTTCTCCACCGCGGCGCTCGACCTCACCCTCTCCGCCGCCGATGGCACCACCGTCTGCGCGGCCTCCTGGGCCCCGCCCACCGCCGAGAAGCAGTTCCTGCGCGTGGTCGAGGTCTACGCCAACACCGCCGACGCGGGCGGCGATGGGGCCGAGTACATCCTCCTCAAGAACACCTCCGAGAGCGAGACCCTCTCCCTGGCGGGCATCCGCCTGACCGCCACGAAGTCCGGCGATGCCGCCGCTTCCTGCGACATCACCCTCCCGGCCGCCGTCCTCGCCCCCGGCGCCACCTACCGTCTGGAAAAGGCCGCCTTCGCCTCCGCCGGCTGGACAAAGCTCACCAACAACAAGGTCGATATGCTCCTCTACGACAGCGTCGGTGCCGTGGCCCAGACCCTCTACTTTGAGTCCAAGTGGTGGAGCGCCACCTATGGCGGCGGGGCCTCGCTCATTGCCCGCTCCACCGAGGCCACCGTCACCACCCAAGCCGACTGGGCCCCCAGCTTTGAGCTCCCGACCGCCGAGGGCACCACCGCCACCGAAGTGACCGCTGCCATCGCCGAGACCCCGGCCATCGGCTCCTGGCTCGCCGCCCTCGACGCCGAGGCCAAGGCCGCCCTCGCTGCCTTCACTGGCTCGGCCGAGGACCTCACCACCTGCTACCTGGTCGACCTCCCGCCCCAGGCCGCCCCCGAAGTCGCACTCGAAGTGACCGCCCTGTCGCTGAATGGCGATGGCTCTCTCTCGCTCACCGGCACCCTCTCCGCCGGCGGCAAGGACCTTACCGGCACCGTCAATGGCACCGTTGTCCTTGAAACCTTCGCTGAACTCGGTGGCGAGGTCACCGAAGTGCCCCTCGGCCGCCTCGCCTTCCCCATCACCCCCACCCAGACCCTCCCCCCTGCCGCCCGCTTCTTCCGCCTCAAACTCCGCTAGGCCTCCCCCGCACGGGATGGTGTGGGGGCTACTCGCCCCCACGCCCCTCGGGAGCACGGGGTGCTCCACCCCGGCGCACGCGCCCTGCGGGCACTTGCGCAATGAACAGGCGCGTGAGGGTGATAAGCGTTTTGCCGTGGCCTGCGTGCCCCAGCGCGCCGGGCGGCCTGGCGGAGCAGGCCACTGCACCACGCTTACCAGCGCAGCCCTTTCCCTGCGAGCCTTTCTTTGTGCTTCTTTGCGTGTCTTTGCGCTTCTTTGTGGTTAAATCCTGCGTGTATTTCGGTGTGACAAGGCCTCCACAACCCTTTGTGTTGGTAATGTATGTTGTCGTTGAAGGCT